>CALVIK010000001.1 GCA_944329545.1 uncultured Bacilli bacterium
AAAAAAAAAAAAAAAAATTAAATTTTATAATATAAAAAAAAAAAAAAAAAAAAAAAAAAAAAAAAAAAAAAAAAAAAAAAAAAAAAAAAAAAAAAAAAACAAGTAATTTTTTCGATAAATCACTTTTTTTAACATTTTTTGACAAAAAAAGACATTATCTGTCTTTTGGAATACTATCATATATTCTTTTTAATAAAGCTGAAGTTTTATTTAATTTGTTTTTCATTTCATTCATTTGGTCTTTTAATTTAATATTTTCAGCTTCTAAGCGATTTTTAGCATCTTTTTCACTATTAAGAGCACTAACAGCTTCTAAATTATTTTTCTTTAATTCATTAATTTCTTCTTTTAATGAATTAATTTGTTCATTAGCTTCATCTAAATTAGCGTGTAATTGATTATAGTTATTTACAAATCCATCAACAGCATTACTGATATTAGCTAAATCATCAATTTCTTCATCTTCTTTTACTTCTTCTGGTTTACTAGCAAATATTTCATGTGGTGTTAATAAAGGTTTTTCTTCTTTTGGTTCTTCTTCAATGTCATCACTTAAAACATTTAAACTTTCCATAACATTTGATAAATCTTCAATTTCATCTAACAAGTTTTCAGCTTCTTTTGAAGAAATATTAACCATCTCATCAACAAAATCATCAGTATCTCCAGCAAAGGTATCAATGTAATCACCATAAATATTAAGTTCTGTTATTTTACTCATAACATCTTCTATACTAACTTGATATTTATTCATTAAATTACGAATGTTTTTATCTTTAGAATAAGTTTCGAAGAAATCTAAATCATCAGGAAGCAAAATATTTGCTCTAAAAATTTGTTTTTCTTCCCTGCCTTGTTCACCATCATCAAAATGAATTCCCATGCTATCGATAACATTTTCAATAAATTCTTCTTTTTCGTTGATTGCATCTTCTACTGATTCTTTTTCAAACTTTTTAAACAAATCTTCATTATCTTTACGAATTTTATTTGCTAATTTTTTGATTGCTAAAAATCTTTCTTTTTCCAACATATTTCCACCTCTTTTTATTCTTTCTTTTATTTATGCTCTTGAATCGTATTTTCCATCTTTAGTTGATACTATAACCGTATCACCTTCACTAATAAACAATGGAACTTTAACTTTCAAACCATTTTCTAATTCAACTTCTTTAGTCGCATTAGTAGCTGTATTACCTTTAACAGCTGGTTCAGCTTGCGTTACCGCATAACTAATTTTTTCTGGTAAAGTTATTCCTAAAAGTTCACCTTTATAAAAAGTAACATCAACTTCTAATCCTTCTTTTAAATATTTTGCATCATCACCAATTTGCGTTTTAGTAAGTTCAATTTGTTCATAAGTTTCCATATTCATAAAATTATAAACATCACTACTACCATATAAATATTGCATTGGCATTTTTTCAATAATCGCTTTTTCTAATTTAATATTGGTATTAAAAGTTTTTTCAATAGTTGAACCAGTTCTTAAATTTTTGAGTTTTATTCTAACAAAAGCTGGACCTTTACCCGGTTTAACATGAAGAAATTCTAATATTAAATAGATATTACCTTCAATGATTACAGTCATCCCATTTTTTATGTCATTAATATTAATCATTTAATCATCTCCATATTTTATTTTTTTTCTTTATGTAAAGTATGTTTACGGCATTTTGGACAGTAAACTTTTAACTCTAGACGCTCTGGAGTATTTCTTTTATTTTTTTCTGTACGCTTAGTTTCATTATTACAAACAGTACAAACAAGGGTCGTATTTTCTCTTGCTTCACCTTTTTTTGCCATGATTTTCCCTCCTTTTTTACATATCTATACATATTATACCAAATTATTGATAAATTTCAAAGTATTTTTGTGAAATTGCTTGCGCTAATCGCTTATTTACCGATGATTGATAAGTAGTTCGCCCATCACTTCGTGAAACATCAGGGGAAATAATCGTAAAAGTAACTTCTGGATTGTCACTTGGCGCATAAGCAACAAAAGTCGTTGTAATAGTTTCTTTGTCAACAACATTATCTCCATCAGTATCGATAAAACTTTGACTAGTTCCGGTTTTGCCGGCTGGTTTATAAGTCATATTAATATAACCAGCTCCGGTTCCATAGCTCATAACGGCTTCAAAACCTTGTTTTACTCGATCTAAATATTCAGTTTTTGTATTTACTTTGTTCAAAACAGTCGTTTCTGTTTCATTTTCAATTTGACCATTATTATAAAGTCCTTTATATAAATATGGTTTTACTCTAGCGCCTCCACTTGCAATTGTTCCAATATATTGAGTTAATTGAATTGGCGTATAAGTATCATATTGACCTATCGAAAAATCTAATAAATGGCCTGAAGATGTACTATTTCCTTTGTAACCTAAGCTTTCAACCGGTAAGTCAATTCCCGTTTTAACACCTAAACCAAATTCCGCAAAAGTATTTCGGTAAGTCGTAAAAGCTTCTTTATCAACCGAAAGTGGTTTATTGTATACATAATTACCATGACCAACTTTAATAGCTGTATAAAATTGATAAGTGTTCGAAGATTGCGCTAAAGCGGTAATATCATTCAAATAACCCAAATATTTCCAAGAACATTTTTCCGGTGTAGCCGCAATTTTAACGCAAGTATCATAACGCTTTTCCCCAATTTTTAAAGCTCCTGTATTATATCCAACTATTTGACTGGCTCCTTTAACAGCTGAACCCATAACCACTGGAGAAGTAACAATTCCTGGAGTATAATCATAGATTTTATACTGACCATTTTCTTCTTTCACTTGTTTACCAGCCATCGCTAAAATTTCTCCTGTATTAGGATTGGCAATAATAGCAAATGATCTATTATAAAATTCGGTATTAGCTTCTTTTTTCGTATTTAAAACTTCGGCTGTTAAAATTTCTTCTAAAGCCTTTTGCAGTTCAATATCAATCGTTAAAACAATGTCATTACCTCTTTTACCCTCTTCGATCAAAGTATAAGATCCATCATCTTGAACTTGAAATTTATCTTTTTTACCTTTTAAAACATCTTCATATTCATATTCTAAATAACTAATACCAACGCGGTCATCTAAACTATATCCTTTATCTAAATAATATTCTTTAAGTTCGGCCGGCAGGCCAGAAGAACTAGAAGAAACATTACCTAAAATTGAACGAAAAACACTACCATAAGGATATTCTCGTTCCCAATCTAATTTCGTATTAACACCTTTAAGCTCACTAATATTTTCCGATACTAAAGCATATTCTTCATCGGTGACATTTTCGTTTTTAATAGTCTTTTCTTCATAAGAATAACCCGTATTCATAAGTGTATAAATATAAGCAGCTTTTTTATCACGATTATCGTAAATACTTAAATCTTCAGTAGTTATACGCTCTATTTGCCATTTGTTAATGTCATCGTTAGTTATTTTTCTTTTTTCCAAGCGTTCCCACTCTTCATCAGTTATTTTAGCCTTAGCTTTTTTCGGGTGATTAACAAGCCAAAAATATTTTAAATCAACTTCTTTTAACTTAGAAACATCTAAATCTATCATATCACCTAGTTTATAAGCCACTTCTATTTCTTCTTTACTACTAACTCCTGAGGGCTTTTGATAAGAAATTACTTTTAATGGTTTGTTGTCGACAATTAAGTTGCCATTACGGTCATAAATACGCCCCCGTGGCGCTGAATCACCATAAACTATTTGTTTAGTTAAACTTTCCATCTCCGAAGCGTAATGTTCATTTTGAACAACTTGAACAAAAAACAGGCCAATAATTAAAACAAGAATAAAAAGCATAACAATAGCTGTTAAAATATTATAGCGTTTTTCAATTTCAATACGCACATCTTTATTTATTTTATAACCAGAAAAAAAAGTCATCGGTTTTCTTTTTTTTACTGCGGATAAACTTTTTTGCACAATAGTTTTTTTCTTTTTTTTAAAATTTTTAAGCATTTTATCACCTCCGAAACTTTTTTTCATATATTTAATATAAAGGGGGAACTATGAATTATTTTATCGAAAAATATATTAATAATCTCACCATAAATAATATAAATGATTTTGCTAAAAAAAACAATATTTTTTTAACAGAAAAAGAATTAAATTTACTATATCATATTACTAAAAATAATTACTTAGACATATTAAATGGTCACGATGAACAAATAAAGGTTTTCTTAAAAGCTAATTTATCGAAAAAAAATTATGAATTAATTATTAATTTATACAATGAATATAAAAAGAAATATCAAAATTATTTATAATAATTCCTGATATCACTAATTAAATTATCATTCATTTTTTTATTTTTAATCATAGCAATTTCAAACTTATATGGTGGATACAATCTTTTTTTAGAATCATTGTTTTCACTAACATAAGGAGTTTCTAAAATTTTAGGAACTTTTTTTAATTTTGGATGATAAATTACTTTTATTAAAGTATCAAATCCCAAATGACCAAGACCCAAATTTTCATGACGATCTTTATGAGATTCTAAATCATTTTTACTATCGTTAATATGAAGACACGCTAATTTATCAAGGCCAATTACTTTATCAAACTCTTCTAAAACTTTATCAAAATTTTTAACATCATAGCCAGCATCATTTATATGACAAGTATCAAGACAAACTTTAATTCTTTGCTTGTTTTCAACTTTATCCATTATGGCTCTAATTTCTTCAAATGTTTTACCAACCTCACTACCTTTACCAGCCATCGTTTCTAATAAAATACTAGGTCCTTCACCTTTTAAAATGATATTTAAAGCATCAGCAATATTTTGAATAGCAACTTCGGTTCCAAGACCGACATGGCTGCCAGGATGTAAAACGATTTTATTAACTCCAAAAACTTGGCTTCTGGAAATTTCTTCTTTTAAAAACTTAATGGCAAAATCCCATTTTTCTGGTTCTTTATTATTAGCTAAATTGACAATATAAGGCGCATGAATAACGACATTATTTATATCAATATTATTTTCTTTCATCAACTGATAAGCTTGTTTTAAATTTTCAAGATTTACTGGCGTGCGAAAGGTGTTTTGCGGAGCGCCGGTATAAAACATAAAAGTATTGGCTCCGTAACTTAAGGCTTCCTTGACGCTGCCTACTAATCCACTATCTTTAGTATATGAAACATGACAACCAATAATTATTTCTTCCATTAAAATCACCATCTATATCATAACACATTTTTTAAATAGAAAAAAGGCTATGAGCCGGCTAATTTAGCTAAAGCCTTAAAACTACTATCAACAGCGCTTTTTATACAATTTTCTGCTAATGCTGATAATTTTAAACCAGTCGCGGAAATAGTATTTTGATAATTATTTTCAGTTTGTGGCAAATAATCTTTAATATCTACTTCTTTACCTTTAGCTACATCTTGTTCAAATTCTTTAATTTTTTCTTCTGTCAAAACACTTTTTTTATAGTTTTTGTATTCAAAATACCCCATACCTTCAGAAAAATATAAGACTAAGAAAGCTGTTAAAAAAACTAAAAATGTAAAGCGAAAAATCTTTTTAGATACTTTATATTTCATTGACATACTCCGCTATTATTGGGGCTAAAAGTTCTAAAGTGTTTAATACCTCATCAATCGTCGAATGCTGAGAACCTATTTCTAAAAGTATTAAATTAGGGCTTAAATCTTGATTATAAACACCATTAACACCCGCGCCGCCTTTAGTTAACACACCTCTAGTTAAAGACGGGTATTTTTCTTTTATCATGGCATTTAATTTATTGGCTTTAGCTAAATTCTCATCACTTGTTTCATAATCTAAACCGCTGACAAAAATTATTTTAGCGCAAGATTTATTGTTAATAACAGTTGTCACTTTGTCTTTACTAACACTATCGCGGTGCAAGTCTATTATAAGCTTATAGGCTTTATCTTTAATAGCCGGTGATACAAATTGTCTACTCGCTTCATAACTTTTAGCATGAGACATATTGTTTAAATTCATGTAATCAATTAAATTATCTTCTAAAACTGTAGAAGCAACCCCCTCTTTATTTAATTTATCTTGTAAAATATAAGAAGCCATCATTACTCCCGGTTTTATGTTATAAGCAGCAAGTCCTTGGCCTTGATATTCTTCCGCTTGATGAGAATTATAAATATAGACGCTAGGGTTTTCTACTTCAATAATATCATTATTAATGTTTTTAACATAGCTCGTTTCAACTTTATCGCCTTTATAATGAAAGGTATTTTCTAAAATACTTACGGGTTCGTTTACATTCAAGGCTTTAGCAAATAATTTAGAAACTAAATCATCAGCTTTTTTTTCATATAATAAATGATAATTAGAATCAGCAAGTAGACATTTGACAAATTCCTCGTTACTATGAACTAATTTAAAATTCATAATTAAGTTGAAAGAAAGTTCATAGCCTAAAAAAACTAAAAAAATATAGACAAAAATTCTTTTTTTTACTTTTCTTTTTTTTACGGTTTTAACTCTTTTCATAATACCACCCTTTTAATCTAATATATTAGTATTATAAGATGCTAGAACAAAATAAAATGTAAAAAAAACTGTTAAAATTAAAAAAATATTACTCATCTTGTAATATTTTATAAATTCATCTGCAGTTTTTTTAATTCTTCTTTGGATAGACCTGTTACTTCTAAAACATCATTAAAGGGCATCTCTTTTTTTAATAATTTTTGTGCTATTTCAAATTTGCTTTCCTTTTGTCCTTCAGCTTTTCCATCACAAAAGCCATCATTAAAGCCATCATTAAAACCTTCGTTAAAGCCTTCACTTTTAAAAGTGTTTTTTAATATTTCTTCTTCCTCTTCAGCACTTAAAAAATGAACCACATCAGCATCGGCATTTAACCTATCAACATTTTTTTGAAACTTTTCCATTATCGCATCTCCCTTGCATATTTTTTTTAATTCGTTACCAGTTAAGTCTAGCATAAGTAAATATTTATCAGTAACTTCGTTTTTATTATAATACATCCTTTTATAATAGTCCATATTATAAACTAAAATTTTTAAATTTTCGACAAAGCAAGAGTTATGTATATCTTCTTTTACTTGAAACACTAATAATGGATCATCTTTATATATTGCTGGCAAATTCCAAGATAAATTTATTTGAATAAAAGCTGGCATTAAAGTATAGTCTTTATTTTTCGGCGCAGCAGCATTATAAGATGCACCTAAGTAAGCAAAGTTTCTAATAAAAAGCGATTTATAATAAATATTATTAACTTCGACATTTATTCTTTCAGTTTCTGTTTCTAATAAAATATCTACAGTTTTATTTCGTTCATGACGATTATTAATTGGTAATATAGGCGTTAAAACTTTTAAAGATTTTATTTCTTTTTTCAATAAATGTTCTAAAAACCATTTTAAAATATCAAGGTTTTCTTCTGTACAAATACTTTGCTGAAAAATAACATCGTATCTAGCACTATATTGCTTAG
>CALVIK010000002.1 GCA_944329545.1 uncultured Bacilli bacterium
TATAAAATGCAAAAAATAAAATATATTTTGTAAATGAAAAAAATAATGATAAATTTGAAGTCAAAGATTTAATTAGAAATGATATTTAAAGATGTAAAATCCTATAAAAAACAGGAATTTTGTGATATTTTAGCAAAATAACATCAGAAAAATGTGATAAATATAGTTAAAAATATCAGAAAAATGTGATAAATGTAGTTAAAAATGTCAGAAAAATGTGATATAATATTTTTAGAGGTGATTTTATGCTTAGACTTAAACGGAAAATAGATGATTATTTAATAGCTTGGAAAAATGATAAAAATAAATTACCATTAATTGTTAAAGGAGCAAGACAAGTTGGTAAAACTGATGCTATCGAAAACTTTGCTAAAAATAATTATGATAGTGTCATTGAAATAAATTTTGTATTACAAAAACACTATAAAGCTATTTTTGATGATGGATTTGAAGTTGATACAATTATAAAAAATATTTCACTAATAAATCCTAACTTTAAATTTATTCCTGGAAAAACCTTAATTTTTTTTGATGAAATACAAGATTGTATAAATGCGGCTACTTCTTTAAAGTCTTTTAATATAGATAAAAGATATGATGTTATTTGCTCAGGCTCTTTAATGGGAATTAATTATAAAGAAATAGAATCAAATAGTGTAGGTAATAAACAAGATTATGAAATGTATTCCATGGATTTTGAAGAATTTTTATGGGCGAAAGGTTATAAACAAGAACAAATAGAAGAATTATATGTACATATGAAAAATTGTGAACCGTTTTCTAAACTTGAATATCAAGTTATGTTAGATAATTTTCATGAGTATATGATTATTGGTGGGATGCCTGCCATTGTTAGAACTTTTATTCAAAATAAAAATTACAGTGGTATATTAACTATGCAGCAGCAAATACTATTAGATTATAAAGAAGATATAACTAAGTATGCACAGGGAGTAGATCAGGCAAGAATTTTAAATGTATATAATAAAATCCCTGTTTTTCTTGGGAATGAAAATAAAAAATTTCAAATATCTAAAGTTGAACATGGCGCCAGAAATAGAGAATACATCGGTACTATCGATTGGCTTAATAATGCAGGTATTATAAATGTATGTTATTGTTTAGAAAGCCCTTCGCTTCCACTAAAAGGAAATTTTAATCCAGATAATTATCGTATTTATTTTAGAGATACAGGACTTTTAATAGGCTGTCTTGATGAAGAAGCTGGTGAAGATTTGCGTAATAACAAAAATTTTAATACTTATAAAGGTGCTATTTACGAAAATATTGTTGCCGATATGCTGGTAAAAGCAGGTTATTCTCTATATTTTTATAAAAATGAAAAAGGAACAGTAGAAATGGGTTTTTTTGTTAGAGATGTTAACTCATTAATTCCAGTAGAAGTAAAAGCCAATGATAATAGTACCCCTTCCTTAAATAATTTAATCGATAGTGAAGCTTATCCAGATATTAAATATGGAATAAAAATTTGTAATAAAAACATTGGTTTTAATGGTAAATTTTATACATTTCCTTACTTTTTAACCTTTCTATTAAAAAGATTTTTAAAAGAAAATTCAGAAGCAAAATAGCCCTGAATTTTTATATTTTACTGTACGATAAAGAGGTAGATGTGCTATAATGTTTTATAGCAGAAAAAAAGTTTAACATATAAGGAGTGAAAAAATATGCCAAGCCATATGATACATATAAAAATTGCCTGTGACATCAACAAAAAATTAAAATTAGATAATGATGCCCTTATGCTTGGCAGTGTTTTGCCTGATTTAACAAATAATAGAAGACATATATTGTCACATTTTCAAAAAATAAATGATGAATATTATCGTTTAGCCAATTATTATCAGTTTATAAAAGAATATAAAGATACTTTAAATAACCCAATATCTGTTGGATATTTAATACATTTATTAACAGATAGATATTATAGTTATCGTTTTTATCAAAAATACTTTGATTTTAAAGATAGAAGACCCGACAAATTAAAAAAAGAATATGAACATATTGCTAATTTAAAGCATTTTAAAAGACAAATATATATGCCGTATGATAAATATTTATTAAGTCATGGATATATTGAAAAGTTTAGTAACGAAAATATCATAAATCAAATACCAAATTACCAAGAAATTACTTTTGATAAAAGATTTTTAAAAAACTATATGCAGAAACATAATAAAACTGTGGATAAGTATTTAACAGAAAAAAATAAAAATCTTTCTGTCGAAAATAAAGAATACTTTGATGATTTATATGATGGTTGCTTAAATTACATTTTAGAATATCTTAAATATGAATTAAATATTCCAAATGAATAAAAAAACTTCAAAAAATAAAATTTTTATAGTAAAATTATAATGGAGGGTGGTTATGGTGAAGTATGATGTTGTAATAATTGGTGCGGGTCCCGCAGGACTTTTTACCGCTTATGAATTAATAGAAAAAAATCCAAAATTAAAAATATTGTTATTAGATCAAGGAAGATTTGCCGATAAAAGAGTTTGTCCAATGAAAAAAAGCAAAAAATGTGCAGGGTGTAATCCTTGTCAAATATTATCTGGTTATGGTGGCGCTGGGACTTTTTCCGATGGCAAATTAAACTTCATTCCTAAACTGGGTAAAAGTGATTTGTTCAAATATATGAATGAAGAAGATGCTAATAAATTAATTGATAAATGCGAAAATATTTTTACAAAATTTGGAATGGATAGTGATATTTATCCTAGTAATATGGAAGAAGCTTTGAAAATAAAAAGCGAAGTAGCTATTTTAGGGGCAAGATTACTTTTGATAAAACAAAAGCACTTAGGTAGCGATCATTTACCTAAATATATAAAAAATTTTACTAATTATTTAAAAGACAAAGGTGTTTGTTTGTTAGATAAAACTGAAGTTTTAGATATTCAAAGTTCTAGTGAAAGTAAACATAAAATAATTATAAAAAATAAAGATAGTATTGAAGCTCAAAATGTCGTTATCGCACCAGGTCGTACCGGCGCTAAATGGATTCAAAAGCTAGCTGATAAATACCAGATACCTTATTTATCAAAAAGTATTGAAATAGGCGTTCGTGTTGAAGTTCGAAAGGAAATATTAGAAAAATTATGTAGTGTTATTTATGATCCAACTATTTTTATTAAAACAAAAACTTATAATGATGAAATAAGAACCTTTTGTACTAATCCAGGAGGTTTTGTCGCTAAAGAAAATTATTATGGTTATATTTGTGTTAATGGTCATGCTTTGAAAGATATTAAATCGAATAATAGCAATTTTGCTTTTATTAGTAAAGTAACTTTAACTGAACCGACTACTAATACCCGAGAATATGGGGAAAGTATTGCGCGAATCGCTAATGTTTTAGGTGACGGTAAACCAATTATTCAAACGCTTAAAGATTTAAAGCAAGGTAGAAGAAGTGAATGGCACCGTATTAATAAAGGATTTATAACCCCGACTTTAAAAGATTGCGTAGCCGGCGATTTAGCTTTAGTTCTTCCTCACAGAATAATTACCAATATTATTGAAGGATTAGATGTTTTAAATAAAATAGTACCAGGAGTTAGTAATGGTGAAACATTACTTTATGGTCCAGAAATAAAATTTTTCAGTAATGAAATAGAAACAGATAATAATTTTAAATTAAATAATTATAATCTTTATTTTATTGGCGATGGCGCTGGTAAGGCAGGAAATATTGTCACTGCCGCCGCTACCGGTGTAGTAGCAGCTGATGATATATTAAGGAGAGTGAAAAAATGAGATTTTATGTATGCCCGGTTTGTGGTAATGTTATTGAAATAATCGAAGGCGATGTAAAAAGAATAAAATGCTGTGGTAAGGAAATGCAATTAATGCAAGCAAATAAAAATGAGGCAAGCAAAGAAAAACATTTGCCAGTTTATAAAGTTCATGATGACAAAATAGAAGTAACAGTTGGTAAACTTCCTCATCCTATGGAAAAGGATCATCTTATAAATTGGATTGCTTTAATAAGTCACGATAAAATTGCAAAAAAATATTTAAAACCAGGGGACGAACCTAAAGCTCTTTTCCCTTATATTAAAGGTTCATTTATTTATGCTTATTGTAATAAACACGATCTTTGGGAAACTAAGGTGGATTAAAATGAAAGAAAAAATTTTATTTGCAAGCAGTGATAATAATATTTCTTTAGCTTTATATAGCGAAGGAGAAATAACTAAACTATCGCCAGCTGAAAATATTTGTGACTTTTATAATGTTTTAGGACAACAAGAAATTGATAAAATAGCTGTTTATAAAAAAACGGAAGAAGAATTAATTGTTTCTTTAGCGGATAATTTAATGATTCCTGTTATTTCCTTAACGGAAATGATTAGTAATTTATATGCCACTGATTTACTACCATTTGATTTATTAAATATAAATCACAGTGCTAGTTATTTAGGAATTTCTTATATAGATGATATGGCGCTTTTATCCGCGCAAATGTATCAAAAAATGAGACAAAATCAAAATATTGCTCAGCCATTTGTCAAAACTCATAAATAATTTTATGGGTTTTATTGTGTAAAAATTTAAAAGAATGATATAATATAATTGGTGATATAGTGGAAGAAGAAATGATAGAAATTACAGTAAGTGAAGTTTTAGAAGAAGTAAAAGAATATCAAGAAGAATTTTCGCCTGAAGGGCTTTGTATTTATTTTGCTCATAATATTGGTATTTTATTAAAAGAACAAGGAATAGAATATTATAAGTTAGTACTCAGTGATTATATTGATACAGATTATTATCATGAATTTTTGGTCACAATGCCAAATGACAAAAAACAAGCTTATTTAATTGATCCATCTTATGGCCAGTTTACACCTAATAAACAACAGTTAATTAAATTTAAAAAATGGCCGGCAGATGTATTGAAAAATAGCAACAAAGGTAAGTTAATTGCAAGTCAACTACTTCAAAAAGGTTTGTGTAAAACAAATGAAGAAGGCATAAAAACTTATTTAGCTAGTTTTGATATTACGCAAAATATAGCTGATATAGATTTTAGTTTTGACAAGTTAAAGTCAAATAGTAAAGGAAGGAATATATGATAAATAAAAGAAAAAGAGAAATAGTAAATATGCTATTGCAACAAAAATTAGATACTACGGATGAAGAAGAGTTAATTGATATGTTAATTGATAGTCCATTAGCTGTAGATATCGATAAAGAAGAAGCTAAAAATATGACTTTTGGTGAAAAAATAGCTGATAAATTTTCCGCAATTGCTGGTAGCTGGACCTTTATTTTTCTGTTTATAATTTTTTTGTTAGCTTGGATTATAGTAAATGCTATTGTTTTAAAAAATGATGCTATCGATCCTTATCCCTTTATTTTACTTAATTTAGTGCTTTCTTGTATTGCCGCAGTGCAAGCGCCAATTATTATGATGAGTCAAAATAGAGAGGCTAAAAAAGATAGTTTACGCAATCAAAACGATTATAAAACTGATTTAAAAAGCGAATTAATTTTAGAAGATTTGCATCATAAAATGGAAACTTTAATTAATAATCAAAATAGAATAATAAAAATGTATGAAAAAACCAAAGAAGAAAAAAAATAGCCTTTAGCACTCGCTCTTGACAAGTGCCAACAAAAGTGCTATTATTTTTTTATGGAAACTTAAAGGAGATGATAAAATGGCTAAAAAACAATTTAAAGCCGAATCAAAAAAACTAATGGAGCTTATGATAAACTCTATTTACACAAATAAAGATATATTTTTAAGAGAACTTATTTCCAATGCTAGTGACGCTATTGACAAACTACATTATAAATCACTAACTGATACTAGTATAAAAGTAGATAAAAGTGATTTTAATATTAAAGTAAATATTGACAAAGATAAGCGCCAGTTAATCATATCTGATAATGGTATTGGTATGAGTAAAGATGATCTTGAAAGTAATTTAGGAACAATTGCCAAAAGTGGTTCTTCATTATTTAAAGAAGAAAACGAAAAGAAAAAAGATATTGATATAATTGGGCAGTTTGGTGTAGGCTTTTATTCAGCTTTTATGGTAGCTAGCAAAGTAGAAGTAATTAGTAAAGCCTATGGTGCGGAAAAAGCATATTCTTGGTCTAGTGAAGGCATTGCTGGTTATACTACCAAAGAATGCGTAAAAGATAGTTATGGTACTGATGTTATTTTAACTATTAAAAATAATGATGATAATAATTATGATAAATATTTAGATGTCAATGAAATTAAATCATTAATTAAAAAATATTCTGATTACATCACTTATCCAATTAAAATGATGATACCAGAAAGTAAGAAAAAAGAAGGAACTGATGAATACGAAACAGTAGATGAAGAAAAAGTTGTTAATAGTTTAGTTCCTTTATGGAAAAGAAATAAAAGTAAAATAACGGAAGAAGAATATCAGACATTTTATAATGATAAATTTGATGATTATGAAAAGCCTATGAAATATATTCACTTCTCTAATGAAGGATTAATTAGTTTTAATGCCCTACTTTATATTCCATCTCATGCCCCTTATGATTATTACACTAAAGATTATGAAAAAGGATTGCAACTTTATTCAAATGGCGTTTTGATTATGGAAAAATGTTCTGATTTATTACCTGATTACTTTAGTTTTGTTAAAGGTATTGTCGATAGTCCTGATTTATCATTAAATATTTCAAGAGAAACATTACAGCAAGATAAAGTATTACAAAAAATAGCCACTAATATTGAAAAGAAAATAAAAAAAGAACTTGAAAATATGCTTAAAAATGATAGAGAAACATATGAAAAATTCTTTGATGTTTTTGGTTTACAATTAAAAGTAGGTTTGTGCAATAACTTTGGTATGGATAAAGAAAAACTACAAGATTTACTTTTATTTCATTCTTCTAATTCTGATAAATATACAAGCTTAGAAGAATATGTCACTAGAATGAAAGATACTCAAGATACTATTTATTATGCATGTAGTGAAAGTATAGATAAAGCTAGTATGCTTCCGCAAACTGAAGTCGCTAAAAATAAAGGTTATGAAGTATTATATTTAACCGAGTATGGTGATGAGTTTGTTATGCAAACAATATTTGAATATAAAGGTAAAAAGTTTGCTAATGTCTGTGCTAGTGAAGCTTTAGATACAAAAGAAGAAAAAGAAGAACTAAACAAAATAAATGAAGAAAATAAAGATATGTTTGAAACAATGAAAAAAGCTATTGGGGAAGTCGAAAAAGTGAGATTTACTAATCATTTAAGTAAGCACCCTGTTTGCCTAACTAGTGAAGGTGCCATTTCTGCGCAAATGGAAAAATTTATGCGTGCTATGCCAAATAGCAATGACATTAAAGCTAATATGATTTTGGAAATAAATGAAAGTCATCCAATAGCTGAAAAATTAAAAAAACTTTACAAAAAAGATAAAAAAGAGCTTGAAAATTATAGTAAAATACTATATGCTCAAGCTAGATTAATTGAAGGATTACCAATTGATAATCCGACAGAACTTAGTAATTTAATTTGCAAGGAACTTTCGTAATAACTGTTATAAGCAGTTATTTTTTATATATTTTTTTTATTAAATAAAACTTTTATAATCTTAATAGAGTCTGTTATGGCTTTATATCTTGATTCATTAGATCCTTTAAAATATATCGTTTTTATAGGAATTTGTTTAATTTTAATTTTATACATAGCTAAAAATTTTAAAACATTAGTTTCATATTCAAAACCATTACCTTTGATATTAATTAAGAATTTTAATAAATTTTTAGGAAAAATTCTAAGTCCACTTTGAGTGTCTGTTATTTTTTCGTGATAAAGCATATAAAATAGTTTATTTGTCACTTTATTAGCAACCTTTCTTTTAAAAGGTGTATTTTTATCAAAGTTTCGGCAACCTAAATAAACACAAGAATCTTTTAAAAATAAATCACAAAGATGTTTTATATCATTTATATTTTGCTGAAGGTCATCATCAATAGTGATAACTCCTTGAACATTTAATTTTTCAATATATTTAAATCCTGTTTTTAGAGCAAAACCTTTGCCTTTATTAACTTTATAACTAATTAATTTAGTGCATTTCAAATTTTTAAAATTATCTTTATTTGTACTACCATCATCAATAACAATAATGTTATTAAAACCATTGTTTTTTAATAAATTAATAGTTTCTTTGATTTTTTTACTAGGATTATAAGATGGAATCAAAACAACAATATCGTTATATTTCATAAGTATCACCTTACTATCATGATAACATATTTATTTACTTTTTTCCACCAGAAAACTTTGCTATCAAAAAGTAATAGAGTTTTATTATACATTTAATTTTATAATTTTATACGGATTATGATAAATTATCGTTTAAAAAAACTAGATTTTGATGTTTAAATCAATTTACATCATTAAATCTAGTTATTTTTAATTATAAAATTATCTTCTTTAACATCAATAACAACTTCACTATTAAACTTAATTTCATCAGCAATTATTTTATTAGCAAGTAAAGTTTCAATATTACGGCTGACATATCTTTTAATAGGTCTAGCTCCATATTTTTCATCGTAAGCATTTTCAATAATAAATTCTCGAGCTTTATTGGTTAAAGTTAAAGTTATTTTTTTATCTTGAAGACGCATTTCAATTTCTTTAATAATTTTATCTAATATTTGATAAACGACATCCTTAGAAAGAGATTTAAAAATAATAATTTCATCAATACGGTTAATAAATTCTGGTTTAAAGGTGTTTCTTAGTTCATTCATAACCATATTTTCGCTATTATCAAGGCCTTCTAAAATATATTCACTACCTAAATTAGAAGTCATAATGATAATAGTATTTTTAAAATCAACAGTTCTACCACCAGAATCAGTAATTCGACCATCATCTAATATTTGAAGTAGTATATTGAAAACATCTTTATGTGCTTTTTCAATTTCATCAAACAGTACAATACTATAAGGGTTTCTTCTAACAGCTTCCGTTAACTGTCCACCATCATCATAACCCACATATCCAGGGGGCGAACCAATTAATCTGGCTACTGAATGAGCTTCCATGTATTCACTCATATCAATTCTAACCATATGTCTTTCATCATCAAAAAGTTCATAAGCTAGGCTTTTAGCAACTTCGGTTTTACCAACACCAGTAGGTCCTAAAAAGATAAACGAACCAATAGGTTTATTAGGATCTTTAATACCAGCTCTTGCCCTTTTAATCGCATCACTGACTAAATGCAAAGCTTCATCTTGCCCTTTAACCCTTTTTGCTAAATTTTCTTCTAAATGCATTAGCTTTTCTTTTTCACTGCCAACTAATTTGCTAATAGGGACATTTGTCCATTTAGAAATAATTTGGGCAATTGATTCATCGTCAACGACATCACTTAAAATTGAATTTTTATTGTTTTTTCTAAGACTTTCTAATTCTTTTTCAAGTCTTGGAATAGTTCCATGACGCAGTCTTGCGGCTGTTTCTAAATCATAGGAATTCTCTGCTAGTTCCAAGTTGTGATTAGCGTTTTCAATCTCTTCTTTTTTTTGGTTGATTTCGTTATTTATTTTTTTCTCATTTTCCCAAGAAGCTCGAAGATTGCTTTCCTTTGTTTTAAGATTTTCCAATTTTGTATCGATTTCCATAAGTCTATTTTTAGAAAGTTCATCTTTTTCTTTTTTTAAATCTTCTTTTTCTACCTCTAAATTCATAATTTTTCTAGTTAAATTATCTAAATTAACAGGTACGCTTTCTAATTGAGTTTTAATAGTTGCACAAGCTTCATCAACTAAATCAATAGCTTTATCAGGTAAAAATCTATCAGTTATATATCGATCAGCTAAAGTAGCTGCCGCAACTAAAGCTTTATCTTTGATAGTTACACCATGATAAACTTCAAATCTATTTTTAAGACCTCGTAAAATAGTAATCGTATCTGTCACATTTGGTTCTTTAACTAAAACCTTTTGAAATCTACGCTCTAAAGCTCCATCTTTTTCAATATATTTACGGTATTCGTTTAAAGTAGTTGCGCCAATACAATGAATTTCACCTCTAGCAAGCATCGGTTTTAACATATTGCCAGCATCCATCGCACCTTCTAAGGCTCCTGCTCCGACAATCATATGAATTTCATCGATAAACATAATAATTTCGCCATTAGATTCTTTAACTTCTTTTAAAACAGCTTTCAGCCTATCTTCAAATTCACCACGATATTTGGCGCCAGCAATTAAGGCCCCCATATCAAGTTCCCATATTCTTTTATCTTTTAAACTACTAGGAACATCGCCTTTTATGATTCTTTGTGCTAGTCCTTCCACAATTGCGGTTTTACCAACTCCAGGTTCGCCAATTAAAACCGGATTGTTTTTAGTTTTTCTTGATAAAATCCTCGTAATACTACGGATTTCATCATCCCTACCAATTACAGGATCTACTTTATTATCTTTAACGCCGGCAGTAATATCACGGCCATATTTTTCTAGAACATTTTGTAAATTTTCTTCATATCCGTTTGGCATAATAAGCCTCCTTTCTATTAATAGGAACAAACTCCTAATTATCATTATACTCGTTTTTTAGCACTTGTCAATATAGAGTGCTAAAAAATAGTGTTGTAAGAACATATTTTTTTTGATATACTTATTATTAGGTGAAACAAATGAAAAATTTAAGTACAAAAGCTATTGTTACAATCGGTGTTTTAATTATTTTAGCGGGAATTCTTTTGCTTTCGTCTAATTATTTAGCTGGCAAAAAGGAAGCCGTCTATGAAGAAATTAGCATTTCACTTTTATCGGAAAAAGATGGTCAAACAGAAGATAATACGCCACAAAACATCGAAAAAGAAGAAGTGCCTGAAGAACCTAATCCAACTTATAATACTGGTGATTATTTAGGCATCCTTGAAATACCTAAGATAAATTTAAATAGAGGTTTTTATGATAAAAATAATGAATATAATAATATCAGTCATAATGTAACGCTTTTAGAGCCTTCAAATTATCCTGATGAAAAAAAAGGCAATGTTATTTTGGTCGCACACTCTGGTAGTAGTTATATTGGTTTTTTTAAACATTTATATCAATTAACTGAAGGGGATATAGCTTATATTACTTATAAAAATCATAAATACGAATATAAAATAGTTAACATCTATAATGAAAATAAAGATGGTGATGTCACAATATATCGCAATAAAAACAAACAAACATTAACTCTAGTTACTTGTACAAAAGATAGTGATACATTGCAGACAATATATATTTTTGAACTTCAAAATATAGCGTAAAGGTGAAAGTATGAAAAAATTAAAAGAAAAAAATTTTAACTATTGATTTTACTTGGAAAAAAGTTATTTTATTTGCAATTATAACAGCTGTTTATACAGCTTTAATTAATCAAGTTCCTTTTTTAGAAGATACTTCTTTTCAAAACATTGCGATTACTTTTGAGAGTTGGGTGTTTTTTGCGTTAATAATAATTCTCAACTGTCATAGTCCTTTGGAATCCGCTTTAAAAACCTTTGTTTTCTTTTTAATTAGTCAACCACTAATTTATTTAATTGAAGTTCCTTTTGTGGGAATAGAAGTTCTTCATTATTATTATAATTGGATTATTTGGACTTTATGCACTTTTCCCATGGCCTATTTCGCTTTTTATTTAAAAAAAGGCAATTTTTTCAGTCTTTTAGTTTTTTTACCGGCAATATTTTTATTAAGTTATTTAGCAGTTGGTTACTTTAAATTGACTTATTTCAACTTTCCAAGACATTTATTAAGTATGCTTTTTTGTCTTTTTCAGTTATTATTTTTCACATCTATATTATTTGATAAGAAAAAAAGAATTGTTAGTTATATTTTAACTATTTTGTGTATGATTTTAAGTTTCTTTTTAATTTTTAAAACAGATATCGATTTTGTTACTAATCAATTATTGCCAAATAATGAATTAGAAATTAATGATAATTGGCAAGTTTCTTTGCAAAATGAAGAGCTGGGTACGGCTTATATAATGAATGGGGAACTTTATTTACATGTTACAAATCATGGTAAAAGTAAATTACAATTGATCGATGAAAATGGTTATGTTTATAATTATTATATAATTATAAAAGAAGATGAAACCATTAAAATGCAAGCCACTGATTAAAAAAATCAGTTTTTTTGTATAATTTTTAACTTTCTAGCATATAGTATAGATAAGATATAATCTGCCAAAATTTGACAGAAATATTTATATATGTTAGAATAGGGCCTGTTTCAACCAAAAAAGCAGGAGAGGGTGAATATGAAAATAAGTGGATCGATTAAGGCCATAAGTATGGCCATAATCATTTGTTTACTAGGAACAATTTATTGTTCTGTCGTACTCGCACTTGATAAAAAAGAAGAGTACACTGTACTTAACAGTAATGCTTTAGTGGGGGAAAAAGTACAGATTAGTTTAGAAGGAAATTTCAAAAGTTCTCCAGAAGAACTAAAAATTGATGTCAATGTAGAAAGATTGAAAAAAATAGCTGAAGAAGAGAAAGCTAAAGAAGAGGAATTAAAGCGTAAAGAAGCTGAAGAAAAAGCTAAAGCTATCGTTTATGATGGCCTTACGCTAGAAGAACTTTCAGCTAAATTAAATAGAACTTTAAGTTCCGATTTGACGGGCTATGGCCATGTTTTTGCTGAAAAAGCAATCTCTTTAGGCATAGATCCTTACTTATCAGTGGCTATTGTTATGCATGAGACTGGTTGTAAGTGGAATTGTAGTACACTTTTAAAACAGTGTAATAATGTTGGCGGTATGAAAGGTAGTCCTGGTTGTAATGGGGGCTCTTATAAAGCCTTTGCTACTTTAGATGAGGGTATAGATGCTTATATGAATAATCTATACAAAAATTATTTTAGCATGGGCTTAACAACGCCAGAGACGATTGGTCCAAAATATGCTGCTAGTAAAACTTGGGCTAATCAAGTTACTGCTTATATTAATGAAATAAAGGCTGCTTAAAGCAGCTTTTATTGTGCCTTATTGGTATTTGACTTCTTAATTAAAATATGATATGATTAAACTCAGTATAGGAGCGATGTTATGAAGTCTAATCATATAGTTTATGCCATACTAGTATTTGGTGTTTTAGTAGCAATTACTTCGCCACACCTTATAAATATGGCGCTTCAAAATAAAGATACTACTTATGAAATGGCTGGTGAAGAATTTACTACTTCTACTGAATATAATGCTGATTTGGCGGCCGCTATTCCCGTATCTAATGAACAAGTAACTATAGTTGAAGAAAAAGCCCCTGAAGAAGTAGAACCGTTAGAGGAAGAAACTAATGTCCCAACACAAGAAGTTTTGCCAGATCCTATTATTTATGATGGTTTAACGATGGATGCTTTAACCGCTAAATTAAATAGAGTACTTCGCAGTAATTTGTCAGGAACTGGTAATTTCTTTGCTAAATATGCGATTGATTATGGCGTTGATCCATATATTGCTGTTGCTATTAGTTTACATGAAACTGGCTGTAATGGTACTTGTAGTAGTGCTGTTAGAGACCATAACAATGTTGGTGGAATGCGTAGTGGTGGCGGTTTGATTCATTTTTCTACTTTAGAAGAAGGAATTAAAAGTTATGTATATAATTTAAAGAAAAATTATTATGATTGTGGACTTACGACTTTACAGCAAATTAATACTAAATATGCTGCTAGTAAAACTTGGGCTAGCCAAGTTGAAAGGTATGTAAACATGATAAAAGCCGCTTAAGGCTTTTTTGTATTGTATATTTTTATAAAAACCTTTATAATATAAGTGCAGGAGGAAAATCTATGGATGAACAAATTAAATTTTTAAATAACTTTATACTTATTGAAGAACAATTATATGATGTGTATCAAAAATTAAAAGAAATCGAAATAGCGGGAAATAATGAAAATATAGCTTTATTAAAAGAATTGAATGATTTATACGAAGCAGAGAAAAAAATAATTAATACGATTCCCAATGACTTAGATGAGGTAAGTGCTTTGCAGTTAGTCCTTTTTCTAACGCCTGATAAGCTTTCTTATAGTGTTTTAGAAGAAAAGCAAGCTTATATTGAATTGCGAATGATGAGCCATTTAGAGCATTTAGCGGAGATTTTAGAAGCAAAAGAGGAATTATATGATGAGGAGGATGATTATGATATTGATAGACCAACTTTAAATACTACTGTCGAACAAGAAGTTAGTAAAAATTTTGCGATTGAATTTTATAAGCGCTTACAAAATCGTATTGATAATGCCTCTCAAGATAAAGATGCTTTAATAAATGAAAAATATGATATGTTATACACTTTACCTTTATTAAATAGTGAAGCTTTGTGTACTGGTTTTACTTTTCAAGATAGTATTATTGCAGACAGCGCTATTGTTGCCAGTAATTTAGGAATTACGCAAACAATTTATGAAATAGAATATTTACTTTATATGCGGGAAATGGTATATGATACTATTGAAAAGCTTGCTATTTTAGAAAGAGCTGAAACCGATTTATCACAAAAACGCGTAGATTTTAAAATTGAAGATTTACACTTAGAAATTGCTTTGTCGTATTTTGGTTTTGTTAATTTATATAATTTAAAAGAAAAAACTTTAAAAAATTTAGAAGCTAAAGGTATGAAAAATAGTGCTACTTATTTTATTGTTCAAACTAACTTTGATGAAGCCATTAAATTTGCTTGTAATTATCCAAGAAAATTAAAAACAAAACCTCATATCAAAACTATAGAACCGGGAGTTATTCGCGTTGAAGCCAGTTAAGGCTTTTTTTCGTTGTTAAAAAAAATATATTGTGTTAAAATATTATTAGGGAGAAGAGTATGGAACGATATTTAAGTGAATTTAATAAATATTACAAACAAGTAAAAGAAAAATGTACTTTGGTCATGCAAGAATATAATGATAATTTAAAAAATATTCAAGACAATGATATTGTTAAAAAAGCTATTGATAATTTTACTTATTTAAATAGTGATGGCAAATTCCTAAGGGCATCTTTAATTGCTTTAGGTTATCAAAGTATTAGAAAAGATGATGCTTATTTACCATTAGCGTTAGCGTTAGAAATATTTCAAACATCAGTGTTAATTCATGATGATATTATTGATAAAGCTACTAAAAGAAGAGGAAAAACCACGATTCCTCTTTTATATCAAAAAGAATATAATTTAAAAAATATTCAAGACATTTCTAATTCCATGGCTATTTGTACTGGTGATTTGGGCTTTTTCTTAGCTAATCAACTGTTACTTGAAAAATATCAAAATAATACGAACTTAGCTAAAGTACTTACTTATTATAATGAAATTGTTATTAAAACAATTAAAGGGGAAATGATTGATGTCTTCTTACCATTTAAAGAAGAAAACAAATTAACTACTTCTAATTTAGAAAACAATATTATTCAAATTTATACTTTAAAAACAGCGTGGTATACAGTTATTGGTCCATTTTGCCTTGGTTTAACATTAGCGGGAGCTCCTTCTAATTTAATAAAAAAATATGAAGACATTTTATTAAATGTTGGTATTGCTTTTCAAATAAAAGATGATTTATTAGGTGTTTTTAGTACAGAAGATGTAATTGGTAAAACTTCCTCAGATGTTAAAGAATTTAAACAAACACTTTTATATAGTTATACGATAAATACTAAATATAAAGAAGAACTCTTAAAATATTATGGGACAGATAATATAAAAAAAGTTCAAGAAATTTTTGTTAAATCTGGCGCTAAAAAATATGTAGAAACAAAAATGCATGAATATTTTCAGCAAGCTAAAAACGAACTTAAAGATATTAAAAAAAGTGAAACTAATATCTTGTTAGGCTTTATAGAATATTTAGAGCAAAGAGAAAAGTAGGTGGACTATGAAAAAAATATTTTTAATATTTTTAGTGCTGCTAATAACTGGTTGCTCTAGTACTAGTGAAGTCAAAAATCCTAATGGCTCTTCTTTAACTTATAAGTATTTTTCACAAGAAAACTATCAAGGAAGTAAATACAATTTAAGATTGAAAAATGATAATAGCGTACTTGTGGCTATTAAAGATGGTGATAATTTTTATTATAATATAAGTGGTGGCTTTAATTTAACAATAATTGAAAAAAATGGCTACCGTTATCAATTTGATATGATTAATAAAATTTATAATGCAGAATCGATTATTACTAAAGAAAATTATATGGAAGGCATTTTACCAGCTGATATGAAAAAATTAAAAAAACAAAATTATCAAACTGGTAAAGAAAAAATAAATGGCCATAAATATACTTTTGAAACATATAAATATGATAAAGGAAAAACTACTTACTATTTTGATGATAAAAAATTAAAATATATTAAAAAACAAACGAAAGAAGAAAATTTATTATACGAAGTATTAAGTTTTTCTTTAAAAGTAAAAAGCAAAGATTTTGACATTCCTAAAGGATATACTGAAATAACTTATTAAAAGAGGTGAAAAAATGAAAAAGTTAAGTAAAATTTTATTGATTGTTTTATTATTTATGATTTGTCCAGTTGTTAACGCTGAGACCATTGAACACTTTTATTCTAAAGCTAGTGAAGAAATTGTTTTAGAAGATGACGCTAATGCATCGGTCGCTTTAGCTGCAACTAGTATTGAAGCTAATAGTAAAATTAAAGGTATTGGCGCTTTAATCGGTGAAGAAGTTAAATTTTCTGGGACAGCAGATTATGCGGCTATTGTTGGTAACAAAGTTACAATAGATGGCACTATTAACAATGATGCTTTTATTGCCGGAACTATTGTTAATATTAATAATAAAGCTAATTTAAATCGTGATATTGTTATTGTTGGTAGTGAAGTGAATTTAAGTGGTAATTTTTCTCGTAATATTAGCGTTTATGCTGATGTTGTTAATGTGAAAAATGCCAATGTTAATGGTAATTTAAAAATAAAAGCCAGTTCGTTAAAAATAGAAAGCACGAAAGTAGCTGGAACGCTTTATTATCCAAAAGATGCGAAAGTCGAAATAAATAAAGATGTTAATATTAATAAGACTGAAAAAACGGCAGCTATCAATCAAGATGCGAACACTTATTTAAGCTTAGTTTCTAGTAAAATTTGGTCATTTGCCTGTATGGCTTTAATATTTGCCTTTATGTGTTTAATATTACCTAAAGTATTTACGAAAATAAATGATAAATATGAAAAAATGGATGGTAATAAAACTATTGAAGTATTTACTAAAGGTCTTGTAATTATTGTCTTAGTGCCAATTATTAGTATTATGTTATTGATGACAGCTATAGGTATCCCTTTAGCAATTATTGCTTTAGTTTTATATGGTGTAGCTATTTATCTATCAACTATTTTTACTGCTTATTTATTAGGTTACAAAGTATGGCAAAAATTCTTTAAAAAAGATATGAATATGCTAGTAATTGGTTTGCTTGGTTTAATGATTTTATTAGTTTTAAATATTATTCCGGGTATTAATTATTTAGTAGCAATTATTACTGTTTTAATTGGTTTAGGTTTAATATTTGATTGTATTAAAAATTCTAAATAATGAAAAAATCTCGTTTAAAATAGATATACCTATAAAACGAGATTTTTATTTATTAAAGAATTTTTTTATATCAATTTCTAAAACATCAGCAATTCTACCTAAAGTAGCTAAACTAAAAGATTTTCTTCTTTTTAAAGATTCTATTTCTGCAATATAGTCTACTGAAAGTTCACATTCATCAGCTAATTTTTGCTGTGTATATTTTTTTTCTTTACGATATTTTTTAATATTTATTCTAACAATATCGTAATAGTAATCATCATTATGTTTTAGGGCCATAAGTACTACCTCCAATTATATTTTCTCATTTTTAAAAAAATATTTTTATGGGCTTATAGCACTAGTTTTTTATCAAAAAATATGTTAAAATGAAAAAGAATAAGAAACTAAAGGAGGAAATTGTAATGCATACAATGAGTAGAAGAAGAAAAAATAATATCATAATAGCGTGTTTATGCGGAGTATTAGTATTAATGGGAGTGGGTTATGCAATATTTAATGCGCAGCTA
>CALVIK010000003.1 GCA_944329545.1 uncultured Bacilli bacterium
GAAAAAATTATTTGAATCTTTAGCTAAAACCGATTTAGATGATTCTAAAGAATTTGATAAGATTAAGAAATATTTATAGTTTATTTTGAATTGCCAACTATTTAGTTGGTGATTTTTTGTGTACTAGTTCGGAAAATACTTGCACGGTCAACCAACACCGAATATCAAAGTTAGCCCTATGGATAACCCCATAGGGTTTTCGCTCGCGTTGTAGTGCCACGCGTGTTCTTATTTTCCCCTAATTTTCTGATTTATAAATAATGATAATTAAGGGAAAATTTTGAACACGATTTGTATTAAATTTTCTAAAATATTTTCTTATAAAAATAATTAATGATATTTTAGAAAATTTAATACAAATAAAACTTTACAACTAGTTTGAAAAATTATAAATTTTGCACTAGCTTAAAGTGCAGTAATAAAAATATTTCTTTTAATTATAATGATGATGACATTTTTATTTTGTTGCACTTTGCTAGTGCCTATTGTAAGTAAATATTATATTTATATTATTATTTTTTCACTTTCTCCTTTAATAATATTAATAAAGAAAAGTGAAAATTGTAGATAGAATAAAAAAATTTATTTTTCAAAAAAGGCTGTAATGAAACACAATGGATAAAATAATAAATTATATTTCATTACAGCCTAGCAAGTTTATTAACTATAAAGTTTTTCTTTATTATTTACTAATTTATATCTATAAAAATGATTTAATATAAAAAATTAAAACTTGCACTAGTTTCAAGTTTGCGTGGCACTACAATGCGAGCGAAAGCCCTATGGGATATCCCATAGGGCTAACTTTGATATTCGATGTTGGTTGACCGTGTGATTATTTTCCTAAATTATAACACATGTCGAGAAATGGATTGGATGTATATTTCTGGTATTTCTTGGTGGACTCTCTCGCCTTATGCTGATTATTCCAATCGGGTTTGGAGTGTCTATGACGATGGCTTCCTCAGCTACAACCGCGCGAACTATTCTTACGGTGTTCGGCCGGCCGCATATCTAATCTCTGGCCTCACCCTATCTGGGCAGGGAACTTCATCAGATCCATTTGTTCCGGAAGCATAGAAAACTAAATATATGACACAAATGGCAAGCTCATGCAACGCATGAGTTTGGAAAGCGGGACGAGCGAAAGCGATGTTTCGAAAACTTCCGATTTCCTCGCCCGCGGAGAAACCGGAACGAAATTTTGTGAAAAAACAGAAGGTATTGTATAAAAATATATATTTTACTAATACTATAATCAGAAAGGATTGATTATATGGAATTATTGGAAGAAATATATAAAAATGCTAGTATGGGAGTTAGTAGTACTACTGATTTAATAAATGATATAAAAGAAAAAGATAATAAAATAAAAACAGAACTTGAATATATTTTAAAAGAATATGAAAAATTTAAAAAAGAAAGCTGTAAACTTTTAAAAAAATGCAAAAAAGAACCTAAAGAAACAGGAATAATGGCTAAGACTATAGTAAAAATGAATATAAAAAAAGAAGTGATTAATGACAATAGTGATTCAGCACTTGCTGATATGCTTATTGAAGGTATTACTTTAGGTAATTTAGAACTTGAAAAAGGCATTAAAAATGCTAAAGATAAAGAAGCTATTGATTTGGCTAAAAAGTTTATTAAATTTGGTGAAGACGAGATTAATAAATTAAAAAAATATTTATAAACTCGTTTTTTTTCTTGGCAAAATTTGTTATACTAGTTATGAGGTGCAAAAATGAAGTTTGTTAAATATATAATGTGTTTTATAATTAGTTTTTTTATAGCATTTAATGTTTTAGCTTTACAGAGTAAAAATGTTGTTTTATATCATGATAACGAAGTAATGTTTAAACAAAATGTTAATGAAAAAATTTCCATAGCTTCCTTGACAAAAATAATGACAGCTATTGTTGCTTTAGAAAACATTACAAACTTAGAAGAAAAAGTAACTTTACAAAGTAGCGATTTTTCTGGTTTGTTGGAAGAAAATCTGGTGACAGCTGGTTTTAAAGTAGGCGATACTATAACTTATAAAGATTTATTGGCAGGCCTTTTATTACCATCAGGAGCTGAATGTGCGAAAGCATTAGAAAGATTAGTTAGTGATAATTTTATTGATTTAATGAATCAAAAAGCTAAAGAATTAAAAATGAATAATACAAAGTTTGCTAATACAATTGGTTTAGACGATGCCAATAATTATTCTACTGTTAATGATGTTTATAAAATGTTTAATTATGCTTTAAAAAATGATACTTTTAAAGAAATAATTTCCTCTAAAAGTTATACTGCAACAAATGGCCTTACTTTTTACAGCACGGTTTTAAAAAACAATCCATCTTATTTAAAAGGTGGTAAAACCGGAACTACAGATGGAGCGGGTCTTTGCTTAGCTAGTTTTGCTAATATAAAAGGCGAAAACTTCATTTTGGTAACAACAAATGCTCCTTACGATAAACTTGGAAGTCATCATTTAGAAGATGCTAATGAGGTTTATAATTATATTGCTAATAATTATGCCAAACAAAAAATAATAAAAAAAGGCGATACTGTTTTATCATTAAAAACTAAATACGCTAAAAAAGATAAGATAAATTTAAAAGCTCAGCATGATGTTGAATACTTTTTAGCAAACAATTATAGTAAAAAAGATATAAAATATAAATATCAAGGAATTGAGGAAGTAAAATTTAATGTTAAAAAAGGTACAAAATTAGGCACTTTAAAAGTTTATTATCAAGATAAATTAATAGATACTTTAGACATTACTTTAGAAGAAAAATTACAATTCGATGTTTTTAAATTTTTAAAAGATAATGTGATTATTATAAGTATTATTTTACTATTTATAATGATTTTATTACTGAGAAAGAAGAGGAAAAAGAAATGAGTAAAAACACAGAAATGATAAAAAGTTTTATGAAAGTTATGAATAATAATCAAACTGAAATTTCATTAGTAATACCTGATATGTATGCCCAAAGCGTTTATCATATAAATTATAAGTTATTAAAAAACAAAAAATATAAAAATTTAATATTCGATATTGATAATACAATTTTACCGGTAAACGATATAAATGTTCCTAATGATTTAATAAAGTTATTTAAAGAACTAGAAAAAGACTTTAATATTTGCATTGTTTCTAATAATGATAAAAATCGCGTTATCCCTGTAGCTAAAGCTTTAGAAACTGGCTATATGTATAAAGCGGGTAAACCTAAATCAGAAGCTTTTGATAAAGCCTTAATTTTATTAGATAGTCATAAAAAAAATACGGTAATGATTGGTGATCAAATGCTTTCAGATATTAAAGGGGCAAAAAAATATGGCCTTTATACTGTAATGGTGGATCCTGCCGTATCTAAACATGATATTAAAACAGGAACCCAGCGAATTTTGCAAAAAATAATGATGAAAAAATTAGCTAAAAAAGGCTTATTTAAGGAAAACGAATACTATGATAGGAAGTGATATAATGACAATTCATAACGAAGCCAAAAAAGAAGAAATCGCGCAAAATGTAATTATGCCAGGCGACCCTAATCGCGCAAAATACATCGCCCAAAAATATTTAAAGCAAGCTCAGCTTGTCAATAATGTTCGAGGGATGAAAGCTTATACTGGCTTTTATAAAGACAAAAAAATAACCGTTATGGCCTCTGGGATGGGCATGAGCAGTATTGGAATATATGCTTATGAACTTTATAAATTTTACGATGTGCAAAATATTATTAGAGTAGGTTCTTGCGGCAGTTATAGCCAAGATTTAAAACTAAAAGATATAGTTTTAACGGATAAAGCTTATAATGAGGGATTATTTGCTTATACTTTTGATAATCAAGATTGCCATTTAGTAGCGGCTAGTGAAGAACTAAACAAAAAAATAATGGATGTGGCGCAAAAAATGCATATTCCTTTAAAAAAAGGAAATACTTTATGTGTAGAAGTGTTTGAACCTTATATGACAAACTCTTTAGAATTTAAAAAAAGATTGCCCGATATTAATTTAATTAATTCGGAAATGGAAAGTTTTGCTTTATTTTACATTGCTAAAACATTAAGTAAAAACGCTGCCGTTTTAACAACTGTTTCAGATGATCCTTATACTAACCAAACAATGACAATTAAGGATAGAGAAAATAGTTTTGATCAAATGATTTTATTAGCGCTAGAAACATTATAGGTGATTAAATGAAAAGAAATTATAATATTTATTTAAATAAAACAAAAGAATTTAAAACAATAACCATTTCTTTTGTTTTTCAAAGAAAAAATAATGTTTTAGATGAATTATATAGAACTTTATTAAGAAAAATTTTATTATTAAAAACCGCCAAATATGATACTCAAGAAAAATTATCAATAGCCAGTTTTCAATTATATAGTCCAATAGTAACTTTAAAAACAGATGTCAGTAAAGATTATCGGTCTTTTAATTTAACGGGCCAATTTTTAAATGAAAAATATACAGAAAAAGGTATGAATAAAAAAAATATTGAATTTATTATGGATTATTTTTGGCATCCTTTTTTAAAAGATAATATGTTTGATGAAAGCGATTTTGCTTTATGTAAGAAAAAATATATAGAAGAGTTAAAAAGTATTAAAAATTATCCCGATGAATATAGTTTAAACTCATGTTGGCGGGAGTTAAATTTATATGAATTTAAAATTCCTCCTACTGAAGAGTATTTAAAAATGTTAGAAAAAATAACAGTAAAAGACTTATATAATTATTATAAATCAATGTTTACTGATAGTTTAAACATTTATATCACTGGCGATATTTCTGAAGATATTCCAGCAGTAATTGATAACTATATTTATGGTGATTTTTCTTTAGGAAGTGTTATTAAAGCCAGCGAATATAAAGTAGATGAAATAAAAAAAGTTCAAGAAAAAGCAGATATTCCGCAAAGTAAATTAATTTTAGCTTATAAAGCTAATGGGTTATCTAAATTTGAAAATGAATATGTTTCTTTGATCTTCGCCATGATTTTAGGCGGTGGAACAACTAGTTTTTTGCATGAAGAGGCTCGGGAGGAGCATTCTTTGTGCTATTATATTTATGCTAATTACTATATTTTATTTAATATAATGCTGATAGAGTCAGGAATTAATTCGCAAAATAAAGAAAAAATAGTTAAGATAGCGCAAAAAGCTATTGATAAAATAAAAAATGGAGATTTTACTTTAGAAAAACTTGCGGAAACAAAAAAAATATATAAAAATGTTTTATTAGAAGCACAAGATTCACCTTTATCTATTACGAATAATTTAATAGCAATGGTAACCAGAGGTGCTGATAAATTGTCAGAAAAAATAGCAAAAGTTGATGAAGTGACGAAAGATGATGTTATCAATTTTGCTAAAAAAATTAAGCTTGATACAATATATATGTTAGAAGGAATAAGGTAATATGGAGAAAAAAGAATTTAAGGGTTTAAATTTAAATATTTATGAGGAAACATTAGCAAATGGTCTTCGCGTTTTTATTTGTCCAATGAAAAGACACAAAATAGATGCTAGAATGACTGTCCATTTTGGCGCCGATGTCTTAGAGTTTATGTATCAAGGTAAAATGAAAAAAGTATCTCCAGGAATTGCGCATTTTTTGGAGCACAAAATGTTTGAAAAAGAAAATCTTAATATTTCTGAACTATATGAAAAAAACGGAGCTTTAGGTAATGCTTATACAGATGATCATGTAACAGTATATTATTTTGAAAGTCCAGATAATTTTTATGAAAATTTAAAAACTTTGTTAAAATGTGTTCATGAACCATACTTTACTTCAGAAAATATCACGAAAGAAATAGGTATTATCGAGCAAGAGTTAAAAGCTACTTTATCTGACGCTGATACTTTAGCTTATAATAAAGCTAAGTATAATTCTTATAAATACTTGCCTTATAAATATCCAATCATTGGAACTGAAGAAAGCATTAAACAAATCACGAAAGATGATTTATATAGTGTTTATAATACCTTTTATGTTCCAGTAAATATGCATTTAATTATTACTGGTAATGTTAATCCTCAAGAAGTTATTAAATTTTTAAATGATTATTATAAAAACTCTTTTAAGAAAGCTATGCCAGTTATTAAAAAATATAATGAACCAAAAGAAGTGGTTTTAGAAAAAGAAATTATTTCGCAAAACATTAATAATAAAATGTGCTGCTTAAATTATAAAATTGATTTATCTAATTTTAATTTATCACCTTTTATATTACAGCGATATTTAAATGTTTTGTTACTCAATAATTTTTCTTCTTTATCTGGTTTTACTGATTTAATTTTTCAAAATAAAAATATTTTATCTCCTGTATATTGGTTTATGGATATTGAAAGTGATTTTGCTAATATTAGTTTTTCTGCAGAAGTAAATGATGAAAATGTATTTTTAGATATTATTGAAAAACAATTACAAAACTTTGATATTACGGAAAAAAAGTTAGAACTTATTAAAAAAAATTGGATAAGTCAGTATCTTATAAATACAGAAAAAGTTGTTTTAACTAGTGAAATTATCAATGAACAAATTATAAAATATGGTAATATTGTTTATGATAGTATTGATAAAATAAAAAGTTTAAATAAAGATTTAGCATTAGAAGTATATAAGAATTTAGATTTTTCTAATAAATCATTAGCAATTGTGCAAAAAGGTTGATTTTTTTTAAAAAATATGGTAATTTATTAAGAGTTAGGAGGCTTATTATGAAAGTAGTATTAATTATTTTATCAATTTTAATAATTGCCATCGTTATTTTACAAAGTAATAAAGCAGCTAGCGCTAGTAGTAGTATTATGGGGGGAAATGATGATTTATTTGCCCATCGTAAAGAGCGTGGCGGGGAACTATTTATTACAAGATTTACCGCTTGTTTAGGAGCTTTATTTATGATTATTTGTGTGATAATGGAATTTATGAGTTATTAAAGTCAAAACTAAATTTGGCTTTTTTTATTTAATATTTTGTCGCTTTTTAGCATATATTGTAAACTTTACAAAAAGAAAGAAAAATTTGTTGTCAAAAAAAAATGGGTGTGCTATAATGAATAATAGGATGGAGGGTATAAATAATGGAAAATAATAAATTAATCGTTGTTGATGAAAACGGTAAAGAAGTAGAAGCTAAGGTTTTACTATATTTTCGAATTGATAAAAATGCTAAAGATTATATTCTTTATACCTTTGGTGAAATTGATGATCAAGCTATGGAAACAATTCATGCATCAATACTTAATAAAGAAAATGATCATTATAAATTAGAAAAAATCCCTGATGAACAGTGGCTAGAAGTAAAAGATATTATGCGTGAAATAATCAGAAACGAAGAGGAGTGATAATATGCAAAAAAAAGCAGAGTACGGAGATAATAATCCAGTAAAAATAACAGGTTCAATGAAAAGTAAGTTAGAAAAATTTGCAGAAAGAGAAAAACAAATAGTAGAAATAATGCAACAGGTTCAAGAAATAACTAATAAGATTAATCAAAATAATGAAGCAAAGTCTCAATTAGAAACTAAAGCTAATAGTGAAGATAAAAATGAAGCTAAAAAGGCTAATGAAGAATTGAAAAAAACTAGTAAAGAACTTGAAGATTTAAATAAACAATTAGAAGAAGCTAATAAAAAACTTGCTGATTTACAAGCTGCTGAAACTAAAGTTATGGTAAATTTATCTGGAGTTAGTATTAATAGAGATGTCGAAGTTGAAGCGCCAACAGCTGAAGTTCATTTGTCAGCTGAGCCACAAATAGAAGCTCCAGTAAATGAAGGAGCCGAAGTAACTCCAGAAACTAATTCTTTAAGTGCAGAACTAAATGACTTTTCATTTGAAATGCCAGAAGAAGAACCTATAGCTGAAGTTGAAGCAAATGTTTCAGAAAATGCCGAAGATAAAGTAGAAGCAACTCCAGAACCAGAAATAGCGGGAAATACGGCTGATGAACCTATAGAACAAGCTAGTGAAAATACTGTAACTGGTGAAGCAGAATTACCGGAAGTAAAAGTTGCGGAAATCGAGCCAAAAGAACCAGAAATGGTAGAAAATTCGGAACCAAAAGAAGAAGTAACCGAAAATTCAGAAATGGATAAGGCTGAAGATGTAGTAGAATCAAAGCCTAATTTAGAACCAGTTACTCCTGATTATAATTTTGAAACGCCAATTATCCCAATATCTGATGAAGAAATTGATAAGACTTTAGCCGAAAATGATAAAGATGAAGAAACCAAAGAAATAGATGATGATATAACGACAGAAGACATTGAAGCTATCGATTCCATAATTGCTGGCAATGATTTGGCTGAGGAAAAAGAAAATACCGATAAACAAGATGATGTTTTTGCGCAAATGCCAACTTTAGATGAAGTGCCATTTGAAAATGACAATTCTATCGAAGAAGAGCCTGTGACTAAAGAACCAGTAGAAATCCTTGAAGATTATATTCGTTATAAAAATTATCAAGAATGGTTGTTTGCTTTTGCTGCTAGTGTATTTAATAAAGATAGTTTTACTTTAGAAGAATTAAAGTCGTTAGAACATAAAGAAAATTTCTTATCTGAAACTGAATTTGATAATAATAAGACCGTGCAAATTTCTGAGTTAACTAATGAAAAAGATAATTTAGAACAAGAAAATGATAAATTAAAAGCACAATTAAAAACAACAGAAAAATTTGCAAGTAATATAACAGTAGCTTTAGACGATACCAAAAATGATTTAGAAGAATTACATGGACAATATGACGCACAAATTAGTAAATTTAATGATGTTAAAGACGAATTATCAAAAACTTCAAATGAACTTGAAGATACAAAAAAACAGTTAAAAGAAACTCAAGATGAATTATCTAATGCTAAAGATGAAATGCAAGAAATGCAAGAAAAAATTGAAAAAATTGAAGATGAAAGAGACGATTACAAAGGAAGATTTGAAAGAGCTTTGGCTATGGTTAAAGAAGCCACAAGTCTAATGCAAACTCCGGGAGCATCGGAAGAAGAAAAAAATGAAACTCCGTTAACTAAAGGCAAGGGAATGGTTGCTTAGCATTTTCCTTGCTTTTTTGCGTATATTATAGTACAATTAAATCAGAAGGAGGGAGTATTTTTGGAACAGTGGTATGTTTGGCTAGCTGTTATAATTATTTTAGCTTTTATTGAGTTTACCACCATTAATTTAACTACTATTTGGTTTGTAGCAAGTGCTATAGTGGCGATGATATTATCATTTTTCACGGATAATTATTTAATTCAATTTGCTGTTTTTGTTATATTAGGTATTATTTTGCTTGTAACAACAAGACCTATTTTAGTAAAAACACTTCATAAAAAAAATGAAAAAACTAATGCTGATAGAGTTATAGGTATGGAAGCTGTTGTTACAGAAAAAATAACCAAACACAAATCTGGTGAAGTTAAAGTCGATGGTAAATTGTGGACAGCTTTAGCTGATGAGGCGATTAAGGAAGGTGAGATTGTCAAAGTTTTAGATATTGACGGTGTTTGCCTTAAAGTAAAGAAAGAAGGAGAGAAGTAGATGGGAGTTTTAATAGTTTTATTAATTTTGGTAATTATTCTTGTTATTCCAAATATCAAGATAGTTCCACAATCAAAGTGTTATGTTATTGAAAGACTTGGTTCTTATTATACAACTTGGCATAATGGCTTACATGTAAAAATACCTTTTATTGATAGGATTGCAAGTTATGTTAGTTTAAAGGAAAATGTTAAAGATTTTCCACCACAACCGGTAATTACTAAAGATAATGTTACAATGCAAATAGATACAGTAGTTTATTATCAAATTACTGACCCTAAGTTGTATACTTATGGCGTTGATAGACCAATTAGTGCTATTGAAAATTTGACGGCAACGACGCTTAGAAATATTATTGGTGAATTAGAACTTGATCAAACATTAACATCTAGAGATACAATTAATACCAAAATGCGTTCAATATTAGATGAAGCAACTAATCCATGGGGAATTAAAGTAAATAGAGTAGAAGTAAAAAACATTTTACCACCAAAAGACATTCAAGAAGCTATGGAAAAACAAATGCGCGCTGAAAGAGAACGCCGTGAAGCCATTTTAAAAGCCGAAGGTGAAAAAAAATCTAGTATTTTAATTGCTGAAGGTGAAAAACAAAGTGCTATTTTAAGAGCCGAAGCGCAAAAAGAAGCTCAAATTAAAATTGCGGAAGGAGAAGCTAGAAGTATTCAAATGATTAAAGATGCTAAAGCTGATCAAGCATTTTTAACTTTAAGAAGTTTTGATGCGTTAGCTAAAATAGCTGATGGTAATGCAACTAAAATAATTGTACCTTCAGATTTACAAAATTTGGCAACTTTAGGAACAACATTAAAAGAAATGTTTAAAGAAGATAAAAAATAAGACATTTTTTATCTTTTTCTTTACAAATTATTGACACGAATAGCCTAAAGGCAGTATAATTGTATTAAAGAAACAATAAATAACGGGTGATGGTTATGAATCAAAAGTTTAAAGCAGCAGCATCAGGTGTTCAATTATTAGAGTTTAAAGATTTTAAACAATCTCATGTAGCGTGGATTCAAGGTGAATTGCAAAAGCCGAACAATTTTATTTGGGATGAAGGACGAAAGATTATGGTTCAAACGCAAGATGGAGTAGATATTATTAATATTCCAGCAAAAGAACAAAGAATGGACTTTATAAAAGCTTGGCTTAAAGTATATAATACTTGTTTAGCAACACTTGATATAGATGTAAAAATAATTTGTTTAAAAAGAAAACATGTGCGTAAAGAATATAATAAAATAATTATTGGTGATGGTCAAAATGAAAAAACAATTGTTTTTGAAGGAACTGATCCTAAATCAGTTGAATATATTAAGCTTTTACAACAAGTAATAGAATGTTATAAGCAAATTTTAAAGGAAGAAAATACTCCAAAAAATCCGATTAAAGTAGAAAAATATGAAGTTACATTAGATGCCCCTAAAGAAGAAATTGCTGAAGTTGTTGAAGAAAAACCAAAAGAAACAAAAATTATTAAATTTGATGAAGAAAAAGCTAAAGAAATTATTAAAGGGGAAAAAATCCCTGATGGTTTTAAATTTGAGCAAATTGATTGTCATAATATAAGAAAAGATAGTGTGCCATTTGTTTTAGTTACCTGTTCTAATTTAGATAAAGATGAAAGTCTTTTTCTCAGCAATGCTGAACTTTGTTTAGAAGAAGGCCTTGCGATTGGAGCTTATTTTAATGGTAAAGCGAAAAATGTCGATGGAGCTGTTAAAGATAGTAAAAAAATTTTAAAATTATTAAATGAATTAGAAATAGAAGGCCCGGTTATTTATGAAATTAACCATAAATATTTAAAAAGCCATGATAGTGCGGAAGAAATTGCTGAAGTCATTGATGCTTATAATGGCGTAGCCCGCATTTTGACAGAAAATGGTTATCATGTATACATTTCTACCGATTTAGATACTGGGGTGCTATTAGAAAGACAAATAAAAAGAGATAACATTCCAAGTGTATATCCCATGATTTATCGTATTGTTCCAAGAGAGTTAGATCAAATAGATAAAAATGTCTCATATGTTTTAATGGATCCACAGTATGATAATGATATGGTGAGTATCGTTAATCCAAACTTTAAAATTGAAAACAAGCAAATGCTTCAAGCCGCTTAGTTTTCTTTTTTTATATCATTTTTACTAGGTCCTTTTAAAATATTACCATCAATATCAAACTTAGATGCATGGCAAGGACAATCCCAAGATTTATCTTGCCTATTAAAAATTAAAGTACATCCCATATGGGGGCAAGTGTTTTTAGCATAATGTTTTTGATTGTTTTCATCAGTATAAACCCCATAATTTATACCATTTATTTTGATAACTTCACATTCTTTATAAAAATCTTTATTTTTTTTAATTTTATCACTAATAAATCTTTTAGTTAAATAAAAGCTATCATAAGCTAAACTTTTTATTTTTTCTTTAGATAAAGCTCTATGAAATTGAAAAAGTTCTGTATATTCATTATCTTTTTTTAAAATCAAATTACTAATAATTTTACCAGCCAAAGTACTATTTATCATTCCCCATTTATTAAAACCAGTAACAATATAAAGATTATCACTAATTAAGCCGATAAATGGTAAAAAATCATTTGTTTTAACATCAGTTGTTGACCATATACAAGTAGTTTTTAAATTAAAATTTTGTTTTAAAATATTTTTCAATTTTAAATAATTTTGTTTATAATTTATATTAGTAGTTGTTCGATGACTAAAACCACCTAAAATAAGGTTGTTTTCAAAATATCTTATTGAAATATTAGGATTATCAATGCTAATAGCGTCAAAGTGTTGATTTAAACTTTCGGCTGCCCAAACATAAGATTTGTAAGTTGAGAGTTTTAATGGCATTAAACCTGGAAAAACAAAAAAAGGATAGTTACATGCAAAAACCAAATATTTTGTTTTAATTTTGTTTTTATTAGTATAAACAATATAGTGATTTTTTTCTTTTATAAAATTAATTACTTTAGTATTTTCATAAATGTTACCTTTAATTTTATTAGCAATTCCATATAAATATTTTAACGGATGAAAAACATATCCTTCTCCTTTAAGCCCATATATAGCTTGATAATTAATGGGTAGATTTTTAATAATATGGGTTTTATAATTTGTTTTGTCAAAAAAATTTTTTAATTTATTTATTTTTTCTACATTACTTTTATCATTAGTAAAAACATAACTATCGGTTTTTTCAAAATTACAAGCTATATTGTTTTTCACAATGTTTTCTTTTATTAAACTTAAACCATATAATTGACTATCTAGGTATTTTTTGGCTTTATTAAAACCAAAATTATTTATTAAATCGTTGTATGTATTACCTTGAATAATGTTGATTTTTCCAGTAGTAAAGCCCGATGTTCCTTGCCCAATTTTATTCATTTCGACTAAAGTGACCTTCAAATTGCTATTATTCAAATAATAAGCAGTTAATATTCCGCTCATACCACCACCGATGATTAAAACATCACAGGTTAAATCATCATTAAGGGTAGGATATTTTAGTTTTTTAATATTTTGCCATATATTTTGCATATTATCACCATTTATATTATGATTATTTTTTTATAAAATATTTAATATTCAAAACTTTTTGTTAACATTTTAGAGAAATGTGCTATAATGGAAATGTATTAATTTGTCTCCTTAGCTCAGCTGGTAGAGCAGCAGACTCTTAATCTGTGGGTCTAGGGTTCGATTCCCTAAGGGGACACCAAAATGATTTTTACAGCTAAAAAGCTGTTTTTTATGATAAATTGATAAATTTAATTTGCCAAAATTGTAAAAAATGTATAATAAAAAAACTAGAAATGGAGACACTTATGGCTAAAAAAATTGAAACTGTAGAAAAAGGATATGAAAAGGGCATATATATTCCTAAATTTAAAAGAAAATATAAATTATATGATGCAAGTTATCGAACGCTTATATCTTGGAAAGAAGAAAAAGAAAAATTGAAAAACATAATTGATAAGAGGCTGTGGGCTATTAATGCAACATATATTAATGCTGGTCTTTGTTTTGTAAATTCTTCAATTATAAAAAATGATGTTTTTTCTGGTGTACTTTTATTTTCTTCAAGTTTTTTAGTCGCCTATGTTCTGCGAACAGTACAATTAATGCTTAAAAATAATACATTTACAACAGCTATATTTGAATATGATAATTTAAAAATGTATGAAGATATGTTTCCTGGAGAAAAAAAGATTACAAATAATGTAAAGTTAAAAGGTGTAAGTTCAAGAAAAATTAACAAAAGAGCAAAAAAAGCTGATAAAGTAAAAACAGCTTATAAAAATTATAAATTATCTAATTATAAATTATCTAACTATTTTTAAATATTGTTTAAATAATTATTGCCTATAAAAACTTTGTAAACAAAGTGTTTTTTTGTCTTGGATAAAACTTTTTGGCGTTAGTAAAATATAAGATATAATCTATACTTATATTATAAAGCATTACTATTTTCCTTTGTTTTATAATAAAAAAATCAAAAAAAACAAAAAATTGTAAAAAATACTTGATTTCTTGCATAAAATAATGTATACTTAAAAAGTCAAATGAATTGGATCTGTAGCTCAGTTGGTTAGAGCACACGCTTGATAAGCGTGGGGTCGTAGGTTCAAGTCCTACCAGATCCACCATATATGGCCTGTTGGTGAAGCGGTCTAACACACATGCCTTTCACGCATGCACACACGGGTTCAAATCCCGTACAGGCTACCAAATTAGTTAATAAAATTTTAATATAAATACTTTGAAGTGGAGAAGTAATATAAGTAATTATTTATAGAGAGTTAGTGGTTGGTGGAAACTAATGATAATCTTATATGAATAACACCACAGAGTTACTTATTTGAAATAGTAGTAGAATAAGTCGGCTGTAATCCGTTACCATATTATAAGTTTCTTATAGAAACTATAAAGTGATCACATATGTGATAATTAAGGTGGTACCGCGAATTACAGTTATTCGTCCTTAGGGGATGTATAACTGTTTTTTGTTTATTTTGCCTGATTAGCTCAGTTGGTAGAGCGCGCGGCTGTTAACCGCTAGGTCGTAGGTTCGAGTCCTACATTGGGCGCCATTCTTGCCTGATTAGCTCAGTTGGTAGAGCGCGCGGCTGTTAACCGCTAGGTCGTAGGTTCGAGTCCTACATCAGGCGCCATCTTATGCCTAATTAGCTCAGTTGGTAGAGCAAACGGCTGTTAACCGTTGGGTCGTAGGTTCGAGTCCTACATTAGGCGCCATCTTTTTTTGTATATAAAAGAATTTTCTTTTTAAATAAATGGAGGGATAGTAATGACAGGAAAATTTACTAAAGAAATGGTCGATGACTATGCGGATAAATTACTAATTGGTTTAACAGATGAAGAAAACAAAATGGTTTTAGATGAGTTCGAAATAATTGATTCTACTATTGATATGATTAATGAAATACCGAACATTGAAAACATTGAACCAATGACGCATTGTTTAGATGATTTTGTTTATGAACTTCGCGAAGATGTGGTAGAAGAGTCTATACCAATTAACGAATTACTTGCTAATTGTGATGATAGTGAAGCAAATCAAGTACAAGTACCAAGGATGGTGGGATAATATGACATATATGGATAAAACGATAGAAGAAATACACGAAGCTTTACAAAAAGGCGAAGTTACAAGTGATGAGCTTGTTAAAGAATCTTTAGCAAAGTCACATGAAGTTAATAAAAAATATAATGCTTTTGTCACTATTTTAGATGATGCTAAAGGTGAAGAAGTTACAGATGATCTTCTTTCTGGTATTCCTTATGGTATTAAAGATAATTATAGTACTAAGGGTATTTTAAGTACGGGTTCTTCCAACACTTTAAAAGATTATGTGCCTTTTTTTACCGCAACGGCTATTGAAAATTTAGAAAAACATGGGGCGATTGCGGTTAACAAAACTGTTTTAGATGAATTTGGTATGGGCGGAACGGGAACAACTGGACATACTGGTGTTGTACGAAATCCGTGGGATAAAGAGAGAATGTGTGCGGGTTCATCGGCAGGGAGTGCGGCTGCTGTAGCTGCGGGAGTTTATCCTTATGCAACTGGTAGTGACACTGGTGATTCTATTAGAAAACCAGCGGCTTATTGCGGAATCGTTGGGTATAAGCCAACATATGGCATGATATCACGCTACGGTTTATTTCCTTTTGCTAGTAGTTTAGATCACTGCGGAGTTTTAACAAGATGTGTTAAAGATGCTGCTATTGTTACAGATGGTATGAAAGGTCAAGATAAATACGATATGACGAGCTGGGACTCTAGTAATATTAATTTATATGAGGCTTTAGATGGCAAAGTTCAAGGAAAAAAATTATGTTATATCAAAGAACTTTGTGACATTAACATGTATCCACAAGCTGATAGTGAGTTAAAAGAACATTTAAATAATTTTATGCTAACGCTTGAAAAATGCCGAAATCTTGGTATGGAAGTTGAAGAAGTGTCTGTTTCCGAGAAACTACTTAAAGCATCTCCTTCTGTTTATGTCGTTATTTCTTGTGCTGAGTCTACTAGTAATATGTCTAATTTAACTGGCTTTATTTTTGGTCCAAGAGGTGATGGTAATACTTGGCAAGAATCGATGAAAAATTACCGAACTAAAGGTTTTTCACCACTTATTAAAAGAAGATTTGTTATTGGTTCATATGTTTTACAATCACAAAATAAAGATCGTTATTTTCATAATGCCCAAAAAGTAAGAAGAATACTTGTTGATACTTGGAAAAATTTATTTAAAAAATACGATGCTGTTATTTTACCAGTTGGTACTGGTCCCGCTAAAAAATTAGAAGGCTCAAAAAATATTTTAGATGAAAATACAGCAGCTTTAGAAGATCATTTACAAATTGGTAATTATGGTGGTTTTCCATCAATTACTATCCCAAATGGATTCATTAATAATCTTCCTGTCGGTGTTAATATTACTGGAAATTGTTATGATGACGCTAATGTTTTAAACATCGCCTATGCTTTAGAAAGTGCGATGGATTATAAAAATCAAGTGGCAAGGGAGGGGAAATAATGGACTATCAAGTTTTAATTGGTTTAGAGATGCACTGTGAAATTAGTGAAACTAATACGAAAGTTTTCTCTAGTGCAAGAAACTCTTTTAGCGAAGCTAATACTAATGTTAGACCAGTGGATATGGCTTTTCCTGGAACCCTTCCAGTAGTTAATAAAGAGGCTGTGCGTAAAGCCTTAATGGCGAGCCTTATTTTAAACTGTAAGCAACCTGAATATGTTTATTTTGAAAGAAAAAATTATTATTATCCCGATTTGCCTAAAGGCTTCCAAATTACTCAAGAAACTAAACCTATTCCTATTGGCATATATGGACATTTAGATTATGAATGCAATGGAGAAATGAAAAAGATTCGCATCAATAATTTGCACTTAGAAGAAGATGCGGCATCTTCTGATCATTTGCCAGGCGGTTCTTTAATTGATTATAATAGAGCTGGCGTTCCTTTACTTGAATTAGTAACTGAACCAGATTTACATTCAGCTGATGAAGCTGTGGCTTTTTTAGAAACTATGCGGAGTATTTATCAGTATGCGGGTATTAGTGAAGCTGATAGTAAAAAAGGACAAATTAGATGCGATGTCAATGTATCAATTATGGATAAAGATAAAGATGCTAGTGATCCTAGTAATTGGGGAACCAAAATCGAAATTAAAAATGTTAATTCATTTGGTGGTGTAAGAGACGCTATTAACTATGAAATAAAAAGACAAATAGAATTGAAAGAAGACGGTAAATATAATGAAATGCCTCAGCAAACTCGTCGTTGGGATGAAGAATCAGGAACAACTAAATTTATGCGCGGTAAAGTTGATGCGATTGATTATAAATATTTTGTTGAGCCTAATATTCCGAAGTTCAAAATTGCGGAAAAGTGGCTTGAAGAAATAAAAAACGATATTCCAACATTAGCGCATGAAAGAAAAGAAGAGTATATTGAAAATTACGGTATTTCTAATTACGATGCCACTATTTTAGTTAAAGAAAAAGATATTTCAGATTTCTTTGAGGAAACTATAAAATTAGGAAGTGAAGCAAAAAGCGCTTCTAATTGGGTAACTTCTAATTTATTAGGTTATTTAAATAAACAAGAAGTTAGTTTAAATGATACTAAAATTACGCCAGAAAATTTAGCGATGCTTATAAAAATGGTCGAAGATAAAGAAATTTCTTCTCAGCAAGCTAAAGGTGTATTTATAGAAAGTGTTGAAACCGGTAAATCACCTAAAGATATTGCCAAAGAAAAAGGTTTAAAACAAATAACTGATAGCGGGGAAATTACAAAAATAGTAAATGAAGTATTAGATGAGAATCCTGATATAATAACGCAATATAAAAATGGTAAAGTAGCAATGCTTAATTATTTGGTGGGTCAAGTTATGAAAAAAACTGCTGGTAAAGCAAATCCAACTTTAGCGCGTGATACGATGCAAGTAGAAATTGATAAGAGGTGATACGATGAAAGAAAATATTTATAGAAATATTTATCCTGGAGATATAAATGAAGAAACTCTTGGAAAAACAGTTAGAGTGGCTGGCTTTGTCGCTAACATCAGAGATCATGGCGGAGTTATTTTTGTTGACCTTCGTGATGAAACAGGAACGGTTCAACTTGTCAGTAACGATGATACAATATTTAATCATCTAACAAAAGAGTCATCAATTTCGGCTGAAGGGGTTATTAGAATGCGAGACGAAGAAAATTTTAACCCAAAAATCAAAAGTGGAACAGTAGAAATACTTGTCAGCAAATTAGAAGTTTTAGGACGAGCTAATAACGAACTTCCATTTGAAGTTATATCTTCGGTTAATGTTAACGAAGAGGTAAGGCTTAAATATCGTTATTTAGATTTAAGAAATCCTAAAGTTCATGAAAACATTAAATTTCGAAGTGAAGTTATTAAATTTTTAAGAAATAAAATGGATAGTCTTGGGTTTACGGAAATTCAAACCCCAATTTTAACGGCTTCTTCACCAGAAGGAGCTAGGGATTACATTGTTCCCTCAAGAAAATATCATGGTAAATTTTATGCTTTACCGCAAGCACCTCAACAATTCAAACAATTATTAATGGTTGGTGGTTTTGATAAATATTATCAAATCGCCCCTTGTTTTCGCGATGAAGATGCAAGAGCTGACCGTTCACCAGGCGAATTTTATCAATTAGATTTTGAAATGGCTTATGCAACCGCCGAAGATGTTTATGAAGTTGCCGAAGATGTTATGTATGACACTTTTACGAAATTTTCTGATAAACAAGTTTCACCAAAACCTTTTAAAAGAATTACTTTTAAAGAAGCTATGCTTAAATATGGAACGGATAAACCAGATTTAAGAAACCCTTTAGAAATTATTGATTTAACAGAAGAATTTAAAAATACAACTTTTAAACCATTTTTTGGAGCAACGGTCCGAGGTATTAAAGTTGATGATTTAGCTAGCAAATCAAATTCATGGTTTAACGAGGTAGTTGCTTTTGCAAATTCCATTGGGATGCCTGGTATTGGTTATATTAGTGTGCTGGAAGATATGACTTTTAAAGGGCCAATTGATAAATTTTTAACCGCTGAAGAAAAATCAGCTTTAATTAAAAAAGCCAATTTAAAAGAAGGTTCTGTTTTATTCTTTATTGCTAATAAAAAGGAAATGGTGGCAGCGGAATTTGCTGGGCAAATTAGAAATGAACTTGGAAAAAAATTAAATTTACTTGATAATAATAAATTTGAATTCTGTTTTATTGTCGATTTTCCAATGTATGAATATAGCAATGAAGAAGGAAAATATATTTTTACGCATAATCCATTTAGTATGCCCCAAGGTGGGATGGACGCTTTATTAAATCAAAAAACCGAAGATATTTTAGCTTATCAATATGATATTGTATGTAATGGAGTTGAACTTTCATCTGGAGCCGTTCGTAATCACGATGTAAATATTATGGAAAAAGCTTTTGAAATAGCAGGCTATTCGAAAGAAGAATTAGAAAATAGATTTAAAGCTTTATATACAGCTTTCCATTATGGGGCGCCACCTCATGCTGGAATTGCGCCAGGCATTGATCGAATGATTATGCTTTTAAAAGACGAGCCAAATATTCGCGAAGTCATCCCATTTCCGATGAATAGTGGAGCGCAAGATTTACTTATGGAAGCTCCTAATGAGATTACGGAAAAACAACTTAGAGAGGTTCATATAAAAATCAGATGATAGCGCTTACTTCATGTCCTAAACAAAAATATTTTGATGTTTTAGAACTTTGGTTTTATTATAATGAAAAAATGGCATATTCAAAATTTGGCCTTATGGAAAATGAACGAATTTTTGTTAGTGATAAGACTGCAGAGTATATTGTGATAGAAACTAA
>CALVIK010000004.1 GCA_944329545.1 uncultured Bacilli bacterium
ATTACTTTAGTATCAGGTTTTTATTGGTATTATAAAGGCCATTTATCTAAAACGACTGACAATACTAAACATTATTGATATTAGGAAGTTTAAAAAACAAAAGTATGCTAGTACAGGTACTTAATAAAAAGGGAGGTAAATAATGAATTTATATAATTTATTAACTGGAGAAATAACACAAGAAGATTTATTAAGTTACTATAATGCTAGTATTATTTATGAAGAATTACCACCAGGAATTAATGGTTGTGTAGATTATTATAAAGGTATAAATAATATCTACCTAGACAGAAATTTATCTTATTATAAAAAGAAAAAAACTCTATTGCACGAGTTAGCACATATAGAGTTAAATCAATTAGGACAATCAGATAAATTACTAGCTTTCAAAAGAGATAGATACGAAGATGAAGCTGATAGATACATCAAATTATTAATGTCATATATAAATGATAACAAAATATAAAAATGCCTAGAGCGGCAACTCTAGACATTAATGAAAAGAACAATACGACCGCTAAATCGTAAACAAAAATAGCAAAACTATAATTGTAGTCTTTTCGTGTTTAATTATATCACGAAAACCTACATATAATCAAGGGAGTGATATAAAAATGGCAGTAATGCAATTAAAAGATAAAAATACAAAAAAACCTATAAAAGATAAACAAGGAAGAAGTTGGTATTTTAAAACTTACTACACTTCTTTAACTGGAGAAAGAAAACAATATAAATCAAAAAAGTTTCTTTCTAAACATGAAGCTGAAGAAGCGGAACGAATATTCATATTAAATAATACTAGTAAAGTTGAAACTAAATCTTTAACATTTCTTGAATTAATGTTGACATATGAAGAAGAGAAAAAAGATGAGGTTAAGATAACTACTTATAACAATTATAAAAAAAATCATAAATACTTAGAATCACTATATAAAATTAAAATTAATGATTTTAATATCTCAAATTTTAAAAACTGGAAAGCAGAAATAAACAAATTAGAACTTACTACATCATACAAAAATAACATTTATAAATTCTTGAGAGCTCTCTTAAACTATGCAGAGAATATGTATGATATAAATCTAACTAGTGTTTTAAAAAAAATGAAAGGTTTCAGTAATCCTAATGAGATAAAAAAAGAAATGCAATTTTGGACTTATGAAGAATTTTCATCATTTATTAAGCAAGAGTCACACTTAAAATATAAAGCTTTTTTTGAAATGTTATATTATTGCGGTTTAAGAAAAGGAGAAGCTAATGCTTTGACTTGGAAAGACATTGATTTTAATAATCATACAATAAACATTAATAAAACTGTAACATTAAAAGTAAAGGGTGTTAAGTGGCTTATAACGTCCCCTAAAACAAAATCTAGTATAAGAACATTACTTTTATCTAAAGTGTTGGAAAACTCTTTAAAATTGCTTTATAATGAGTATTCTAAATATGCAAATTTTAGTGATGAATGGTTTGTTTTTGGTGGCATTGAACCATTAAAAGATACAACTATACGTGACCATAAAAATAAATGTTGTGAGTTATCGGGGGTAAAACAAATTAGAATCCACGACTTCCGACATAGTTGTGCATCATTATTAATTAAAAATGGTGCTAGTATAACACTTATAGCTAAATATTTAGGACATAGCAATATAGCAACTACATTAAATACATATATACATTTATATAAAAATGAAATGAGTGATATAGTTAACATTATAGATAATCTAAAAGAAAGGAGTGAAAAAAAGTACCTAATTAGTACCTAAAATTAAAATTCAATAATAAAACCCTTATAAAATAAGGGTTAAAAATCTAACTGGTGGCTCCAGCGGGAATTAATTATGATAAATTTATATAAACTTAACTTGGCTAAAAACGTTTAAATATAACGATTTCCAACTATTAAGCATTTTATAAAAACTATTAAAATCAGAATTTTAGTACCTAATTAGTACCTAAAAAGCATGAATAATAAATGTAAATATTTAAGAATAAGAAGTAGGAAATATAAACGATATGGCTACTGTGTAAAATATAAAAAAGAAGTATCTATATTTTGTAAAGAGTGTAATGATATAGAATACAAACATTATAATGCTATGAAATCACGCACATATAAGCAGTCTAAGAGAGAAAAAGAAAGATTTAGTATAATATATCGAGATTTAAATAAATGCTGTGAATGTGGCTTAAAAAATGGAGATTATGATGAGAGAATAGGAACATATACAACTATAGAAAAAAATGAGGTTTATAGCGGTGCATATAGAGGTTTATCTATTGAACTAGGTATGATAGCTCCGCTTTGCGTTTACTGCCATAAACAATTTCATAAAGATAGAATAATGAATTTAAAGTATAAAACTAAATTTCAAAAAGAATATATAAAAACACATTCAGAAAGTGAATTTATTAGTCTATTTAAACAAAATTATATATACTTATTAAAAAAGGCACTAAAAAAGACCTAGAGGTTAATTCCCCTAGGTTTTATTATTTAACTCTTAGT
>CALVIK010000005.1 GCA_944329545.1 uncultured Bacilli bacterium
ATATCATAAAGACTTTGATCATATTTTTTTAACATATGTCTAGCATAAGAAATCTCACTTAAAATTGTATTAATGTTTTTTTCATTTTCCCCTCTTTGTTTATATTTTTCTAAAACTTCTGAAGCATAATTAAAAATATCTTCGTATTTTTGCACTTTTGAATATAATTTAACAATAAAATCAAATATTTTTACAGACATATTTTCATTTGCTTTTTCTAAAGCTTTTAATTTATCAATGACTTTAGTTAATTTTTCATATTCTTTCAAATAAGCTAAAGCGCTACCATAATACCATAAATGATTAACATAAAAAGAAAGAGGAATCGCTGGAATTTTATCTAATAGTGCGCACATTTTTTCACCATATTTATAAATTAAATTATATTCTTCATTTTCAAATAAGAAACAAATTATTCTATCTAATAAATCAAGATAATCACTGTTTTTTTCGCCATATAATTTTTCCGCAATACTAACAGCTTTTTCAAAATATATTTTAGCTTTATCTTTGTTACCTATCATCCAGTATTTTTTACCTAAAATAACTAAAACATTAATATTTTCCTGACTTTCTTCACCATAAATTTCAACATATAATTTAGATAATTCTAAAGCCATATCAACAATTTTTAAGGAAGCTGATGAAAACTCAAGAAAAGTTTCCATAACTTTAGCGGCAAAACCCAAGTTATTTTCTTTATTTTCAGAAAATAAATCACTTAAAATTACTTCGCCTTCTTCTTTATTTAAAATTAATAATAATTTCCCTTTTAACAATAAAGATTCTTTAAGCCAGTCAGCACCATCTTTTAAATTTTGATAAACTTTAAGGGCTTCTTCAATAAAATTTAAACTATATTCTGGTTTGCTTTCTTGATAATAACTAGCAATTTCATAAGCTGTATTAGCGTACTCTAAAGTATTTTTACTATTTTTTGTAAGATTTAAAAATTCATCAATATATTTACTGGCATTCATTTGTTTATTAAAATGCACTTTAATAATTCTTCTTAAAATTGGCAATATTAAATCTTCATCATTAACTAATTCTTTATAATCTTGATAAAAATCATTAATATGTTTTTCAAGTTCATCATTAGGGTAAAAAAGCGGCATATATTTTAAAACAACATCTTCGTAAAGTCCTAAATATGTTATAGAATCTTGTTTAACTAAATCAAGTACTTTAGTAAGAACCATTTTAGCTATATCATAATCGCCATTATTTACGGCAAAAAGCGCGATTAAATTTAAAGCCGCTGGTTCATTTTCATATGTTTTGAAAACTTCTTTATACATTTGTTGAAGTTCGTCTAATTTTGCTAAAATAGATAAAATTCTCAACATACATAAATAGCGTTCTAAAGTAATACTACTATCTACATCTTTTATTTTTTCATAAATTTGACTAGCATAAGTACTTATTTCTAATGACTTTAATTTTAACAAAGTATCTAACTTTAAAATAACTATCGTATAAAATAAATTATTAATATCATTATTTTTTTCATTATATAGTTTTTCTGCCTGATTAAGATAATAAATAGCTTTATCTAATTTAAAATCATTTAAAGCATAATAAGCACCTAAAGCAAAATTAAAAGAAATTAAATCAGTATGCAAATCAGTTAAAGTTTTAAATTTTTCTTCCCATTTTTCAATTTTTTTATCAAATCCCGGAGTTTTCTGTAAAACGGGTGTAGGAATACTAGTAAAAATTAATACTAAAACAGTTAACTTATCAATATCGTCTAAATTATCATTATCTAATAGCCGATTAAAATAAAACATACTAGCAACATCATCATGTATTAAAGAAGAATAATATCCTAAAGCATAGCATATATCTGGATTATCAATATTAGCTGTTTTTAATTTAGCAAGTACTTCGTTAATTATTTTGTTATTTGGATAAACACTTTGATATAAAAGGCCTAAAAGGTCAACTACTTTAATAAAATAATCATCGATTTCTTTATTTTTGATTTGTCGCCATACTTGCTCTAACAAAATTAATGCTTGCTCTTTTTCTTGATTAATTGCTAAACTATTAGCGTATATATATTTAATCAAATATCCATATTCAGCCATTTTATATTTTTTTTCTAAATTTTCATAAATATCTTTACTAAAAATATAATTTTCATCATTTAAAGACGCATCTTCTAAAATATTACTAACAAACACAAAATCTTTTAACACTTGGGAAGTATTGTTTTCATTAATATATTCTTTACTAATAGTTAAATATCCTTTTAAACAGCTAGAAAATTTAGTATTAATTGTAGACTCCGTAGTTAAAAAATTAAAATAATATTCATACAAAACATTAACAGTTTTTTCTTTAATAATTTTGGGTGATGTTGCCATAAAAACATCTCTAACAGTTTTATGAATATAATAATTATTTTCACAAGTATTAACAAAAGATAAGTTTTTTATTTTTTCATATAAAACATAAGAAAAATTTGGTAAAATTTTGGGGCCAATAATATGCACCATTTCATCATCCCATAGTGAAATATTAGCTAAAACATAAGTCATCTCCCTACTTTGATGATCCATATAGCGAATATATCGTTCAATTAAAACATCAATATTTTTTCCAAAATCTTTAATGGTAATAGGTTTGTTTTCCACTTTTAAAATTTCATAAGTACTAACACATATATCTAAATAAAGTGGGGTGCCATGAGTTAGATTATAAATATCTTGCCGAAGAACAGCATCATCAATACTGGCTTCTTCTAAAAACAAATTGGCATCGGTAAAAGCTAAATCGCCTAAAATATGTTGTTCTAATGTATCTTGCCAATCATTATCTATTTCTCCCCATTTTATTTTTTCCCTACCAGCAATAACCCAAAGAACACCAGGAACATTTAATATCGGACCTTTTTCATCACGAAGCCAAAGATCTTGGGAAATTGTATGACCAGTTCCCGTAATTTCATTAACAAGCCTTTCATAAGTATCAAGAAACATTACTAACGGCTGTTTTATTTTTTTAATATTTTCTTCTAAATCCAAAGAAAAATAGTAAGGTAAATTATAATATATTTCTTCAGGACTATCTTTTTCAATTTGGTTAAGTTCATTTTTATGTTGCGATGTTAAATTTCTTAATACGGCAATTCCACTATCTGCCAGCCTTACTAATTTTGAAGCGATGCCAATTATTGGTATTTCTTCGGCACTATCGACAATAAAACTCAAAGTGCGGCTTTTTTCAATTAAAGATTCTATTTCTTTTTTAGAAATATTTTCACCTGTTTTTTTAGAATAAACATAGTAAGCAATATCAAAAAGCGGAAAAGAAAATTTATAATTTTGTTCTAATTTTGTTTTAATAAGCCGTAGCGCGGTTTTCATATCACTACTAGTTTCAAAATCATAATAAACAAAATATGGTTTTTTTTCTTTTTCCTGCAATTCTGCTTGTAATTTACGCATTAATGTACTTTTACCAATGCCACCTACTCCATAATAATTAATTATATAGATATCTTCAATATTAGCAAATGATTCTTTAAGCTTTTCATATTTATCAAAAAAAGCTTTTCGAGGTTGTGTTCTATCGGTAAATTTACGAACTGCTTTAACAACTTCATTTTTTTTAATTATTTTTTTGGCCATCATATCGCCTTCTTTCTAAATTTATTATATCATGATAAAAGTTATTATAACAATATTTCGTTAAAGTTTCTAATGAAAAATAATTTGTTTTGAAATTTTTCTAATTAGTTTCTTTATTATTTACAAAAATTAAAAACAAAGTCCTATTTATGACTTTGTCCAAATTTAATTTTTTAAATATATTATTGATTATATTCATCTAACATATCAGCCACAACATCGGCAATTTTACTAGCTAAAATAGGTGGTACAGAATTACCAATTTGCAAATGAATATCAGATTTAGAACCCATAAAAATATAATCATCAGAATAACTTTGAATCCTAGCAGCTTCTCTAGCTGTTAATCCACGATTCAAATATGGATGAATACATCTAGAAGAAGAAATACAAGCAAAATTTCTAGTTATAGTCATACCAGGTTCATAAGCATTTAATCTAGCATATGTATTGCCGTAACCTGATGTCGGAATATATTTTTTAGGAATGGTTTGCCTTACATCCCAGACACTTTTTCCCATTGGAATATAAGACATCATTTTTTTGGCTTTTTCATTATGATTTGTTGGTTTGTGGTTAGTTAAAATTGTCGCGCCATTTCTTAATTTTTTTTGATACTCATTTTGCGGTTCACAAGTATATTCTGTTATTTCTTTATCATCATTTTGTGGTAAATCGCCGATAGCATCCCATAAAGTTAAAGCTGAAGGCAAACATTCCTCTCCACTTATAGAATGCGTTTTTTTAGGATATCTAATTTTAACATTAGTTATTGTTCCAATAAAAAATACCCTTTCTCTTTGTTGTGGCACTCCATATTCGGCCGCATTAAGCAATTTATAGTCAAGCGAATATCCAATATCAGTAAAAGCTTTTACTATATTATCTAAAACTTTACCGCCTTCCATGTTTAAAATTCCCGCAACATTTTCCATAACAAAAAATTTAGGTTTAATTTCTTTTACTAAACGCACATACTCTTTAAATAATTTATTGCGAGGATCATCTATAAACCTTTTTCCAAGCGTAGAAAATCCTTGACATGGTGGTCCACCAACGATTACATCAATATCATTCTTATCGTAACCTGTTTCAGCCAGTAAATCTGCCGTAGTGAGATCAGCTATATCTTTAACAACATATCTTACATTAGGATGATTAGCCAAATATGTCTCACCCGCTATTTTCCAAATGTCATTTGCACTAATAATATTAAATCCACGATTTATAAATCCCGTACCAAGGCCACCCGCCCCAGCAAATAACTCAATACAATTATATTTTTTTTTCATTATTAATGCTCCTTATATAAATTATTAATAATCTTTTTAGCTTCTTCATAATTATTACTAATTAATAATTTTAACATTGCCAATTGCACTTCTTTTTTTGATTTTAAAACAAACCGTGGATCAGAAATTTTTTCCACTCTTCCTTTGTTATCAAATACAAAATAATCTCGGCTAGCTCTATTACAAAATTGGCATTGGGGAATAGTATTTTCTAAAGTTAAAGGTTGGCTTGGATCTTTATGCCCTTTTTGTAACATCGTGCTAGAAGACGGATATAAAAAATTAGGCTCATTTTCTTTTGAACCGCATGTTACACAGCGATAATTATATATTTTTTTTAATTCATCCCAAGAATTGGCATTTAAAGAATCAGTTCTTTTTAACTTTTTATAAGAAGGATATGGCTTTTCAATTGTTTTAAGCATATATTCTCCAGATTTTATACCGAGCTGTTTACATTCATAATCCCCTCTAGTTCCAGATAAAATATACCATCCAGATTGTTGAGCTAAATGTCTAGCTTGTTGAACATCATTAACTTCAAAACCCATAGTTCTTAAAAAATCAGTTAGTTCTTGCTTTGAAACAATTTGACCAACTTTACTGTACAAATAAATTAAAACCAGAGAATTTAATGTATAATTACCTTTTAAATATAGCTTTGGCATCTTTACATTATACTGTTTTAAATGACAATTATATTGATTATATATTTTATTATATAAATCATTGATTTTATTTGATGTTAAATTCATACTTATCCTCCTAAAATATATTAATTTATAAAGTTATTTAAATTAATATAATAACACTTTAGCTAATATAATAATAGCATATTTTTCTCTTGTTTTAAAGTGTTTTTTACTTTTAATTTGAAACAAAAAGCGGAGCCACATAAATGGCTCCTCAGGGGGTTTTGGTTGATTGGTACTTTTATGGTTAAAAGTGCCCTTTTTTATTGAAAAAATGCCTATAAATTGATGATGTTTTCGTAATTAACCTGCTTTGTTTAGTATCATCGTACCTAAATCGTACCTAAAAAGTAGTAGAACTTTCTTCTACTACCTACAATTTACTGTAATAAATTC
>CALVIK010000006.1 GCA_944329545.1 uncultured Bacilli bacterium
AAAATAATATTGATATATTAATATATTAAAAAAAAAATTCTAGGAGCTACTATTATAACTATTAGATTTAGTTATAAATCTTTTAATTCTCAAGCTATATTTTAATATGTTAAAATAATATTGAAATTTATAACAAAAACTAGGGGTTATAAAAGTAGCTCCTAGAATTTTTTTGAAAAACAATGATATAACAATGATATTGCAAAATAAAAACCCTTATAAAATAAGGGGTTATTTCATAATGGTGGAGAATAAGGGACTCGAACCCTTGACCCCCTGCGTGCAAAGCAGGTGCTCTAGCCAACTGAGCTAATTCCCCGAATCACATTGCTTATAAATTATAGCATATTCTTTTTTAAAAAGCAACACTTTTCGTTATAATTTGTTGATAATTTTCATAATTTTTTAATAAAGGGGGGTTTTCAAATGGCTGTTTATATAGTAAAAGATGGGGATACTTTAGAAAGTATTGCTTCTAAATTTGCTGTTCCGATTAGCAATATTGTTCAAAATAATCATTTGTTTGCTGATGAGAAATTAACTAAAGGACAATCTTTAATTATTAACGATGATAGATATTATATTGATGTTAATGGTTATGCTTATACTAATATTAATAAAGATACTTTAAATGCATCTTTACCTTATTTAACTTATTTAAGTGTTTTTAATTATCGTTATGATGAAAGAGGTTATTTAATTAGTATTAACGATACACCTTTAATTGAATCAGCGTTAAAACAAAATGTTGTTCCTTTATTAGTTCTTACTAACATTGGTCCATCGGGTTCTTTTGAAGGTGCTTGGGCGCATAAATTATTGACCGATGATAATATGCAAGCAAATTTATTAAATAGAATACTAGAAGTTTTAACCGAAAAAAATTATGGGGGCATTAATGTTGATTTTGAATTTGTTTATGCTGAGGATAAAGAAAAATATAATAAATTTTTACAAAAAATAGCAGATCTTGTTCATGAACAAGATAAAATGATGTCTACAGCTATTGCGCCTAAAGTTAGAGATAATCAAGAAGGTATTTCTTATGAGGGAATAGACTATAAGTTTCATGGCAAAGTAGATGATAAAGTTATTATTATGACTTATGGCTGGGGATATGCAACTAGTGAACCTAAAGCTATTTCACCAATTAATCAGTTAAAAAGAGTTTTAGATTATGCAGTTACTGAAATTCCTGCCGAAAAAATTTTATTAGGTATTCCTAATTACGGCTATGATTGGCTAATTCCTCATGAAAAAGGTAATGTAGCTAAATCAATAGCTTTGTCTGATGCAGAAGCACTAGCGCGGAAGTTAAATAGTCCTATTTATTATGATGAAATAGCGCAAACCCCATATTTTAGATATAATTTAAACGGAGAAAACCATGAAGTTTGGTTTGAAGATGTTCGAAGTTTACAAGCTAAATTCGATTTGGTTAGAGTATATAATCTAGGTGGTATTAGTTATTGGAGTTTGATGAATTTTTTTACTCAAAACTTTAAGACATTAGAAGAAAATTATAAGACTAATAAAATTTAAATTTTGTGTAATTTGAAATTTGTGCTATAATGGTAGTGTTGATTATTAAGTGGGGGATTTGTAGTGAATGATTTAGAAATAATAGAAGAAATAAAAAAAGATTTGCCAGAAACCATCGCTGGTATTGGCTATGGTTCTGGTTTTTATCGGCAAAAAGGTTATAGTAAAGATGCCAAACCTGATAAAGATATTATATTTGTAGTAGATAATTTGTATAAATTTCTAGCTGAAGATTATCAAATGAATCCTGAACATTTTTCTGCTGCAACTGGTAAAAAATATAAACAAATTAAAGATAAGAAAACCCATTTTTATTATCATAAAATTGGTTGTTTAAAATTTCAAAAAGATAGTTATCATTTTAAATTAATTATAGTAGAAAAAGAAGCTTTACTTTATGATGTTTTAACATGGAAAAAATATGGAATAGCTGCTAGACTTAGCAAACCGATTATTTATGGTAATATTCCACATGATATTGAAAATGCTATTTTATATGACCGAGAAGCCGCAATTATTACAGCTTTATTAAGTCAGCCAAAAGATGAAATTACTAAAACTGAATTATATAATGCTATATCTGGTTTTTCATATATGGGCGATTGGCGAATGATTACGCATTCTGAGAAAAAGACAAAGGCTGGAGATATTGTTGAGGGGGCTTTTGGAGAGTTTGAAAATATTTATGGTACTAGTCCACTTCTTAAAACCCAAAATGATATTATTCAAAATAATCATCCAGTTGAACTTATTGATATGCTTCCAGAAGGAATAAAAAATCATTTGCTGAAAAAATTTGATTTAATGGATTTTAATTATAGTCAAGAAGAATTAGAAAAACTTAGTAAAGCTATTGAAGAATATTTTATTATTACTAATATGGTGAATACGCCATTATTAATGTACAGTTGCTATAAAACATTAGGCGTGAAAAAAACAATTGGCCATGCGCTTTCTAAAAGAAAAAATGCCAAAGGTTGGTAGCCTTTGTTTTTTTGACTTTTAATATAATATTTGATATACTCTTTTAAGAGGTGTAATCTATGAAAATTAGTTCAGTAAATTTAGCTATTTCAGCTGTTAGAAGAAGCCAATATCCGACAGATAATAAATCAGAATATTTGCTTATTGGGCGTTCTAATGTTGGGAAAAGTAGTTTTATTAATTCTTTAATAAATAGAAAAAATTTTGCTCGTACTTCTAGTAGACCAGGGAAAACGCAAACTATTAATTTTTATGAAGTTAATGAAGATTTTTATTTAGTTGATGCTCCTGGTTATGGGTATGCAGCTGTAAGTAAAACAAAAAGAAAAAAATTTGGTTTAATGATAGAAGATTATATTATTCATCGTAAACAATTAAAACAAGTTTTTTTATTAATTGATTTTCGTCATCGGCCAACAAATGATGATATTTTAATGTATAATTATTTAAAATATTATAAAATTCCAGTAACAATAGTAGCAACAAAAAGTGATAAAATAGGCATTACGATGCAACAAAAACAAAGAACAGCCATTTTGAATGATTTAGATTTAGTAGTAGGTGATGATTTTGTTTTGTTTTCAAGTGTAACTAAGGCTGGTAAAGAAGATATTTTAAGGAAAATAGAAATTACAAAATAGGCGCATTTAGATATTTATTTCATACACTATTTTAGGTGGTAAAATGCGAGTAGTATTAGAAGATAATAAAAAAATTATCTTTTTAAATAAAGAATACTTAATTAAAATTAATTTTGATGATAAAAAAACAACTGAAGTTTTTTTAAAAGATTTATTTCATAAATTAGAATTAAATTATAATCTTTTTTTTGAAGGCTTTTATAATGTCAATATTTATATCGATCAAATATATGGTGCGATTATTGAAGTTTTAAAAGAAGATTTGGAATATTTTGATTACTTTGATGGACAAATAGAAGTAAGTTTTAAAATTATAAAAAAAGAATTTTTATATAAATTAGAAGAACTTCCACAAAAAAATATCTTATCTAAATTTATTATTTATAAATATAAAGATAATTTGTATTTAAAACCACAAAAAGCACTCGATAATATTGAAATGGGCATGCTATTAGAACAAAGTGAAATAATTTTTAATCAAAAAGCTGAGGATATTTTGAAATATAGTAAAATTGTGAAAGGGTGAAGATTATGCGAAGACCAGTGGTGGCTTTAGTTGGTAGACCCAATGTTGGAAAAAGTACAATATTTAATCGTTTAATTGGTAAAAATATTGCTATTACGCAAGATACTCCAGGTGTAACGAGAGATCGTATTTATGGAACAGCTAATTACCGTGATTATTCTTTTCATGTGATTGACACAGGAGGAATTGATATCTCTGATGGAAAGTTTAATTCAGAAATCAAAGGACAAGCTGAACTAGCTATTGATGAGGCAGATATTGTTTTATTTGTGGTTGACGGAAAAGAAGGCCTTACCGCAAATGACTATGTTGTTAGAGATATTTTGATGCATAGTAAAAGACCTGTTATTGTTGTTATTAATAAAACTGACACAAAAAATTTTAAAGAACACGAATATGATTTTTATGAACTCGGATTTGATACTTATATTAAGGTTAGTGCGGAACAAAACGCTGGTTTTTATGACTTGTTAGAAGAACTGACGAAAGATTTTAAAGAAATTCCCGATGATGATGATGATATTGTTAAATTTTCGATTATTGGCAGGCCTAATGTTGGAAAAAGTAGTTTAGTTAATGCCATTTTAAATGAGGATAGAGTTATTGTCAGTGACATTGCGGGAACTACACGAGATGCTGTCGACACTACATTTACTTATCATGGTGAAGATTTTGTAGTTATTGATACTGCGGGAATGCGCAAACGGGGTAAAATTTATGAAACTGTGGAAAAATATAGCCTGCTTCGTTCGCTAAAGGCTATTGACCGGAGTGATGTCTGCCTTTTAGTTATCGATGCTGCTGAAGGGATTATCGAACAAGATAAACACATTGCTGGTTATGCAAAAGAAGCTGGGAAAGCCATTATTATTGTTGTAAATAAATGGGATACTGTTCAAGATAAAGATAAAAAAATGAAAGAATTTACGAAGGAAATTAGAAACAATTTTCAATTTATTAGTTTTGCTCCTATTGTTTATTTATCGGCATTAACTAAAAAAAGAATACATACTTTAATGCCCGAAGTTATAAAAGTATATAAAAATGCTACAAGAGAAGTTAAAACTAGTGTTTTAAATGATATTATTACTGATGCGTATGCCCTTAATTTACCACCAACTTATAAGGGGAAAAGGCTTAAAATTTATTTTAGTGCCCAAGTAGATGTTAAACCTCCAACTTTTAACATTAATGTTAATAGTAAAGGTTTAATCCACTTTTCATATGAAAGATATTTAGAAAATAAAATAAGAGAAAACTTTGATTTTGAGGGAACACCTATTGTTTTACAATTTAAAAACAAAGGAGAAGAGTAGCCAAAAAAGACCTTTTACATATATTAATGTAGGAGGTTTTTTGATGAGATTTTCAGATAATTTTTTTGATAAAATAGAAAGAAAAACGAAAGTTGGTAAACAAACAATATTAGATTTGGCAAATAAACTTCAACAAAGTGATTTAAAAAACGAAGAAACTTTAAGAGAAGTTATTAGGGAACTTGGCGAAATGACTGGTAAGTCAGTTTCTAAAGAAAAAGAAGATAAAATTATTGAAGCGGTAGTAACTGATAAAGTACCAAAAGATATTGATAAATATATATAGGTGATAATGTGATAAAAGCCGTTGTTTTCGATATGGATGGGCTGATGTTTGATACCGAAAGATTGTGGGTGGAAGAAGGTTATAAATTAGCTATAAAATTAGGTTATAGTATACCAAAAGAGTTATTTTATGAAACAATTGGAATGAAAAATGAAGATGCTAGCAAAATTTTTAGCAATAATTTAGGTTATAATTTCCCTTTTATAACTTTTAGAAAACTTTATCATAAGGTAATTAATTTAAAATTAAGATTTGAAAAAATTAAGGAAAAATTAGGTTTAAAAGAATTATTGGTGTATTTAAAAAATAATGACTATAAAATAGCCATTGCGTCTTCTAATAAAAAAGAAAGAATTTATTTGTATTTAAAATCGGCAAATATTAATCCTGATTTTTTTGATGTTATTGTTAGTGGTGATGATGTATTAAATGGGAAACCAAATCCAGAAATATTTAAATTGACTTGTCAAAAATTAAATGAAAAAAATAGTGATATTTTAGTACTAGAAGATTCTTTAAATGGTAGTTTAGCGGCAATTAATTCAGGATGTCATTTAATAATTGTTCCAGATATTGTAAAATTACCTGATTTTTTATATTTATTAGCTGATAAGGTAGAAAATTCTTTGATGGATATTATAAGTTTGTTAGAAAAAAATAAGTTGTGAAGCTTATTTTAATTATACATTTCAGTTGATAATGAAGAGAATTTAAAATATAGAAAAAGTTCACAATAATGCGAACTTTTTTTGTTTCATAAATATTTTATATAACTATGGCAAATAAATTACTTGAACCTTTGTTAACTAGTTTAGATAATGTTGCTTGTAATTTAAACCTAACTGTATCTGGCATTAATGAAAGTTTAGCTTGAATTCCTTCTTTAACAATAACATCTAAACTGCGACCAAATATTTCACTTTTCCAAATACTATTATTGTCATCTTCATCGCGCATTAAATAATTAATAAGCTCTTTGCTTTGAAGTTCAGAACCGATAATTGGTTCAAAAGTGCTTTCAACATCAACCCTAATCATATGAATTGAAGGGGCAACAGCTTTTAATTTAATGCCATAACGGCTACCTTGTTTAATAATTTCTGGAGTTTCTAAAGTCATATCAGCAAGGCTAGGTGAGGCTACTCCATAGCCAGTTGTTTTAACCATTTTAAGGGCATCTTTTATTTGGTCATATTCTTCTTTAGCTTCACCTAAATCTTGAAATAAAGTGAGTAATTGAGAACGACTAGTAATATCGACGCCAATTATTTCTTTTAGAACTTGATTATAAAGCTCGCTATTGGCTTTTAAAGTAACTTTAATTTCGCCAGTTGCCGTATTTACTTCAGACAAATAAGCTTTATCGATATAATCTGATGTTTCTAAATCGTTAGTGATACTGTCAATATCGCGTAATTTATCGATTTCATAAATACTATTTCTAATTGTTTCTATGTAATTCTTTTTAAGCCAGTTATTTGGAGCAAGACAAGCGATCCAATCTGGCATTTCAACATCAATGCGAACAACAGGAAATTCATATAAAGCTTCCTTTAAAATGTTATAAGCATCACGCTCACTCATGTTTTCTATATTAAGTGGAATAACTGGTGCGTTATAAGTTTCTTTTAATTTTTCGGCTAAACTTTCTGTTTCAGGAAGCATTGGATGAGCTGTATTTAAAATAACGATAAACGGTTTGCCTATTTCAGTAAGCTCATTAGCAATTCTTTGTTCGGCCTCTAAATAATCATCGCGATCAAATTCACCGATAGAGCCATCTGAAGTAATTAAAACGCCAATACTAGAATGATCTTTAATTACTTTTTCCGTACCAATTTCCGCTGCTTCAATGAAAGGTATTGCTTCGTCATACCATGGTGTTCTAACCATGCGTGGTCCATTTTCATCTTCGTATCCTTTAGAACCATTAATAATATAGCCAACACAATCTACTAAGCGAACATTAGCTGTAAAATCGTCTATTTTAATTTTTGCTGCATTACTAGGAACAAATTTTGGTTCAGTAGTCATAATAGTTCGACCACCAGCACTTTGTGGAATTTCATCTAAAGTTCTTTTGCGTTCATATTCATCTTCAATGTTAGGAATAACTAAGGTTTCCATAAATTTTTTAATAAAAGTTGATTTACCAGTTCTAACGGCTCCAACAACGCCTAAATAAATATCACCACCAGTTCTTTCAGTAATGCTTTTAATTATGTCAGTTTTTTCCATATAATCCCTACTTTCTTTAATTTACTAAAGTTTATGAGTAGGATTTATTTTATATGCTAAAAAAAAGAAGAATTTGACTAAATAGTAAAAAATGATACAATATTAATTGGATGGTGATGGTATGCTTAAAGTGGTTGATGTTCAGGATTTTGTCTGTTTAAGACACAAAAAAAATAATGATGTGGTTGATGAATATATTCAACTAGTCAATTCTCAGACTCCAGTTATTAATCAGGTCGGAGCTTTTGCAATTAAACAAATTGATGCTGGTAGCAATTTTGGTCAAAAATTAATTAGTAAAAAGGTTGGAACTAATGTTAAACTAGGAAACCTTAATTACACCATTTTGAAAATTTATAGTGAAAAAGATTTGTTAGAAGAAACAATCAAATTTTTTAATGATTTAGGTATGCCAGAAGAAGCAAAAAAATATGAACTTAAAATAAAAAGAATTGGGCAGAAAAGTAGGTCAAAATAAAATACTAAAAATAATAACTTATGCATGGTAAAAAACCTAATTGCGGAGATTATTGTCAAAAAACAGTAAGAAATATAGATAATATTAAAAAAAAACTTAAAATATATTGATTTTTCCTTGTAAAAATGGTATTCTGTAAGTGTAAGCAACATAGCTTAACAAATTATAGGAGGTATTAAAAATGACAAAACAAATGTTAGTAAATTATATTGCAGAAGAAACAGGTCTTACTAAAGCTGATGCAACAAGAGCTTTAGATGCAATGATGAATGGAATTGTGGAAGGACTAAAAACAGAAGGGAAAGTTGCTTTAACTGGTTTCTGTACTTTTGCAACTCAACACAAAGAAGCTCGTCAAGGTCGTAATCCAAGAACTGGCGAAGCTGTAACAATTCCTGCTAGAACTGCGGTTTCTATTAAAGCTGGAGCTAAATTAAAAGACGCTGTAAACTAAGGCTTTAAGCCTTTTTTTTAATGATTGGAGGATATAAATGTACGAAACAGCACTGAAACTTATTAAACAAATTGAAGATTTTGGTTATCAAGCTTATATCGTTGGTGGTTATCCTAGGGATTTATATTTAAAAAGAAGTAATGGTGATGTTGATATTTGTACAGATGCTAAACCACGAGATATTATGCAAATATTTCCTGATATTGTGACAACGAATGTGGAATATGGTTCAGTAGTTGTCATGTTTGAAAAAGTTAAATTTGAAATAACAACTTTTCGAAAAGACAATAAATATAGTAATTTTAGAAAACCAGTTGATATTGAATATGTTACGACTTTGGAAGAGGATTTAAAAAGAAGAGATTTTACTATTAATACCTTATGTATAGATAAAGATGGTAATTTTATTGATTTATTAAATGCCAAAAGTGATTTAGATAATAAAATTATTAGAATGGTTGGTAATCCTAAATTAAGGTTAAAAGAAGATGCCCTTAGAATTTTAAGAGCCATTAGGTTTGCGACGATTTTAAATTTTGAATTAGAGCCTGTTTTGAAAGTTTATATTAGAAAATATGGAAACTTACTAAAAAAATTATCAAAAGATCGTAAAAAAAGCGAATTAGACATTATTTTTGCTAGTAAAAATAAAGAATATGGCATTAAGTTGCTTTCAGAATTAAATTTAGCAAGCCCTTTAGATATCCCTAATTTATCGAAAATTAAAATTACCCCATCGATGATTGTTACCTGGAGTCAGTTAAATGCTTTAGATAAATACAATTTTAGTGTGAACGAAAGAGAAACGATAAAGTCTTTGTTAGAACTTCAAAACAAAAATTTATTAGATCCGCTTGTTTTATATCAATATGGATTATATGATTGTACTTTGGCAGCTGAGTTACAAGATGTATCCAAAAAAGAGATAAATGAAATTTATGCTGATATGGCTATTCATAGTCGTTTGGATATTGCATTATCACCGGCAGAAATATGTAATATCTTAAATAAAAAGCCTGGCGCTTTTTTAAAAGATATTATCCAAGATTTAGAAGTTAATATTTTGCATAAATCGTTAAAAAATAAAGAAAAAAACCTTAAAGAATATATTACTAATAATTATAAATAAAACATACCCTTTAATAGGGTGTTTTCTTATGAAAAAAATTATTATTTTATTAATATTTTTAATGTTTTTTTTAAATCATTTAGATATTCAGGCGTCAACTGCTAAAAAAATTGATTTAAAGACTAAAGAAAATGAAATAAATATAATCTTTTTAAAATTAGAAAATAGTATATCTGTAATAATTGATGAGCTCGATCAAAGCAAATTATTTTTTTTTAAATATGATAATGATAAAGGACTAAAAAAAGCTTTGAATATTTTTGATATTAAACCAAAATTTTTTGATATTGCTAATAGCGAGGGCTATATCGATAATGTTTATATTGAAAAAGGCAAATATACAATGATAAAAGTTCAAGATTATAATTTGTGTATCGTTAGTAGTAAAGTAGAAACAAAGGATTGTGATTTTATTTATTTGCTCTCTTTAGATGATATATTTATGGTAAATAAGAATACGACCGCAGTTTTTTATGATGAAAATATTAAAGATGAATATTTAGCAGAAATAAATGAATCTTGGATAGAAAGCCATATTGTTAGTTTAGATAGCTTTACTATTTTAAAACTAAACAAAGAAGAATACAGTATTTTTGTTGTACCTCTTGCCAACAAATAAACAAATGTTTATAATATTAAGTGGTGATTTTATGACTGGCAAAATAATTGAAATATTGCAAAATAATATTGTTGTTCCAAAAATATTATTAACTAATTACAAAAAATTAAAAATTACAAGTGGAGAATTAATTTTATTAATTTATTTTTTGGATAACAATGATTTTGATTTGGAGAAAATATGCGCTGATTTGCAATTGAAAAATGCGGAGGCTTTAAAATTAATTGATGGATTATCTAAAAAGGATATTATTAAATTAAAAAAGAAAATGAATAATAATGTTTGTGAAGAGTATGTTTGCTTAGATGAGTTATATAACAAATTGGCGCTTCTTTTAATAAATGAAGATAAGAAAGTTGAAACAACAATTTACGATGAGTTTGAAAAGGAATTTGGACGAACTTTAAGTCCTATGGAATATGAAATTATTGGCGCTTATTTGGAATCTGGTTTTACCGAAGAACTTATCAGAGCGGCTTTGAAAGAAGCTATTTATAATGGCGTTACTAGTTTAAGATATATTGATAGAATTTTATATGATTGGAAAAAAAAGGGAATAAAGAATAAAGAAGATTTACAAAACAAAAATAGTAAATCTGCTAAAACGAAAAAGGAAGTATTTGATTATGACTGGCTCAACGAAAATGATTAGTAATTATATGGATGAATTGTTTCCAAATCCCAAGTGTGAGCTTAATTATCAAAAAGATTATGAACTTCTTTTAGCGACAATGCTAAGTGCGCAGACAACTGATAAAAGAGTAAATTCTGTGACAGATATTTTATTTAAAAAATATCCAAGTATAAAAGAACTTTCTGAGGCGAATATATCAGACATTATTGATATTATAAAACCTATTGGAACATTTAATAAAAAAGCGCAAAATATTATTGAAATTAGTAAAAGTTTAAAACAATATGGTGGAAAAGTTCCCAACAATCGAGAATATTTAGAAAGTTTACCGGGCGTAGGTCGCAAAACAGCTAATGTGGTTTTAAGTAATTTATTTGATGAACCTTGCATAGCCGTTGATACGCACGTATCTAGGGTTAGTATTAGATTAGGACTTGCAGAAAAAGGCGATAGCCCGCTAATAATTGAAAACAAATTAACTAAAAAGTTTCCTAAAGATAAATTAGCAAGACTTCATCATCAATTAGTGCTATTTGGTAGGTATTATTGTACTGCTAGAAATCCAAAATGTGTAAATTGTAAATTAAAAAGTATATGTAAAGAAATCCATAAATAAGATTTCTTTTTTTTATAAAAATTTAGTAAAAAAAGAAGGATTTTTTTGATAAATCTTCTATGATATATAGTAGAGGGACAAAAAAGGAGAATGTTATGAATTATTATAATGAAATAAAAGATGTGCTAGTTAAAAATGAAATTTATAAAAAAGTAAAAGATTACTCTAAAAATAAAAGTGATTTAAATAGTTATTTTGAGGTAGGAAGGCTTATAGTAGAAGCTCAAGGCGGAGAGGCACGAGCTAAATATGGTAATAAATTAATTAAAGAATATTCAGAAAAACTAACTAAAGAACTTGGAAAAGGATACAGTTATAGAAGTTTGGTATTAATGAGAAATTATTATATTAAATTCAAGAATTTGCAGGCAGTGCCTGCACAATTGTCATGGAGCCATATTTGTGAATTATTAAATATTAAAAATATTAATGAACTCAATTATTATATTTATATTACTAAAATGCAAAATTTGTCATATCGCGAACTCCACTATAGAATAAAAAGTAATGAATATGAAAGAATTGGTAATCAAATGGAACTAGAAACGCCTAAAATAAATACATTAATAAAAAATCCAATATTAATAAAAGTTAAAAATAAAAATGATAAATTAACAGAATATGTTCTACATCAATCTATTTTAGAAAATATGGAAGATTTTTTAAAAGAACTTGGAATAGGTTTTACATTTTTAGGTAGTGAAGTAAAAATAAAGATGGGAGATAGATATAATTATATAGATTTTTTATTATTTAATTATAAGTATAACTGTTTTGTAGTGATAGAACTTAAAATTACAGAATTGAAAGCAGAATATATAGGTCAAATAACTAAATATATTGGTTATGTAGATAAACATATAAAGGAATCGTTTCACGAAAAAACAGTTGGAGTTATTATTTGTAAAAAAAATAACGAGTTTATTATGGAATATTGTACTAATCTAAGTATTTTTACAACAACATATTTAGTAGAAGAAACTAATATTTAACTTAAATGTAAAATTAGACATAAATGGAGAATATTGGAAATTTTTGAAGAACCTTATTTTTTAGAAATAAAAAAAGACGCTTAAAGCATCTTAATTAACAGTAATAATTCTTTTAATAGTATTTACTAATACGCCTTGATAAGAAACTTTATAAGTAATAGTATAAGTTTCGGCTGTGGTACCTATTTCTATTAAATCAGCTGTAATACCAGCAGCGTTAGTGATTGTTCTATTAACTTTAACATCATCAGTAATATCTTCACCATCTAAAGTAGCTTTAATTGGATTTTCTGGTTCATCATAACTATCGCCTACGGATAATTGAACATTAGCGTCTCCAACTAAGCTAACTTCAATGTCGCTAACATCAGCGCGGTCGTAATCCACTTTTGTTTCAACGCCTTTACTATCAGAACCGCTAAAATTAGCATAGCTAGCTTTAACTACAAATGTTGGTGAATCTGTTGTTAGGCTAACCGAAGCACTAGTATTAGCTGTTGTTGTTAGTAATTGTAAGCCACTAGCGGTTTTTAAATATACTTTGTAGACTACACTACCTAACCGCTTATTATTAACACCCATAATATAATTTAACTAAGTATTTTGATCACTTGTTACATTAAAGGCTTTTGCAACAAAAGGTTTCCAATAACCAGTATTTAAAGCTTCAGGAGTACTAATGCCTTTCCAACTAATAGTTGCTCTATTTCCAGATACATTAGCTTTAACATTAGTTACATCATTTAAAGTGGCATATCTCGCTGATACTTCAGTTGGTTGACTACTTTTCTTAAATAATTCTGTTGTTTTCATATCATCTGGTGTATTAGCACTTGGAAGCAATGGGGTAGCACAATATTTTTCGACAGTTACTTCGACAATACTATCAGGTTTTTCAATTTTGGCATCTGATTTAAAATAATCAGTAGCTACCGCTTTAAATAATTTTGAGTTTTGACTTGAACCAAAATAATTGTGTCCTTTTTTTATGTTATCGTAGCCATACCATACAGCTATAGAATAATCTTTATTAATACCAGCAACCCATAAATCGTTTACGGCATTGCTAGGTAAATGATATTTTTTCATTGTATCTTCATCATAGTTAGTAGTTCCTGTTTTGGCGCCAAATTCAGCACCATTTATATTACTGTAACGGCCTAAGGCACTTTTTCCAGTATCAACTAACATATCATAGACCATATATGCGGTTTCTTCACTCATAACTTGATTTTTTTCAATTTCATTTTCATAAGTTTCTCCACTAGCATCAAATACAACTTTTGTAAAACTATGAGGTTCGATGTATTCTCCTTCATTGGCAAAAGCCGCATAAGCTGCTGCTACGGTCATTGGTGATTCACCGGTATAACCACCAATAGCGTGAGCTTCGTGGAGTCTGCCATTAGAAACCTCAGGAGAAAGACCTAAGCCTTCAACAAATTCTTTAATTTGCGAATTTTTAACACTTTGGAAAGTTTTTAAAGCTGGAATATTACGAGAATCTACTAAAGCTTCGCGGATAGTAATAATACCTTTATATCTTCCATCCCAGTTATTGATTTCTGTTCCGTCACTATATGTATATTTGCTATCAATTATTGGATGATATGTATTCCAGTTGTTGTATTCAATAGCTGGACCATAGTCATAAAGTGGTTTAGCTGTTGAACCAATTTGTTTTTTCATCATAGTAGCGTTATTAAATGATTTAGCGCCTTCACTATTACGGCCAGCTCCAACAGCTAATATTTCGCCGGTAGAATTATCTAAAGCAACAACACCGGCATCAACGCGGTCATTTTCCCATTCGTAATTTTCGCCATTCATTATTTTTGTAAGTTTGTCTTGTTTATCTCTATCCATAGTTGTATAAATTTTCATAGAATAAGAATATGGGTCATAACCGGTTTTTTCTTCAACTTCTACTGCAACAGTATCAATAAAGCCTTGATAGTCTTCATAACTGTTATGGGCACTTTGACCTTTAATAACAATTTTATCAACAGTCATTTTTTTAGCAATTTGATATTCTTCATCAGTTATATAACCATGTCTTTTCATAAGACTTAAAACAAGTTGTCTTCTTTTTTCTGTTTGGTCAGGATTAATATTAGGGTCATATGCTACTGGTGATTGAAACATCCCAGCAATCATTGCAGCTTCAGATAAATTTAATTCGTTAGCACTTTTACCGAAATAAGTTTCTGAAGCTTGTTCAACGCCGTAAGAGCCACTACCTAAATAGTTTGAATTGGCATAAAATTCTAATATTTCTTCTTTAGTATAATTGCGTTCAATTTGGAAAATTGAGAGATAAATGTCAGTAAATTTTCTTTTAATACCTTCAAAACCAGAAGATGTAGTAGAAGTAAATTGGTTTTTAGATACTTGCATAGTTAATGTGGAAGCTCCACCAGCATTTTGACCAAGTAATTGCCCAAAAGAGGCTTTGATGAACCTTGGGAGGTCAAAACCATTATGTTGGAAGAAACGCGAATCTTCAGTAGCGACAATAGCATTTACTAATTCTTCACTCATTTCATCGTATTCTATTTTTTCGCGCATTTCAGAACCTAATCTTGCAAAAGAATTACCATCAGTATCATATAAAGTACTAGCTTCTTTAGTATATAAATTATCTGGGTCAAATTTTGGCGCCGTTATTACTATATATGTAAGAAAAGCAATTCCGGCAACTAAAATAGCAAGAAAAATAGATAATATAATTAATAAAATGATTTTTCCCTTTTTTCTTTTTTTAGTTCCTTGTTTTGCCATATTATCACCACTTTCTTCTTTTATTTTGTTTTTATTAATTTTTTCTTCTTTGAGATGGGGTTCTTTAGGTTTATTTTCTTTAGAGAGTTTTAGCTTTTTATTAATATAAGGTATTAACCAAACTAAATTTGCTAAAACAAATAGAATTAAACCAATTATTATATGCCCAAGAATAGTTAATAATATCAAAAAAATTATACTAGCAATAACCGATATTTTTCGAATGGGCATTCTTTTAATAAATTTTATTATATCATTAATTTGTGCTTTCATCATTACCTCCACTAAAATATAGTTTTTCGAGTATTTCAATATAATCTACTCGCGGATTATATTTGTCTTTTATTAAGTAGCCATTTTTTTCAAAAAAAGTTAAAGGAATTGATTTTCGGGTATTTGTCTTAATGAATTCTATTAACTTTTTGGCTGGCAAGAAAAAGGTTTTATTAATAGTAGTAAAACGAACAATTAAAAAACCAATGCCACCATGGCGCATAATATTTTCTAGGTGTTTTATTTGATGCATATGAATATTATTTAAAGGGAAAATTGTTTTACTTTTTGTTTCTTTAGCTTCAAAGTCAATATATTTTCCTTTATATATTCCATTATAATCAGTAGTTGAAGGTGTTTTGAAATAAGCTTCTTTGATAATAGCTTCGCGCCTAGAAGGATAATTTACTTTAGCAATAGTAATGGGTGTTGGTTTTTTATAAACTATGGCTATATCATTACACCGATAATATTCATTAGCTAAGCTAATGTCATGTTCTAAAGTCATTCCTCTATTAGCATATGTATTATAATTAAATGTTTTATATCTTAAATTCATACTAACACCACTACAATTATACTATATTTTGCATAATTTGAACAGACCAAATTAATAATTTGTGAGCTTGTAGTAACGAATTTTTAAGTAAAAAAGGTTCTAATTTTTTCTAATATTGTCGAAACTAATGCGTAAATAATGATAAAAGGTTATATTAATGTTGGTGATATAATGAATAAACAAATTATTTATAAAATGTTTAGGGAAACGATAGATGATGTTACAGAAGTAAAGATAAGGGTTTATAAAAGATTATTAGAACATTGACAAAATGTTTTTTTTTTGAGAAAATATAGGTGTTTATAAAGAAAGAGGGGATAATCATGTATCAGGAAAGAATTATGTTAACACCTAAAGATATTTTGGAAAAAGAATTTAAAATTGATACGAGAGGTTATAGACCACAAGAGGTTGATAAGTTTTTAGACACAATTATTAGCGATTATGAAGAAATGATTTCTATGATTCGCGAACTTGAACGCGATAAAAAAGAATTGGCTGAAGAGAATATGCGTTTAAAACAAGATGTCCGCACACTAAAAACTAAATTAGAAGTTGTGCGTGATACAACTCCTGGGGAAATTAACAATGCTGATTTACTTAGAAGACTTTCAAATCTTGAAAAAATAGTTTATGGTGATAAATAATATTTTGACAAACGCTGCATTTAATATAATGTAGAGGAAAGTCCATACTTGCATAACCTGTGATGGTTATAGTGATTGTGCATAGGGAAAAAATAACCTATGGTAGCTTTACGCTAACGGCCTTTTGATGCCTAAGTTTTTTAATATGGCTAGAAAGATAAAGTGCCACAGTGACGATGCTTTCAGAAATGAAAGAGTGAAACGCGGTAAACCCCGCAAGCAAGAAACCCAAATTATGGTAGGGGAACTCGGTAGATAAGAAGCAGAATTATCGCCGAGACTGCTTTATAGCGGTAGATAAATGTTTGTCGCCTAGTAATAGGAACAGAATATGGCTTATAAAATATTATTTTGATTATAAAGGAGAAAGAATATGAAAGAAATCGGTGAAAAGTTAAAAGAAGCCCGAGAGAGTATTGGCATTTCAATAGAAGAAGCTGCCGAGGACTTAAAAATTAGACCATCACAAATAGAAAATTTAGAACAAGGTAATAGTGATGCATTCAACGATCTTTTTTATTTAAAATATTTTATTCGTGATTATGCTAAATATTTAGGACTCGACAAAGAAGATTTGGTGGACGAATTTAACGAATATTTATTTGATTATACTTCAAAACTTTCTTTAGAAGATATAAAAAATGCTAAAAAAGGCAAAACTAAAACTAAAACGATAAAATCACCTTATACTATGGAATATAAATCAAAACTTTCGTGGTTACCACTTGTGATTTATGGTGTTATTATTGTCGCTATTCTTGTCATTGCTTATGTAGTAATAAATTTGAATAGTGAAGATGATGATTTTATCGAAGGTGCGATTGTCGAAACTAGCAAGTAGGAGGAATTATGAATTTACCCAACAAACTAACAATGATTAGAATATTTTTAACTTTTATCATTATTTTTATTTTATTGTTCCCATTTTCCGCAATGGGTATTACAATACCACAAATTTTTGTCAATGAATCAATTGTTATCGATATTAGATATCCAATAGCGGCTATTTTATTTGCTTTAGCTTCTATTACTGATTTTATTGATGGAAAAATTGCTCGTAAATATAATATGATAACTGATTTTGGCAAAATGATGGATGCAATTGCTGATAAAATTTTAGTTAATTCGCTATTAATTATTTTATGTGCGCAAGGTTTTATCCATCCGATTATTCCGGTTATAATTATTTTAAGAGATACTATCGTTAATTCAATTAAGATGGCTGCTGGTAACGCTGGTAAGGTAGTCGCAGCTATTATGCTTGGCAAAGTAAAAACAGCTTGTTTAATGATTGGTATTGTTCTTACTTTAATTTATAATATGCCATTTGAATTATGGAATTTAAGAATTGCTGATTTCTTATTAGTTGTAGCGGCTGTTTTATCGGTAGTTTCAGGAATTCAGTATTATAGTCTTAATAAAGAATATGTCTTTAAAAAAGGTGAAATGTAATTTTTGAACAAATGTTCGCAAAAAAGCTTGACAACCTTTTTTTTTTACTATACAATTGTATTGTAGGAGTTAGAAAGGAAAATGAAAATGGCAAAAAAAACAGAAACCGATCAAAATTTAAAACAAGTTTTATCTGATATAGAAAAGCAATTTGGCAAAGGATCAATAATGCGCTTAGGAGATAATGAAAAAAGAGAAATTGATGTTATCTCTAGCGGCAGCATTTCTTTGGATATTGCTTTAGGGATTGGTGGTTATCCTAAAGGAAGAATTATTGAAATATATGGTCCTGAATCAAGTGGTAAAACTACTTTTGCGTTGCACGCAATTGCTGAGGCGCAAAAAGCTGGTGGGAAAGCGGCGTTTATCGATGCTGAAAATTCGTTAGATCCACAATATGCTGCGAGACTTGGGGTTGATACCAATGAACTTTTATTATCACAGCCAGATAACGGTGAACAAGCTTTAGAAATAGCTGAAGCTTTAGTGAGAAGTGGCGCTATTAGCGTTATTGTTATTGATTCTGTAGCAGCTTTAGTACCACAAGCGGAAATTGAAGGTGAAATGGGCGATTCTCATGTGGGACTTCAAGCAAGACTTATGAGTCAAGCTTTGCGAAAACTAGCGGGAATTATTAATAAAACTGGTACAGTGGCAATTTTTATCAATCAGCTTCGAGAAAAAGTAGGAGTGATGTTTGGTAATCCTGAAGTTACACCTGGTGGTAGAGCTTTGAAGTTTTATTCATCTATTCGTTTAGATATTCGCCGTAGCGAACAAATTAAAATGGGTTCAGATATTATTGGCAATAAAACTAAAGTTAAAGTTGTAAAAAATAAAATGGCGCCACCTTTTAAAACTTGTGAAATAGATATTATGTATGGTACGGGGATTTCTTTAGAGGGTGAAATCGTTGATTTAGGAACTGAAATTAATGTTTTAGAAAAAGCGGGAGCTTGGTATTCTTATGGCGGTGAAAAGATAGGTCAAGGGAAAGAAAATGTCAAAGAATATTTAAAAAATAACCCTAAAGTTAAAGAAGAAATTCTTAAGAAGATTAGGAAATATTATCAAATTGATACAAAGGGATGCTGAAAAGCATTCTTTTTTAGACTTGACTAATTGCTATTTCCCCGATACAATATAATTGGTAAATAATTTTACCAAAACATGGAGGTAGTCATATGAATAGTACTATATTCTCCATTTTGCTAGTTTTAATAGGACTTTTTGTTGGCATTATTATTATGTTAATAATTAACCAAATAAAATTGTTTTTAGCAATAAAAAAAGCAACAATTATTGTTGATGATGCCAAAAAAGAAGCAGATAAATTAAAAAAAGATAGCATACTAGAAGCTAAGGAAGAAACGCAAAAATTAAAAAATGAAGCTGAAAAAGAAATAAAAGAAAAAAAACAAGAAGTAAAAGATTCCGAAGCACGGTTGTTAGTGCGTGAAGAAAACATCGATAGAAGAGATCAAACTTTACAAAATCGCGAGCAACTATTAGATGCTAAAGAAGAAAATTTATTAAAAGAACAAAAAGAAATTCAAAAACAGCAAGTGGAGCTGGAAAAAACAAAAGAAAAACAAATAAAATTGCTCGAGAAAATTGCTGGATATTCAAAAAAAGAAGCTAAAACATTAATCATGCAAAAAGTTGAAAAAATGATGGATGAAGAAATTGCTATGTATATTAAAGACAGGGAAACTGCTGCTAAATTAGAAGCTGATAGAAACGCTAAAGAAGTACTTGTATCTTCAATGCAAAGATATGCAGCTAATGTAGCGGGAGAACAAACTGTTACGGTGGCTGAACTTCCTAACGACGATATGAAAGGAAGAATTATCGGCAGGGAAGGCCGAAATATTCGAACGATTGAAGCTGTTACAGGTGTTGATTTAATTATTGATGATACGCCAGAAGCGATTGTTTTATCGAGTTTTGATCCTTATAGAAGGGAAATTGCTAGAGAAACACTAGAAGCTTTAATCAAAGATGGACGCATTCATCCAGGAAGAATTGAGGAAGTTTACAATAAAACTGTAGAAGAAATGAATAATAAAATTTTAGAATATGGCAACAGTGCATTGTTTGAACTAGGCATTTCGAAAATGGATTCGCATATTGTAGAGCTTTTAGGAAAATTAAAATATCGAACTAGTTATGGTCAAAATGCTTTAAACCATTCTATTGAAGTTGCTAATTTAGCAGGTTTAATGGCGGCGGAAATTGGCGAAAATGTTAGTTTGGCTAAAAGAGTTGGACTTTTGCATGATATTGGTAAGGCTATTGATCACGAAGTTGAAGGAACTCATGTAGAACTTGGTGTTAATATTGCTCGCAAATATGGTGAAAGTGAGGAAGTTATTAATGCAATAGCTTCACATCATGGAGATATAGAGCCTAATAATATTATATCTGTTTTAGTTTCAATTGCTGATGCCCTATCAGCTTCAAGGCCAGGTGCGCGTAATGATTCTTTAGAAAACTATATCCAAAGACTTACTGATTTAGAAAATGTGGCTAAAGAATTTTCTGGTGTCGAAAAAGTATTTGCTATGCAGGCTGGTAGAGAACTTAGAGTTGTTGTTAAACCTGAAGAAATTGATGATTTATCAAGTGTTAAAATGGCTCATGAAATTAAAAATAAAATTGAAGAAACTTTGCAATATCCAGGAACGATAAAAGTTGTCGTTATTAGGGAAACTAGAGCAATTGAAGAAGCTAAATAGGCTTCTTTTTTTACTTGGAAAAATATGTTATAATTAAATAGGTGGGAATATGGATTATAGTGTAACAATTGATAAATTTGAAGGGCCATTAGATTTGCTTTTACATTTAATTAAGCAAAACGATATAGATATTTTTGATATTAATATTGCTGAAATTACGGAGCAATATTTAAAATATATTATGGCAATGAAAAATCTTAATTTAGATGTTAGTAGTGAATATTTAGTTATGGCTTCAGAACTTACTTTAATTAAATCTCGGGAACTGTTACCTAATGAAGAAATATTAGAAGAAGATGAGACTAAAGAAAATTTAATCGACAGACTTACGCAGTATCAAAAATATAAAGAAATTTCTGCAACTTTTAAAAATTTAGAAACTTTACGGCAACAATCTTTTTCTAAATTACCTAGTTTGCTTGAAGAATTTAGAAGTGAAGATGTACAATTAAGTGACGATATCACTTTAAATGATTTATTAAAAGCTTTAGAAAAATTTAATGAAAAAAAAGCTTTAGAAAAGCCGTTGAATACTGTTGTTACTAGAAGAGAATATTCGGTATATGAAAGAGGACGAGAAATTATTAAAACTTTAAAAATGAAGAAAAAAGTTAAGTTTGAAGATTTATTTGATATATATAGTAAAGATTATATTGTGGTAACTTTTTTATCTATTTTAGATTTAGCTAAAAAAGGGGAATTGTGTATTAAACAAGAACATTATTTAGATACAATTATGGTATTTGCTAAGGGAGTGGAAGCATGAATAAACAAGCAATATTAGAAGGACTTTTATATGTGGCTGGTGATGACGGTTTAAGTAAAGCGGAGCTTAGCCGGATTTTAGAAGTGAATGAAGAAGAAATGATGAAAGTTGTTGAAAAATTAAAAGAGGATTATAATAAAGAATGTCGTGGTTTAGAAATTGAAGTTTATGGCGATAGAATTAAAATTATTACTAAAAGTGATTATGTAGAATATTTAAAAAAATTATTTAGTGAAGAAACCAGTGAAAATTTAAGCCCATCAGCTCTTGAAACTTTAGCAATAATAGCGTATAATGAACCTATAACCAGAACAATGGTTGATGAAATTAGAGGGGTCTCTAGTACACATATAATTCGTAAGTTAGTTTTTAAAAACTTGATAAAAGATGTTGGACGCTCAGAACTTCCTGGACGACCAATATTATATGGTGTTACAGAAGGCTTTTTAGACCATTTTGGTTTATCTTCTTTGGCAGAATTACCAAAAATAGAAGAAAAAAAAGAAGATGATATTTCTTTAGATTTATTTGAAACTAAATATAAAGAAAATTAATTTTATTATGCCGGTATGATGGAATTGGTAGTCATGCCTGACTCAAAATCAGGTGGGCTTTGCCCGTGTCGGTTCGAGTCCGACTACCGGTACCAATATGAAAACAACCCTTGAATTTCAAGGGTTTTATTGTATTTTATAAATTGTTGGTATTATTTTTGGTTAACTAACCGGTAAACATTAATTTCTGGGGTGTTGAATAATCTGAATTTATATGTTTCATTACCAAGGCCAGAAGAAACATAAAGATTACTGTTTTCTAAATTATAATGTCCATCATTATATTTTTGTGCTCCTTTTTTATGTATTAAAGCGCCAATGCCTGGAATTTTAATTTGACCGCCCAAAGAATGCCCAGCAATAATTAAATTAAAAGGGTTTGTAGTTAAATCATCAATATAATCCGGTTCATGTATTAAAAGGATATTATATATTGGTTTATTTGTTTCTAAAGTATTTATGTATTCAAGAGTTGTCATTAGTTTATCGTTGATACTGCCTTTATCGGCTGAAGTACTACTGCCGGCAATTAATAAATAATTATAACCATTTTTATAAATAGTATCATAAGTGTTATTTAAATTAGTGAAGCCAGAGTTTTTAATTATGTTTGTCCATTCGTCAAATTTATAATCATTGTCACCATTTATAGCGTATTTACCACTATTAGTTTTTATTTGACTTAAATATTTACTAATAGTATCAGCTTCTGAAGTTGTTAATTTATTGTTTTTATTTATTAAATCTCCGGTAAAAACAGCAATATCGGGATTTGTTTCATTAATTTTTTGAACTAAGTTTTTTAAATTTTTTTCATTAAAATTGGTGCCATATAAAATATCACTAAATTGAACTATTTTAAAGCCTTCAAAATTATCGGGTAAATTTTCTATTTCAATTTTATATTCATTTGTTTTAATTATATTAGGTGAAATGTTGCTTCCGTAAAAATAAATACCTAATATTAATAAAATTAAAAATACAATGATTTTTACACCTATATGTTTCATGCTACCACCTATTTTAATTTTAGCATACCTTTTTTTTTATATCAAGAAAAAAACAGTAAAGAAAACTGTTTTAAGCTAAAAGGGTTATGAATTGTATGGCCATCAGAATACCGTTGTGCATGAAATGAAATCCCATTGAAACAAATATATTGTTGGTTTTGGCTAGCATATAAGCAAAGACAAAGCCTAAACCTGAATAAGCTATTAAATATAATAAAATTAATGGGCTGTTAAACATACCTAATAAATGTAAGCTTCCAAATACTAAACCAGAAGTAATAATAAATAAATAGTCATTTTTAAATATTTTTCGAAAACCTAATCTAAAAGTGGTTTCTTCAATAATGGGGGCAATAATAACGGCGGAAATAAAAATATATATTGGATACATTTGAAATTCAGTTCTAACCACTGTTTCATTTTCAGAAGTCATGCCACCAAGTATTAAGATTAAGCTATTAGAAACCATCATTATAGCTAAACCTAAAAGATAAAATTTAAGATACTTTTTAAAGTAAGTAAAATGATTTTTTTTAATATCTGCAAATGATTTTTTAAAGAAATCTTTAAATATTAAAATGAAAACAATAATCATAATTACTTGAATACTAATATTATAAATTTCTTTAAAAATTATTGGTAAATTATTGTAATCAACACCTACTAGGGTTAGAGGCGTTTCTTTAAATAAACTTACAAAAAAATATAGTAAAATAGCACTAGCACCCTTAATAATGTTTAATATTCTTTCTTTTGGCAACTAAATCATCTCCTTTTAAATAACTATCTAATTAATTATATCACGACTTATTCATTTTTTTAATTATTTTTTGGAAACTTTGGAAAAATTGAAATTGTTCTTGCAAATAAATTTTACTTTAGATATAATTAAGTAAGTTAGAAGGTGAAAAAATGGAATATATAATAATTGGTTTACTTATTGTTATTTTAATTATTAGTGTTATAGCATTAGTTAAAAATGTTAATGAATCTAATATTACAGAAAGACTAGGTAAATTAGAGACAGAAATGGTTAAAGCCTTAGGAGAATTTAAAAATGATTTAACGGTTAATACGAACGATAATTTTA
>CALVIK010000007.1 GCA_944329545.1 uncultured Bacilli bacterium
TTTATCATCTGTTAGATTTTTAACATATGGCTCTTTATCTATAAATCTGCTTATTAATAAATCAGATTTTATCTCATATAAATAGGTTTCAATTTGCTTCACTAAATCATTAGTATCTTTCCTATCATCTTTATTGCCATGAGATATAAAATCATTCCATTCTTCCAAAACTAAATCAATATTTTCTTTATTAACTTCATCTATGTTTAAATTATAACACTTTATCGAAAAGTTTTTTTGGCACATTTTAAATCACTTCCTTTTATTTACTTTAACATATTTTCCTAAAAATTCTAAATTATCTCAGGAGTAATAATCATCAATATCTCCATAATCAGCTAATACATTGTTTTTGTCAGTATCTTTTTCTATATTATAAAATTTCTTACATTCATTAAAGAATAGAAAGGTTATATCGTTTATTTCTAACTTATGTGGTTTTATATAAGAAATGTTAGTTTTAGGAATGTGAATAATATTGCCTTTAGTAATTTTAGATTTAATAAAAAAATTTAGGTATTTTTTTCTAACGCTTCATCAATATCTAATGTTTTCTTCATTATCTACATAACTATCGGGCTCCTTTCAAGCATATAAAAAGGTTAACCGAAATTAACCTTTCATATATTTAAAGTCGCTTAGTTCGACTAATTTCCCTATGGTGCGAGGGACGGGATTTGAACCCGCACAAAGTCTCCTTCACTACCCCCTCAAAGTAGCGCGTCTACCGATTCCGCCACCCTCGCAAATAAGTTATCCTAAGATAACTATTCAAATTCACCAGGCCAATTATTAATGGCCCCTAAATTATAAACTTTAGTAAAGCCTAAGCTAATAAGTTCATTAGCAGCTTTTTTTGCTCTAGCACCACTTTTACAGTAAAGAATAATTTTATCATCCTTTTTTGCCGATAAAGTAGCTATTTCATTATAAGGAATATTAATAGCTCCTTTAATATGTTTTTCTTCATATTCGCTTTTACTACGCACATCGATAATTATGGTATTTTTATCAGCTAAAGAAATGGCCTCTTGACCAGTTATGTTAAGATAACTTGGTTTTGTTAAATTTTGACCAAAACTTAAAAATAAAATTAATAAAATTAAAGCTAAGACAATAATTACATAAATTATTTTACTATTCATCTTTACCCCCTTAAAGCTTTAAACATTTTTTTCCATAAATTTTTTGAAGAATAATTTAAAATACCTACTTTATATATTTTAAGGCCAAATTTAATAAGTAAAAAGACTATTATCACCATAATAGCAATCGCTATTATAAATTCAAATATACCTATTTGTCCTAAAACTAAAAGTGATGGCGCTAGTATAGCGGAAATAAATGGGAAGAATGCTAATATTTTAATAAACAAAGACCCTTCAAATACGCCCGCCATAATAGCTAAATAATAACCGATTAAAGAAATAATCATAATTGGCGTTTGTAATTGTTGGAAATCTTCAATATTCGTTGTCATCGACGCTAAAATACCAGCCAATAGCGAATATGCTAAGAAAGTAATTAGCATAAGAACAATAACAAGCGGAATAATATAAATTAAGTCATTAACAATATCACTTGATAAAATAGAATTTATCATACCACTAATATCAACTCCAGCCGCACTTGGAATATCAGTAATACTAGTTCCTCCAATAAGCATACGGCTGATAAGACCTAAGACAACAAAAACAACTAGTAAAGCTCCTTGAATTAAAACAAATAAATTGCTAGCGATTACTTTAGAAAAGAAATGCACTTTAGGTGATACACTAGAAATAATTATTTCCATCCCTCTGGTTGTTTTTTCATCATTAACTTCCGCGCCAACCATTTGAACTAAAAATAATGATAAGATGAAAAATGGTAAAATAATAAATGGAAAAACTGTCGACATAATCATTTGCGTACTCTCTTCTTCACCTTTTTTTGTTTCGTCTAAAACAACTCTTTCAATATCGACACTTGCCGATATTTGCGCCAGTTCCGCCGGGTCGATATTACTTAAAGATAAAGCGATACTTTGTTTAGCGCTATTAATAATATTATTTATTTGCGCAAAATCATAGCTATTAATGTATCCGTTAGAAATAAGTTTGGCTTTAATAACATTTTGCGCATCACTTATAATCATTAAATACCAAGCATCTTTATTTTTTTTATCTTCAAATATCTGATCACTACTTTTAGTAGTTTTTTTAAGTTCAAAAACTTCTTCACTATCGTCTAAAAGTTTCGTATAATTTTCATTTTGATTTTTTAAATTTTCATAAGTAATATTACTTTGATCATTAACATAAATAATTTGATTTTCATCAAAATCGCCACCAAAAATTTTAATAATACTATCAATATTAAATAGACATAAAATTACAATTAAAATTAAAATGTTGGCTACCAAAAACCATTTTGTTTTGACTTTTCGCTTAAGGCTTTCACCTACTAAAAACTTTAATTTTTTACTCATAGGTTTCACCTACTTTCGCAATAAAAATTTCATTTAAACTTGGTTCTTCTACACTAAATTTTGTAATATCATTTTTACTGATAGCTTTAAAAACATCTTTGGCTCTATCTAGTGCATCTATTTTAACTTCATATTCTAAGCCATTTTTTAAAACGCTGATAACTCCTGGTATTTTTTTTATTTTTTCAAGATCAACATCTCCTTTAATCATAATATTTTTCTTGCGATATTCTTTTTTAATATCCGCTAAATTTCCACTTAAAACATCATGTCCATTTTTTAAAATTACAAGTTTTTTACAAAACAACTCAACATGTTCCATCCGGTGCGAAGAAAAAATTATCATGCTGCCTTCTTTTGCCATTTCCGTAATTTGTTTTTTAAACATTTCAACATTAAATGGATCTAATCCTGAAAAAGGTTCATCTAAAATTAAAAGTTTTGGTTTATTTAAAATAGCTGTAATAAATTGTATTTTTTGTTGATTTCCTTTAGATAGTTCTTTTATTTTTTTGTCTTTGTAATTACTAATTCCAAATTTTTCTAAAAGTTCATCTAATCTTTCTAAAATTTTTTCTTTAGTCATACCTTTTAAAACGCCGTAATAAAGGGCTTGCTCTTTAACTGTTAGTTTTGTCAGCAAACTTCTTTCTTCAGTTAAAAAACCAATATTATCAGTAACACTATAGTCAATTTTTTGGCCATCTAAAGTAACTTTTCCACTAGTTGGCTCTAAAAGACCAATAATCATTCTAAAAGTAGTTGTTTTTCCAGCACCATTAACACCAAGCAAGCCAAAAATTTCTCCTGGCTTCACTTCAAAAGACAAATGATCAACCGCTAAAAAATCATCATAATATTTTGTTATATTCTCTACTTTAAGCACTTTATCACCCTATCAATCTAATTATATCGTTATATGTTATTAAAATCATTAAAGCAATTAAGAGGAAGAATCCAATTGCATGAATAGTATTTTCTAACTTTGGATCCACTGGCTTTCCTTTAATTTTTTCAATTATTAAGAATAATATTCTTCCGCCATCAAAAGCGGGAATTGGTAAAAAGTTAATAAATCCAACATTAATGCTGATAAAGGCCGTTAAATAAACCAAATTAATAAATCCAGCATTAGCGGCATCACCAACCACATCGTATATTCCAACCGGTCCAGCTAAGGATGTTACGGAAAGTTGTCCAGTGATTAAATAGAAAATTACAAAAACCATTTGATGAAGTAAACTTATTGTTTTTGAAAAAGCATACTCAAGGGAAGCCACAAAACCGTGTTTTACTTCGTCAACTATTTGAAAACCATATTTATAAGTTTCTTTGCCATCTACTTTAACAAGTTTTGGATTTAGGATAATTGTTTTAACTTCGCCATCGCGAAGAACTTCAGCAGTTATTTTTTCGCCATTATTGGCTTGTAGTTGTAAAGTTAATTTATCACTTGTATTAGCGTTTTTACCATTTATTTTTAAAAATTGATCGCCTTCTTTAAGGCCTGATGTATAAGCCGGATAATTTTCTTCGATATCCCCTACTATTGGTTTATTTTGCGGAGCGCCATTAACAAGACCAACAATAAAAAGTAAAACAATAGCTAAAATAAAATTCATCATTATTCCAGCAATAACAGTCATAAATTTTTGACTAAATTTTTTAACACCAAATTTTTTATCTTTCGGAATGTCTGGATCGTCTTCTATTTCTTCTCCAGCCATTTGGACAAAACCACCTATCGGAAATAGTCGGAGACAATAATCTGTTTCGTCGTTTTTACGATTCCATTTAAAAAGCTGTGGCCCCATGCCGATAGAAAATTCGTAAACATAAATACCCGCTTTTTTAGCAAAAATAAAGTGTCCTAGTTCATGAATAAATACTATTACACCTAAAATAATTATAAAATATATTAATGTCATAAACCCCTCCTAAAGTATTCCTATAAAAAGTGTAAATCCAAGCATTACAAAGATAATACTATCAAGTCTATCTAAAACGCCGCCATGACCAGGTATTAAATTAGAAAAATCTTTAGTATTAAAATAACGCTTGATAGCTGAAAATACTAAATCACCAAACTGGCCGACAACAGATAAAAATGTACATATCATAAGCAGCAAGATTTTAGATATTTCCGCATCGATACAAGTATAATAAAACATACTAGAGGCAAATACCGCAAAAACAGTACCGCCAATTAACCCTTCCCAAGTTTTTTTAGGTGACACTTCAGGAAGTAATTTATGTTTACCGATAAGTAGTCCAGTAATATAAGCAAAAATATCAGTAATAATGGGAATAGAAACGATGAAAACGAACATTTTTAACCCCATTTCTCTGACAGTAATAAATAATGATAAGGAAATTCCTAAAAACAAAATACCACCAATTAAATAAAAGGCATCATTAATACTATATTTCTTTCTTTCGTGATAAAGAACTGTTGGAAATAAAAACAATATTACTAAAGCTGTTAATAATTTATAATCAAGCGTATAAACTTCACCATCAGAATTAATACCTACAATCATTAATAGCGTTAAAAATACATAAGCAATAAATCTAATAAATGAAGGAATTGGTTTTTTAGAAGCTTTAACATCTAAAAATTCTTTTAAAGCTAAAATTGATACTAAATAAAGTCCTACATTAAACCACATACCGCCAGCTAAAATTAACGGTACTAAAATTATTAACATTATAATCGCACTAATGACTCTCTTTTTCATTATTTACGCCTCCAAATCTTCTATCTCTTTTGGTATATTCTACTAGTACTTCATCAAAATCTTTTTCAGTAAAATCTGGGAAATATATTTTAGTAAAATAAAGTTCTGCATAAGATATTTGCCAAAGCATGAAGTTACTAAGCCTAATTTCCCCACCAGTTCTAATTAATAAATCGACTGGTGGCAGTTCTTGATACAAATAGCTATTAAATATATCTTCATCAAGATTATCTAAATTTATTTTATTATTTTTATAATCCAAAGCTATTTTTTTAGCCGCATCGATTATTTCCGCATGAGATCCATAACCAAAACAGAAATTTAAAGTTTTGCCTTGATAATTTTTAGTATCTTCCACAATCTTATTCATAGTTTGTATTACTTTGTCTGATAAATGATCTAACCTTCCAGAAAAAAGGGCTTTTATTTTTTCTTGATGCGCAAAATCTAAAATGTCTTTTAATTTATCGACTAATAAATTCATAATATAATTTACTTCTTTTTTATCTCTTTTGAAATTTTCTGTAGAAAACAAATACATACTAATATAAGATGTGCCTTGATTAAAAATATGTTTACTTAATCTTTTAACATTTAAAAAGCCTTCTTTATGACCGGCACTACGGCTAAGGCCTCTTTCTGTTCCCCAGCGGCCATTACCATCAACGATAATTGCGATATGCTTGGGAATGTTTAAATCTATATAACTCATCTCAAAAACCTCACTATCTAATATATATTATAATATATTTTTTAAGGTAATACAAGAAAAGTCATACTTTCTTATTTTTTTAATTAAGATAATTTACAGTTTACATTCGGCTTTAGTTATTTTTTCTTTAGTTATTTCTTTAGCGTCTTCATTTTTTTTCGCACATATTTGTAGTTTTTCATTCCACAAAGCAAGTTTTATTTTCCCAGCTTCGTTAATGCTAATGGCTCCAGCATCAGGTAGTTCACCATCTACTTCTAATTTAGTAGTATTTGTGTTATTAGTATAATCAATAGTTATAGCTTCATAATTATTTTCAGCTTGATAAGTTCTAAGGCTATCTACTAAACTGTTTACATCATTTACAAAAGCATTTTCCCGTGAATTTTTAATAACTCCAGAAATTATTGGCGTCGTAATTAAAGCAATCACAGATAAAATAAGTAAAACTGCTAAAACTTCGATTAATGTAAAACCTTTTTGCATATCTTCACCTCTATTCTAAATAAATTATATTAAAAAATATATTCAAAGTCAATTTTTTATCAAAAAAACAAGTAAAATTAATTACTTGCTTAATTATTCATTTGTTTAGCTACTTCTTCAGCAAAATTTTCTTCTCTTTTTTGCATACCTTCGCCAACTTCAAAGCGGTACATTTCTTTAATCGTGCCACCATTATTTTTAACAAATGTTTTAACATTGATATCACCATCTTTTACAAATGGTTGTTCTTCAAGACAAATTTCTTTATAAAATTTATTAAGGCGACCAATTACCATTTTTTCGGCGATTTCTGCTGGTTTACCTTCATTTAATGCTTGTTCTTTAAGCACTTCTTTTTCTTTATTTACTTCTTCTTCTGGCACATCAGAAATGCGAACATAAGCTGGGCGCATAGCTGCTGCGTGCATTGCAACATCTTTAGCCACTTCTTCTTTAGCACCTTCTAAAACTGTAAGGACAGCGATTTTACCACCCATATGAATATATTCGCCAAATGATTCATTATCATTTTTTGTTACTTTAGCACATCTTCTTAAGCTTAATTTTTCGCCAATTTTAGCAGTTTTTTGTGTGATTAAATCATTAATCGTTCCTTCACTAGTTGGAAGAGCTAAAACATCTTCTAAAGTTTTTACATCACTTTTAATAATTGCTTCTAATATTTCAGTTACTAATGATTTAAATTCTTCATTTTTAGCAACGAAATCAGTTTCTGAATTAACTTCAATAATAACAGCATTATTATTTTTAATTAAAATAGCCGCAGTTCCTTCGGCAGCAATTCTATCTGCTTTTTTAGCCGCTTTAGAAATGCCTTTTTCTCTTAACCAATCAACAGATGCATTGATATCTCCATTATTAGCTTCTAATGCTTTTTTACAGTCCATCATACCAGCACCAGTTTTTTCTCTTAGTTCTTTAACTAAACTTGCACTTATCATTTTATACCCTCTTTCTATAAATAAAAGGTGATAAAATCACCTAATTTAACGCTTCTATAAGTTCAGCTTTTTTCATAGTACTATAACCTTTAACGCCTTGATTTTTAGCAAGTTCACGAAGCTCAGCAACAGTTTTTGTAGATAAATCTACTTCGGCTTTTTTAGGTTCTTCTTTAACCTTTGGTGCTTCTACTTCTTTAACTTCTTCTTTAGCTTTTTTAGGTTTAGTTTCTATTTTTTCAGATGATTTATTATTTGGTTTCTTTTCATTGCGTGGTTTTTTACTTTCTTTTTTCTTTACTGTTTCTAAGGCTTTTTTCATGATTTCTTCTTTATCATCTTTATGATTACCACTTGTGTAATCAACTATTTTACCGCCTTTAGCTTCAACAATCGCATTAGCCATAACACCAACGATTAGTTTGACAGCTCTAATAGCATCATCATTACCAGGTATTACATAATCTACCATATCAGGATCACAGTTTGTATCAACAATTCCAAATACTGGAATATTTAATTTGCGAGCTTCCCTAATAGCAATTTCTTCTTTACTTGGATCAACAATAAATAATGCTGATGGTAATTTTACCATGCTTCTTATACCAGCAAGTAAATTATTTAATTTATCATATTCTTTTTTAATGCCAATAACTTCTTTTTTAGGTAACACTTCAAATAGACCATCTTTTTCCATTTTTTCAATTTCTTCTAGTCTTTTGACTCTTCTTCTAATTGTTCTAAAGTTAGTTAAAGTACCACCTAACCATCTTGTGTTTACATAATAAGATTCACTTCTTAAAGCCTCTTCTTTTATTGCCTCACTAGCTTGTTTTCTAGTGCCAACAAAAAGTACTTTACCACCATTTTGCGCAATTGTTTTCAAAGCAGTATATGCTTCTTCAATTTTTTTTGCAGTTTTTTGTAAATCAATAATATAAATATCATCTCTAGCTGTAAAGATGTATTCCTTCATTTTCGGATTCCATCTTTTTGTTTGATGTCCAAAATGAACACCAGCTTCTAATAAGTAGTTCATAGATACTACACTCATTTTTCTTCCTCCTTTTGTTATATCCTCTGAATATTTCTAAATTATACCACCTATAAGGCACTAGGTATAACAATTCATATTCATGTAATTTAAAAAAGCCAATAATATTATATCATAATTATATGAATGTGCAAGTGAAAATTGAAAAATTTTTATAAAAAAAAGCACGGCCCACTAATAGAGATTATGAGACAAAGATTTTTAGTGAGCCGTGTCTTGTTATTTAATTAAAATTAGACATATTACAAAGTATCTGTTAATATATTCATATTATCAAAGTATGCAAAAATATATTGGAAATCTTTGATAACAAAAAATCTATGATAATTTAAATGGATCACTTGAAGTTCCTGTTCCTCCTGTAATTTTTGTCTGGGAGGTTAGATAAAGGGTTGGGCGGACAGAATTGGCATAGATGTACGCAGCTCCGTTGTAGACACTACCAGCTTGGGCTGTGCCACCATACACAAAGAACGCGTGAATAAGACTACCAGCATAAGGTGCTTGGAACCATTCGGTTTTTCTAATAAATAAATAGTCAATATTTTTACAACTAGAACTATAGCCGTAAAGAGGTTTTGATAAACAACTTTCTCCCGCTGCATACCCATAATCGCTTGGATACATTAACCCAATACTTTGTGTTATTGTAGCTGGATTTCCCTCAGCCACTTGTGTGCTATCTCTTTCTGCATTGTAAAAGCCGCTTGCTGTTAAAGTGGCGTAGTTACTACTTGTTGCTCCGCCCAAATAGAATGTCTCATTTTTAGATATCATATTTTTATATGTGCTATTAATACTATTATAGTATGTTCTATTTAAATATGTTTGTAAAGTTGAGCCTACCCAGTTATTATAATTTTTTCCTGACTGCTGTACTTTATTCCAATAAAATCCACTACTTGTTCCTATTGTTACTCCGTTATTAGTTGTAACTGGTGTTAAAGCTTCATTTCTGATTATTTTAATTTGACCATCAATTACTCCCATTATTCTCCATAATTCATTATTAAATCTTACATAATTATTTGGACTTGCTCCGTAATATCTAATGTCCCCATGTTCATCTTTATATAATTCATCTGGATTAGATGGTAATAACTGTGTAATTGTGTTTGTACCTTGGCCATAAGGAATAACAGTAACTGTATAACTACTACTTACAGTATTAGTTCCATCACTTACCTTGGCTACTACACTTCCACTTTTAGTAAATGAGACAGTTGCCGTGGTACTTTTCACTGTAACCGCACTTCCTCCATCTTTGGAATATGTACATGTATATGTACTTCCACATCCACTTGGATAGGTTATTTTTACTGTCTTAGTTGTTGTTCCACTTTCGCTGAATGTTGGTAAAGTTATATTATTAGTAGTCACGCTCGCACTCTTTGTTGCTGTTTTCCCAGAAGCACTTGTTACTCTTGTTTCTACGGTATAACTTGTATTATTTTTTAAACCTGTAAATGTGTGAGTCTTACTTGTTCCTCCATTGACCCATGAACCACTATTTATTCGGTATTCATATTTACTTATTCCTGATGTTGCTGAAGCTGTTGCGACTACCGTTATACTATTCGTGGTTTTTGTCGTAGATATTGATAATGTTGGAGCTACTGTATCTATTTTGA
>CALVIK010000008.1 GCA_944329545.1 uncultured Bacilli bacterium
CCATCATTAGCTGAACCAGTTTGTGTTCAAGGAGGAAGTGCTGATTATTGGGCTAGTAACCAAACAATTTTAACGGAATTATCTAATAATACAACATTTACCGGTGCTGGAGGCTCTTGCTCCTTTAATAGCTCTACTGCGAGTTGCAGTTCGGGCGCTTTGTTTGTGCTCGCTAACTCCCATGGCGATGCGAGCGCGGGCGCGGGCTTATCTTCTGATATCTGCGGTGTGAGCAGTGGCGGCGTTGCGTTCTGCATTGAGTAGTAGCGCCGGCCCAGCCGAAATCTAAAAATCTAAAATCTAATATTTTGCCCTAAGGCAAAATATTCTAGTCATTCGCCTTTTGGCGAATGCATGGTGCCGAAGGAGCGACGGCGAGTGTAGGCACCGGCTTGTCAGTGAAAAATAAATATTTCAGCTGCATTAAATTTAGGTAAAAACATATAATATGTTTTTATAGGGGTATTCTGATTAAGGCTCCTGCAACTTTAATAGCTCTAATGCGAATTGCAATTCAGGCGCTTTGAATGTGAATGCTAATTCCAATGGCAATGCGAATGCGAACGATGATTCTGCTAACTGCAACGTGAATAGTGACGGCATTGCGAACTGCAATGAGTAGTAGTGGCAGCCCAGCATTTTCTAGGAAACTATAGTTTATGAGTGTAAGATCCATATCCATAAGGTCTAGAAACAAGAATATTCCTTGTAATTTATATTACAAAATATATGCAGTAAATGGAAACTTAGGCTAGTAGCGTTACGCGAAAATCTTTGTTTTCTATCCTTGATGCTGCAAATCTCATAAAAATGTTATGGTTAAAATATCATCATTTTGAGTGAATATATTTCACTCATTTTTTTATATTTTTTAAGATAAAAATATAGTATTATTTTTTTTATTTGTTAAATAATAATATTGGTGATAATGTGCAAAAAGTATTAATTACAGGTGCGAGAAGTGGAATTATAAATAAAGTTTGTGATAAATTAATTAATAAAAATTATTTTCTTTATATTACAGTGCATACTAATAGTGAACTTAAAATAATTGAAAAAAAATACAATAAATATAATAATGTTAAATGTTTTAAATTAGATGTAACTAGTAAAGAAGATAAAAAAATATTAGACAATTTAGATGTTGATATTTTAATTAGTAATGCAGCTATAGCTGAAAGTGGTTCAGTTAGTGAAATAGATATAAATAAAATTCGTAATAATTTTGAAGTTAATGTTTTTGCTAATTTTGAAATTGTACAAATAATTTTAAAAAAAATGATGAAAAAGAAAAAAGGTAAAATAATTATGATGTCATCACTTGCCGGAATTATTCCAATTCCTTTTTTAGGTAGTTACTGTGCTACTAAAGCTAGTATTATAAAACTAGCTGAATGTTTAAATTTAGAATTAAAATTACTAGATAATAATATTAAAATCAGTATTATTACCCCAGGTCTTTATAAAACTGGTTTTAATAAATTGGCTTTTGATAAAAAATATGATTTTATGGATATAGATTCCTATTTTAAACATCAATTAAATATAATTAGAAAAAGTGAAAATATATTTTTAACATTATTTGAAAAGAAAAATTTAAATTCAATTGTTAATAAAATAGTAAAAGCTGTCGAAAGTGCTAATCCCCATTTATTTTATCGAACGCCTTTTAGTCAAGTTTTATTTGCTAAAATAATGTCTTTGTTTTATTAAGAATATTTGCAAGAAAATTTTATTATTATCTATAACAAAAAACAGTTATTTTAATCAAATATTTTTTATCCTACATTTAAATAGTAACAAATTTTTAAATATTCTTCTTAATAGCACTTGAAAAAAATATTATTTTATGATATTATTTATTCGTACAGTTCTTTGGGTGCCCGCGTGGTCCAAAGACTTTTTTTGTAGGGGGTGAAATATAATTGAAAGAATTTAAAACATATCAACAGCAGTTACTAATATTAAAAAAACGAGGATTAATAATAAATAATCAAAAATTTGCTATTAATAAATTAAGTGAGATTGGATATTATAATCTTATAAATGCTTATAAAATTCCATTTTTAAATCCTACTATTAGTGAAGATGAATACTATTATCATTCTTTTTTTGAAGAAATATATGCTCTTTATGAATTTGATAAGGAAATAAGAAATATTTTATTTCAATATATTTTGAAAGTCGAAAGATTATTAAAATCATTGATATCTTATACATTTTCAAAATTTCATGGTGTTGATAATTATTTAATTGTAAATAATTTTGATGTATTAAACAAAAATTTTTCTGGGATGAAGAAAGTAGAAGAGCGAATTTTACATATTCAGAAGCTAATCGCCAAAATACATAATGAAATGGCGATTGCTATGAATGATAAATCATATATCAATTATTATTTAATTGAATATGGCTATATTCCTTTTTGGGTACTAGTCAATGTTTTATCGTTAGGAACCTTAAGCCAATTTTATGGTCTTATGAAACAAAATGAACGAGTTGATATTGCTAAATATTGGAATATAAGTGAAAAAGAATTAAAACAGTATTTAGCAAATTTGGCTTTTTTTAGAAATTTATGTGCGCATGATGAAAGAATATATTGTGCTCGTAACAAAACATCAATAGTTGATAATAGATTTCATCAAATAACTGAAATTGAGAAAATAAATTTAAGATATAGGCAAGGAAAGAATGATGTTTTTTCCTTAATAATTGTATTGAAAATTTTATTACCACCAGAGCATTTTAATGATTTTATAAATAAAATTGAGGGAAAAATGAAAAAGCTGAAAAAGAAAATAAACACTATAGATGTTAATAAAATTTTTGATACTATGGGTTTTCCTATAAAATGGGAAAAAATAAAAAAGTCCTAAGCCCTTACAGGACACTTAGGAACATTAATATTATATTAAAATTTTAATTAATTATTCTTAAATAAAAGTTTGATATTTGTTCAAAAAATTTAAATTCAATTGTTAATAAAATAGTAAAAGCTGTCGAAAGTGCTAATCCCCATTTATTTTATCGAACGCCTTTTAGTCAAGTTTTATTTGCTAAAATAATATCTTTAATAGTTTGACTTTTATATATTTAAATATGTATAATATATATATAAGGAAGTGAAAATGTGGATATTTATTTAGAAAAATTAATGAAACAATTTACAAAAGCTAATGGTTTAAATAGTATTGATATGAATTCTTTAGAATTTTTAAATGAATTTAAAGAATGGGTAACTAGACAAAGAGTTGTGAGTAGAGATTATAAAGATTTGCTTAATTATATGCAAATACCTTTATCTAAAATAGCCGAAGTAGGTAAAGGCGAATTTGATTCATTAGCTTTAAATAATAATTTACTAATGATTACGCCTTATGCCGAAGAATTAGCTTTAGAAAATGATAAAATTATTAATGCTGATTTTATGGTAACGGTTGAAAAACCTTTATTAATTGGCCCTGATAAAAAAGAAATAATTCTTGATAGGCGGATTAATTCTTTTATGACTTATAATCCTTACGAAGAAGAAGATATTATAAACTGGGAGTTATTAGTTGGCCAAGGTTATCCTATTACTACTGGTGTTTATGGCAAAATATATGACCAAGATAAAACAACTAAAATAAAACTTTTGAAAAATCTTAAAAATAAAATATTACAAGAAGTTCAAGAAGAATATGTAACACTTGAAGATAAATATTTTTATGTAATTTATAGTACCCCGAAAATAAAAAAACTGAATAAAATGATATAGCATTATTACTCAGTTTTTTTGTATACTTTACTAATTGCTTCAGCTATTTTAATACCATCAATTGCTGATGTTGTAATACCACCAGCATAACCAGCGCCTTCTCCGCATGGGTAAATACCTTTAATATTAGCTTCAAAATTTTCATCTCTAATTATTCTAATCGGTGAAGATGTTCTGGTTTCGGGAGCGGCAATAATTACATTGTCATTAGCAAAACCTTTTATTTTTTTATCAAAATTTTCAATGCCTTCTATTAATGCTGAACATATATAATCAGGTAGTATTTGATTTATATCAGCAAAAGTATAATTACCTTTAAAAATAGGTTTTATGTTTTTAAATTTGGCACTTATGCTTTTATTTTTAAAATCTTTGTATAATTGAACAGGTATTTTACCATTAGCTATTTCAAAGGCTTTTTTTTCAATTTTTCTTTGAAAATACATACCATCTAAAGGCTTGTTCCCAAAATCTTTTTTACTTACCGTAACCACAATAGCGCTATTAGCGTTTTCTTCATTTCTAGCATGATTGCTCATACCATTAATGACTAAACCGTTTTTTTCGCAAGAAGCATTGACTACAAAACCGCCAGGACACATACAAAAGGAATAAACCCCACGGTCTTTTGCTTTATAAGTTAATTTGTAACTAGCTGGTGGTAAGTTTTTAATATTTCCATATTGATTTTTATTGATTAATTCTTGTTTATGAGAAATTCTAATACCAATGGCAAAATCTTTACTTTGAATTTTTAAATAATTATTTAACATTTTAAAAGTATCTCTTGAACTATGACCAAGCGCTAAAACAAGAACTTCACAAGGTATTTTTTTGTTGCCAGCGATAATACCTGTTAATTTATTATCTTTAATAATTAAATTAGTAAAACAAGTGTTATAAAGAAATTCTCCGCCCATATCAATTATTTTTTTTCGCATATTAATTATTACTTTTCTTAAAAGATCAGTCCCAATATGGGGATTTTTAATATACATAATTTCTTTATCGGCACCACATAAGACAAATGTTTCAAAAACTTTTTTAGTGCGGCCAAATTTATCTTTAACTAAAGTATTTAATTTACCATCGGAAAATGTTCCAGCGCCACCTTCACCAAATTGAACATTAGAATTTTCATTTAAAATGCCATTTTGCCAAAAATTTTCCACGGTTTTAATGCGCTCTTCGATTTTTTCTCCGCGTTCGATTATTAAGGGTTTATAACCGTTTTCGGCTAGGACATAAGCACAAAATAATCCTGCAGGACCGGCACCAATAATAATTGGTCTGTTTTTCATTTTTTTTGTACCGGTTATGTTAAAATAATAATTTTCATCAGGAGTTTTTAAAATGTCTTGATTTTTATTTTCTTTTAATATTTTGTTTTCATTTTTAACATTAACATCAACTTCATAAACATAATGGATATTATTTTTTCTAGCATCTAAAGATTGTTTATTAATTTGATAATTTATTAGTTCATTGTTTTTTATTTTTAAAACTTTAATTATTTTGTTTTTCAAATCAATTTCGGTATGATTTATGTTTAGTTTTAATTGTCTTATTCTAAGCATTTTTATCACCTTTAATACTTTTACCCGCTAGCATACCACTTAAGAAGGCAAAACCTAAATTATACCCTCCACAATCACCATCAACATCTAAAATTTCTCCAGCAAAAAATAAGTTTTTTATTTTTTTAGATTCCATTGTTTGAATATTTATTTCAGAAAGAGGAATTCCACCAGTAGTTACTTGGGCTTTATCAAAGGAATTAGTGTTTACAATATTAAGGGTAAAATTGCGTAAATTATTTATTAAATCATCTTTTTTACTATTAGAAATATTTTTCCAATATTCATCATTTTTTATATGACTTTTTTCTAATAAAAAGTTTACAAGTTTGTAGTTTAAAATTCCTTCTAATAAAGTGCTTATCGGAAAACCATTACTTGCTTTTTTATCTAAATATTTTTTAATATTAGTCATCCAAGGTAAAAAATTAATATTGATAGATACTTTTTTTCCATGATTTAAACTAGTAGAAGCGTATCTACTTAAGTTAAAAGTACAAATACCACTAATACCATAATCAGTCAGTTGAACTTCACCAGTTTCACTCTTTATTAATTTTCCGTTTTCTAGAAAAGATAAAGTAGCTTCACACCTTACACCAGACCATTTTTTAAAGTTGCCATCGGCAATTAAACTAGTTAAAGCTGGTAGTGGCGTGATTATAGTGTGACCAAATTTTTTTGCTAGTTCATAACCATTACCATCGGAACCGGTTTTTTTAAAAGATTTACCGCCAGTAGCAATTATGATGTTTTTAGCTTGAATATTTTCGTTATCAGGGTTAATAGTAAAATATTTATTATAAGTTATTTTATTTACATAAACATTATTAATAATTTCTACATTAAGCAGTTTTGCTTTATTAATTAAAGCATTTTTAATACTAGTAGCTTGATTAGAATAAGGATAATAATAGCCATTTTTAATTTTAGGAATGATACCTAAACTATCAAAAAAATCTAATATTTCTTGATCGTTATCTTTAGTTTTTATTTCTTTAAAAATATCAATATTATGACTATGATAATGATTAATGTTTTGATCATTGTTCCAATAATTACATTTACCATTCCCAGTTAATAGTAATTTTTTCCCGCATTTATCATTTCTTTCTAATAAAGTTACTTTGTTATTATTCGTGGCCGCAAATATTGCGCTTATTAATCCGGAAGCTCCGCCGCCAATAATTACAACATCTTTCATAATATCACCGCTCATATTATAACAAATATTATAGTATTTTACAAAAAAATAAACTTAGATTAAAACTTATTTGTTATCTCTAATAAATTTAAATAAAAAAAGATAATATTTTAAAAAAATGTGGTAAAATGTATATGGAGGGTGGTTTAAATGAAGCAAGTTGATTGTAAAAGCCTTAAAGCGCAAGGCTTATTAGAATTAGAAGAAAAAATAAAAGATAAAAACATTGTTTTAAAAATAATCCAAGTGGCTGGGGATAAAGCTAGCGATGTTTATGTTAGAAATAAGAAAAAAGCTAGTGAAAACATTGGCTTGCAAGCAGATCATTTATTATTTGAAGATGATATTCAGACAGAACAATTAATAGAAGTTATTGAATCTTTGAATAAAGATGATAGTGTTCATGGTATTATGGTTCAGCTTCCACTACCAAAACATATTGACGAATATAAGGTTATTAATAGTATTACACCTATTAAAGATGTTGATGGACTTACTAATGAAAATTTAGGAAGAATTGTTACTAATAATGAAGGGCTAAGACCATGTACTGCGGAAGGTGTTTTAAAAATTTTAGATGAAGTAATCGGCCTTGATAGTTTAAAAGGGAAAAGAGCTGTGATAATTGGCCGTAGCAAATTAGTTGGATTACCACTTTTTCATATGTTAATGGCGTGTGATGCGACTATAACAATGTGTCATACAAAAACTGAAAATTTAAAAGAAATAACGAATGAAGCTGATATTTTAATAACAGCTGCTGGTAGTAAAGAGCCTTTTATTCATAGTTCTTATATTAAAGATGGTAGTATTGTTATTGATGTTAGTACAGTTCGCAATTTAGAAACTGGTAAATTGCATGGTGATGTATTATATGATGATGCTATTAAAAAAGCCTCTTATGTAACCCCAGTTCCTGGTGGTGTGGGGCAGATGACTGTTTTAGAGCTTATGAACAACACTTATAAAGCTTATCAATTACAAAATAAAAAAAAACAAGGTAAAACACAAAAAACTCTTGTCAAAAGCTAGTATTTTTGATACAATTAATACGGCTTTTCAAATGGCGAGATAGCTCAGTTGGCTAGAGCATACGGTTCATACCCGTAGGGTCGAGGGTTCGAATCCCCCTCTCGCTACCAAATTTGTTAGTTACTAGGCTAATGCCTAGTTTTTTAATACTTAAAATGCTATAATATAACAAAGAAGGTGTTTTGATGCGGGCAATTTTTTATATTGTTTCTATAATTTGTATTGTTTTTGGAATTTTTAGTTATAGTTTTTTAACTTCTCTTAATTTAGATTCTTTTTTCTTAAATATAATAATTTTAATACTTTACTGCACAGGTGTTAATTTATTTGTTAATTTAGTTACTTGGCTTGTGCGTACTTTTACGAAAATAAAAATTGAAAAAGACGATTGTTATTATGCTAAGGCATTTTTTGCTATTGCTTATATTATAACCATGTTTATTATAAGTGGTAGTGAAACTGAATATGATTTTTTAGGACGGTTAATAGTAACTTTAATTGTTAGTATTCCGCCGATTATAATTAATATGTATTTAGCTTATCCTAAAGATGATAATGCCACTAAATCTAGTTATTCTAGTTATAAAACTTATACGCCAAACTATAATAATTCTGATAATATCAGTGTCGATATGAATATTTTTGGTGATAGAGAATATCGTAATGCTTCTGGTAAAGTAATTGCTAGAGGGGAGCGTACTTTATTTGGTGATGAAATAATTCGCGATGAAAACGGTCAAGAAATAATGCGGGCTGATGCTGATTTTTTATTCGGAGAAATTACTTATAAAGATTTAAAAAACAACAAAACTTATCGTAAAGAACTTAATATTTTTGGTAATAATGAAATTAAAGATGAATATGGCCGGGTTATATATGAAGAAGAAGTCGATTTTTTTGGTAATAGTAAAATAAGAAAAAAATAGGAGCGTTTATGAAATATAAAGTATTGATTATTATTTTAATATTAGGTATTATTTTTTATAGCTTATTTGCTTATTTAGATTATAAAAGTCAACTAGCTAAGTTAGAAGTTTATAAATTTTTAAAAAACGAAGAAATCTTAACAACATTTAAAATTAAAAATAAAGATTATTTAATAACTGATTATGAAAATGAAACAACTTCAGCTGGACATCATATTTTATTTAAAGAAAATAAAAAATATTATAAATTAGAAAATTTACAAAATTGTAATTTTGAAAAAAATAATATTTATATAAATAACAATAAAATTTATATACATTGTATTGGCCAGATTGGTAATGTTATAGAATATACTATTGATAATTTAACTATCAATAAAGAAATTCATAAATTTAATTATAAAAACACCCCAAATATTAGCCAGCTTCATATGTCTGTTTTTAAGGCTGATAAGACATATATTTATTTATCATCACCATTTAAAGTTGATAATAATATTAAAGATGAACCTAAAGTAAAATGTTCTTTAAAAAATAAAAAATGTGAATATTATTAAGGAAGTGATCTAATGTATTTAAAAGAATATATCTCACCTATAGGTAAAATGTATATGCGAAGTGATGGAAAATATTTAACTGGTCTTTGGTTTGCGGACTCTAAAGATGCTTTAAAACATCAAGGTGATTTTACAGTAAAGAATTTGCCCATTTTTACTGAAACAATTAAATGGCTTGACATTTATTTTAGTGGTCAAAACCCTGATTTTATTCCTAAGTATAAAATAGAAAACTTAACCCCTTTTCGAAAGAAAGTTATCGCTAAAATGAATAAAATACCTTATGGCCAGGTTGTTACTTATAATGATATTGCCAAAGAAATAGCTAAAGACCAAGGTCTTAAAAAAATGAGTGCGCAAGCAGTTGGTGGAGCTGTTGGTTGGAATCCTATATGTCTTATAATTCCTTGCCATAGAGTTGTTGGATCAAACGGAAATTTAACTGGTTATGGTGGAGGCCTTGATAATAAAATAAAACTATTAAAACTGGAAGGTCATGATATTAAACAGTTTAAAATGCCTTTAAAGGAGAAAAAAAGATGCAAAGATGTAAATGGTGTAATTTAAATAATCCTAAATATGTTGCTTACCATGATAAAGAGTGGGGAAGATTAAACAAAGACGATCATTATTTGTTTGAAATGTTAATTTTAGAATCATTTCAAGCGGGGCTTTCTTGGGAATGCATTTTAAATAAAAGAGAATACTTCCTTGAAGCTTATGATAATTTTGATATTGAAAAAATATGTGTTTATGATGAAAATAAAATAAAAAGTCTTTGTGCGAACAAAAAAATTATTCGCCATAAATTAAAAATTCAAGCTAGTATTAATAACGCTAAAATATTTAAAACGATAATTCAAGAATTTGGTTCATTTTATAATTATTTATCTTCTTTTACTAAAGGAAAAATAATTTATGAAACGAATAAAGTTCAAAACAATTTATCTGATACTATTGCTGATGATTTACAAAAAAGAGGGATGAAATTTACTGGCTCCAAAATAATTTATGCTTATTTGCAAGCTACTGGTTTTATTAATTCACATGAAAAAGATTGTTATTTATATCGAAGTAATAAACAAGATAGTTTTGAAAATTAAAATATTTTTTTATTAGTTTTTTATAAGTGAAAAATGTATAGTTTTGTCTAATTTTGTCTTTAATTGTTTAAAAACAATTTTTTATCTTAAAATTACGCTATAATATAAAAGGATAGAAAAAACTATTTTAAGGAGCGTGATTATTTTGCAAAAATTAAAAATTTTGTTTTGGATAACGATAGGATTAATTATTATATTACCGGGAATAAGTGTTAAAGCTTTATCACTTGGAGGGGTAAATGTTAATGTTGTAACTAGTGGTGATGGGTTGTATACTGATAGTTATGAAAATGGGAGATATGTTTATAAAGGAACTAATCCTAACAACTATATTGATTTAGGTGGCGATATGTGGCGTATCGTAGCTATTGAAAGCAATGGTACCATTAAATTAGTAAAAGATAATTTTATTACCGAAATGGCTTTTGATAAAGCAGGTACGAGAACAAGTGGTTATTGTGCACAGGGTGATGCGATAGCGGAAGGTTGTAATGCTTGGAGTGCAACTTCAACTTTTTCTAATGGTTCGTTTTCTGGTGAAGTTAGCTCAGCTTCGCAATTGAATGCTTATTTAAATGGTACTTATTATAATAGTTTAAATGCTACTGTTAAAAATTATATTATGACATATGACTGGGGAATTGGGGCTATTGCATCAGAAACCCCAACTTTAGAAGAGGAAATAAATAATGAAAATTCGATAAAATGGACTGGTTATGTAGCTTTAATTAGTCATAGTGATTATATGCGTTCTAATTCTAATACTAGCTGCAATATTGATAAAAATAGTTATGATAATTATCAAGTGTGCCGAACAACTAACTGGTTATATGAAACTGGTAAATTTTATTGGACATTATCACCATATGCTTATTATACAGAAGATCTTTGGGTAATTTGTGGCGCCGGAACTATTAGTAGTTATAGTGCTAATAATGTCTATAATGTGCGACCAGCTATTCATATTACGCCAGAAATTGAACTTACAGGAACAGGTACTGAAAAAGATCCTTATCGAGTAAAAAATCAAATAGAAAATCCCACACCAGAAGTAACTGATGAAAATACCCCGGCAGAAGTAGTTAATGTACCAGCAACAGCTAAATCTAATCCATATGTAATATTATTAACGGGCTTTGCGCTTATAGTAATTGCCATTGTAACAATCTTAATTGTTACTAAAGTAAAAAAACAAAAAATAATTAATAAAGGCTAGATTTATTATATCTAGTTTTTTTACTAATAAAAATTTGTTGCTTCCTTATTTCATTTAGTGTATAATAATTCTATATTTTATTAAGGAGGAATTTTATGCGTATATTATTAATAAATCATTTTCCACTAAATGGATCTGGTAGTGGGGTATATAATGCTAATATAGCTCATTCACTCATTAGAAAAGGGCATGATGTTAAAATTATTATGCCGGAGAATGTTATTGTTGATGATGATTTACTGCATCCTGTTTATTTTACTGATAAAGAAACGATAGAAAGTGCATTGCCATTCAATTTTCCTTGTTTTACTACGCATCCAAGGAGTGTTAAATCATTTCATGATTTAACAGATGAAGAATTATATTTATATAATAAAACTTTTACTGAAGCGTTAGCTAGTGAAATAGCAAGTTTTGCTCCTGATGTTATTCATGCCTCTCATATATGGCTACTTGCTGATATTGCTTCTAAATTTGACATTCCACTTATTATAACTGCTCACGGTACTGATTTATTTGGTTATAACGAAAGTACTAGATTTCGCCAAGAAGCTGAAAATGCTGCGCAAAAAGCTTTTAAAATTATTACTATATCAGAAGATAATGCTAAGTTAGTAGAAAAAACATTTCCTTTTGCAAAAGATAAAACTTTGCTTATAAAAAATGGTTATGATCCTGAGGTGTTTTATCAAGAAAATTATGATAAAGGAACTGTTTTAAAGGAATTAGGTATTGATAGTAATTATCAAAAAGTGGTTAGTTTTGCTGGTAAGTTTACTCATTTTAAAGGTATTGACTTGCTTTTAAAAGCTGCCGCTTTATATCAAAGAGATGATACTGTAACCATTCTTTGTGGCAATGGTGAACAATTTGCTGAAATGCAAAAACTAGCGGAAGAATTAGAACTGAAAAATCTAGTTTTTTTAGGTAATAAACCACATGAAGTTTTAAGAAAAATTTATAATATTGCCGATGTATCATTAGTTCCATCAAGAAATGAAGCTTTTGGATTAGTGGTTATTGAAGCAATGGCTTGTGGCGCACCAGTTATTGGCACTAATCAAGGTGGTATCCCAGAAATTATTAACCCTAATGTTGGAATTGTTTTTGAACCCGAAAATTATGAGGAATTAGCTATGGCTGTAAGTTCAGTTTTAACAGGTGAAATTAAATTTGATGCCACTGAAATAGCTAAATATGCTTATGATAATTATTCTGAGGATGAATTAATCAAACCATTAATAGGTGTATATGAAGAAGCTGTTAAAACCAAAAAATTAACAAGGTAATAATTTTTACCTTTTTTTCTTGCAAAAATAACTATTAATTATTATAATATAGTTAAGCCTGGGTAGTTTAATGGATAAAATGTTCCCCTCCGAAGGGAGAGCTAGGAGTTCGATTCTCCTCCTGGGCACCATATTGATAATTACTCGAACTAGAAATAGTTCGTTTTTTTAATTTTATGGTCGAAAAGTAGTTGAATAGATTGATAATTTTTATTTATAAATAAAGTGAAAATTATTAATTAATAAATTATATGGTAAAATGATATAGAGTTTTGAGATTCTTAAGATGTGTCTTAAGAATTTGAAAAAGAGCAATTTATGTTAAAAAAGAATAATTCAATGGCCTTAGAAATTAGGGTGATAGTAAACGAAGCCAAATCAAATTTAGCGAAAGAAATAAATAAATCAATAACCTATGTATATTGGAATATAGAGAGAATTATTGTTAAACATGAAAACAAAGATAATAACCGATTAGAGTATGGTAAAGAAGATATAAAAGAATTACAAAAAATGTTAACTTTAAATAAAAACAATCAATGATATAATTGAGAAAAATCGGCTTTTATATAAATGATTAATTTTTTTTATATAGATGAAAAAACTAATAAATATAATAAAGTATAAAAAAATAAAATATGTGGTTGGCATATTTTATTTTTCTTTAATTTCTTCAAAAAATTTACCCATAGGTTGACCCAAAACTACGGATATTCGATATATAGTATCTAAAGAACAACCTATTTCACCTTTTTTGAATTCTAATCTTCTGACAAAGTCATAAGATTTTTCAATATCAACGGCTAATTGTTCCTGAGTAATTCCCGCTTCTAAACGATATTTTTTAATATTTTTTGAAACAATAGCTTTGATATTTTTATCAAAAGAAAAATCTCTTTTGAAAGTTGTCACTACTAATCACCTCGCAATTATATTGTGCCATTTTCCGCATTTTATGTCCGGTAACTAAAATAACCTGTTGAAATATAATGTAATAATATATTTTTGCAGTTTAAAAATTCGCTATTTTTCTTTAAAAACGCTTTGATTTATGTTATACTTATTATAGAAAATAAACTTTATTGCTAATAGATTAAAAATGTTAAAATTCAATAAGCTATTACATAAGGTAAAATGTATGAAACAATTTCATATGTTTCAATAGAAAGGAATAAACTATGAAAATTGTCTATGAAAGTAATACTGGGCATACAAAAGAATATGCTTTGATGCTAGCTTCGGCTTTAAATATTCCTTGTGTTAGTCTTAAAGAATATAAACCAGATTTTGAAGAAATAATTTTTATGAGTTGGGTTATGGCAGGAATGTTAAAAGGCTATAGTAAAATAAAAAATAAAGTAAAAATAATTTGTACTATTGGCGTTGGTTTAATGCCAGAAACTAATGAAAGAATTCAAGCGTTAATTAAAAATAACGATGTTAAAAAAAAGTTTTTTTATTTACCTGGTGGGGTGAATTATAAAAAACTTCGTTGTATTAAAAAAAGATTGCTAAAAGCTGTCGGTAAACAATTAGAAAAAGAAAATTTAGAAGAAAATAAAGAAATTGTACAAATTATTAAAAAAGGTGGTTCTTTAGTTAAAAAAGAAAATTTAAAAGATATTATCAATTATATAAAAGAAAATGATGTTTGACATCTTTTTTCGGCTTTATAAACTATTATATAGTTAATCGCTAAATATTTGCTTAAGAAGGAGGAAAACATGTTAGAACTTAAAAATATTTGTTTTGAACAAAATGGTGAATTAATTTTGAATAATATTAATTTAACTTTTGAAGATAATAAGTTTTATGTTATAACTGGGCCTAATGGCTCAGGAAAAAGTTCTTTAGCTAAAATTATTATGGGAATTTATAAACCAACTTCTGGGGTTATTATTTATAATGGTCATAACATTACTGATAAAAGTATTACGGAAAGAGCGAAACTTGGCTTTGGTTATGCTTTTCAAACGCCAACTCTTTTTAAAGGACTGACGGTTTGGGAACTTTTAAATATCGCTAAAGGAAAAAAAATATCTAAAAAAGAAGCTTGTACTTTTTTATCACAAGTTGGTTTATGCGCCCAAAAATATCTTGACCGTGAATTAAATAAATCTTTATCAGGTGGTGAATTAAAGCGTATCGAAATTGCTTCGATAATTGCAAAAAATCCGGCAATAGCTATTTTTGATGAACCAGAAGCCGGTATTGATTTATGGAGTTTTGAACATTTAACGAAAATTTTTAAAGATATGGTTTTAGATAAAACCACTATCGTAATTTCTCATCAAGAGCGTATTTTAAAAATGGCTGATAAAGTAATTTTACTGGATAAAGGTACCGTAAAAGAAGTAAAAAAAGAAGATTTTTTAACTAAAATTGCTAATAAGGAGTGCGCGAAAGGAGAGTAAAAATGAATGAAACAGATAAAGAACTTTTAGAAAAAATAAGTGAACAAACAAAAGAACCAATATCAGCTTATAATATTCGTAAAAATGGTACTTGTATTGACCGTAAAGTAAGTGATTACATTAATATAGCTGCTAAAGAACATGGCCTTGAAATTTATGTTAAAGAAAACACTTTATTTGGAATTATTCATATCCCCGTTATAATTACGCAAAGTGGGATAAAAGATATTGTTTATAACGATTTTCATATTGGAAAAAACGCCAATGTTATTATTGTTGCTGGCTGTGGTATTCATAATGATGATAAACATGAAACTTCCCATAGTGGGATTCATCGCTTTTTTATAGCTGAAGGCGCTAAAGTAAAATACATTGAAAAACATTATGGTGAAGGAAGCGGAAATGGTAAGAAAATTTTAAATCCGGTAACTGAAATAAAAATGCAAAAAAATTCTAAGATGACAATAAATTCAGTGCAGATAAAAGGTGTTGATGATACTAAAAGAGTAACTAAAGCAACTCTTTATGATGGGGCAACTTTAACCATAAACGAGAAAATATTAACAAATAATAACCAAAAGGCTAAAAGCGAGTTTGAAATTATCTTAGATGGGTTAGATGCTAGTACGCATATTGTTTCAAGATCAGTAGCTATAGATAAATCTTATCAAGAATTTGCCTCTAAAGTTATAGGAAAAACAAAATGTTATGGACATGTAGAATGTGATGCCATTATTAAAGACGAAGGCATGGTTCGTTCGATTCCTGAAGTTTTTGCGCAAGACACTTCGGCTAATTTAATTCATGAAGCAGCCATTGGTAAAATAGCGGGTGAAGAACTTTTAAAACTTATGAGTTTAGGACTTACTGAAAAGGAAGCTGAAAAAGTTATAATTGAAGAATTTTTAAAGTAGGTGATATGGATGAAAAAATTAGTTTTAGTAAGACATGGTCAGAGTATTTGGAATTTAGAAAATAAGTTTACAGGCTGGACTGATGTAGAACTTTCTGAAAAAGGAATTGTTGAAGCGCAAAAAGCTGGACAAATATTAAAAGAAAACGGTTTTGTTTTTGATGTTGCGTATACTTCAGTTTTAAAAAGAGCTATTGATACTTTAAAATATATTTTAGAGGAAATGCATTTAAATATTCCTATTTATTATAGTTATAAATTAAATGAACGGCATTATGGAGCTTTACAAGGTCTTAATAAAGATGAAATGCGAAAAAAATATGGAAAAGAGCAAGTTCAGCTATGGCGCCGGAGCGTTAGTGTTAGGCCACCTGCTTTAGAAATAGACGACGAGAGATATCCTGGTAATGATTCTAAATACCAAGATTTATCGAAAGAAGAAATACCGCTTACAGAAAATTTAGCAGATACTTCTAAACGCGTTATTGATTATTGGCACAGTGATATTGAAAAAATGCTTTTAAAAGGCGAAAAAATTATTATTGTCGCGCATGGTAATAGTTTAAGAGCTTTAATGAAATATTTAGATAATTTATCAGATGAAGAAGTTATGAAACTAGAAATCGCGACTGGAAGACCTATTTGTTATGAGTTTGATGATAATGTAAAACCATTAAAACATTATTATTTAACAGAAATTCCCCATTAAAAATATTGTTTATTAAGAAAAAAAGTGATACAATTGTTTTGTATTATTTATAGCCTGTTGGTGAAGTGGTTAACACGTATGCCTCTCAAGCATATATACACGGGTTCAAGTCCCGTACAGGCTACCAAATTAGATATTAACTTCTTAGAAGTTTTATAAGGCGTTTTTTGACGCCTTTTCTTTGGCGAATTTGACAAAAAACTAAATATGATTATAATAAAGACCGTAAAAAAGGGGGCATTTATATGACTTTAAATGATTCTGATACTTTTATAACATTAAATAATTGTGATAAATTAACGGATATGGATA
>CALVIK010000009.1 GCA_944329545.1 uncultured Bacilli bacterium
GGTGATAATATAAAAATGAAAGATATAGTAAAAAAATATAAGCCATGAAGATTGTAATTAGTGGCTTTGTTTTTTTTAATTAGTAAGTGGTGATAGTATGAAAAAGTTTTTAAAAGATTTTAATAAACATTATTTAATTATATTTTTAGTAGCCCTTATTTTATTTGCTTCATATGGTAGAGGGTATGATATGCGGCATGATGCTGTATTTCATTTTGCTAATTTAATGGGGTTTATTAGTAATTTTGAAATATTTAATATTAGTAAAATAGTAGATGTTGTAGCTAATGGTTTTGGTTATGGGACAGGTATTTTTTATCCACCACTCGCACATCATGCTATTGTTTATATATATGAAATATTAAATATATTTAATTTAAATATTTTTGCTGCAGTAAAATTAGGTTATTTTCTTAGTTTCTTATTATCAGGCATTTTTATGTATATTTTTGTTAAAGAAACTTTTAATAATAAAAATGCTGCTTTATTATCAGCTATTTTCTATATGTTTTTCCCATATCATGTTTTAGATATTTTCTTTAGAGATGCAATGTCAGAATCTTTTATATTTATTTTTATTCCATTAATTTTTTTAGGCATACATTATTTGTTTAATGATGATAAAAAGAAATTTTTACTTTGTTTTGTTATTGGTTATACGGGTGCTATACTATCACATTTAGTATTATCAATTTACTTAACTTTCTTTGTTATCTTATTTTTGCTTTTTAATTTTAAAAAAGTTTTTACGAAAAAGAATATTTTAAATTTCTGTATAGCCGCACTTTTAATATTAATTTTTGTATCACCATTTATTGTACCACTCGCACAGCATATGTTAAAAGGCGATTATATGGTGTTTTATCCAAATCATATGTTTAATAAGTGGTCAGTAGATAGTACGGCAGTTACTTTAAAAACAATAACAGAAATTCCTGAAAGTGGTAATTATATTGCTTCTTATATTTACTTTACTGTTGATTTCGTTGCTTTATTTTGTTTTATTTGTGTTCTTGTAAATTTTAAAAAAATAAAAGAAAAAAGAGTGGTTTTAAGCTTTATTATATTAACTTTTATTTGTGCTTTTATGCTTTCGCCACTATTCCCATGGGATAAGATGCCAAGCTTTTTACTTAATATTCAATTTGTCTGGCGAATCTTTACTTTCTTAGCTTTCTTTATGTGCGTAGTTGCAGGCCTTGTAATCTTACAATTTAAAAATAATCAAAAAATTATTATAACGCTTTTAGCTTTTTTAACTATATTTTTCAGTATATATATGGTTAATACGAAAAACTTTACATCTATTTCTTTAGATAGCTATGATTTAAGTACTTTAGGTTTAGGATGGCAAAAAGAATATTTACCGCGGAAGGCTTATAACAATTATGATTATTTTCAAGAAAGAGACAATGATATTATCTTTTTAGAAGGAGAAGGTAAAGTAAAGAATGTAAAGAATAATGTTCCAAATTTATCATTTGATATTAAAACAAAAGGAGCAACTATTGAACTTCCAAGGTTATATTATTTTGGTTATAACATTACCTTAGATGAAAAAGAAATCGATTATAAGGAAAGTAAAAATGGATTTATTCAAATCGAAGTTCCTTCTTCCGGGATGGTTGAGATAACTTATCCGGGGACAAAATTATATCAAATTTGCCGAATTGTCTGTTTAATAACGATTATTGTTTTTATAGCTTATTTAATGAATTTGCATAAAAAACTTTTTAGAAGGAGATTACATAATGAAAAGAACAATTAATTTAAATGATAAAATGCAACTTATTAGTAAAGTAATTCTTTTTGTTTCAATAATTGCTTTAAGTTTATTTTGCTCGCCTAGATGCGAAAAAGAAATTTTATTAATAGGGATGATCTTAGTAGCTTTTATTTCTTTTTACTTAGTAAAATATAAATTACAAAATATTTTTGAAAAAATAGATATTTTATATTTGGCTGTTTCATTTTTCATAAGCAATTATATTATGAGAATTTATTATAATTTTCACTTTGATGGACATCAAGGAGACTTCTTTGGCTTTCCATATTGGCCATTAACTATTTTAACTATTTTTGGAACATTTGCTTTAATAATCTTTGTTTATTTAGGACTTAAAAAACTTGTGCCAATAATAAAAAAATTTATTAAAAGCTTAACAAAATTTGAAAAACGGTATTTAATTATTATTTTTATTGTAGCTTTTGTTTTAACTTATATAATTTATAATATAACAACTGCTTTTTATTATTCACCGGTAGGGGATTATGATATTCTATATACATCTGATAGTGCCGTTTTACTAAAAGGGGATGCCTTTTTCAATATTAATATGGTTGAAAATGACTTAAGACAACCATTATTTGGCTTACTTGCCATGCCATTTGCCTTTTTAGCTAAAGTATTTAGTGATATATTTTTCTTTGTTGCTAATGGATATGCAGTTTTCTTAACAACTATTCAAATTACTTTATTAGGTTTTACGGTTTTAATGCTTACAAGATTACTTAAATTTAATAGTAAGCAAAAACTTAATTATATTATACTTTATTTTTCTGCCTTTAGTACATTAGCTTTTGCTTTTATCTTAGAACAATATATTATTGCTTTATTTTATTTAATATTAATGATTTATGTTTATTATCAAAGTAAATTAGAAACTAATTATACATATATTGGTTCAGTTGGTACTTTGCTGACATCGGGAATATGTTTACCATTTATTTCTAAAACTAAAAATATAAAAACCTGGTTTAAAAGTGCCTTAAAATGTGCGGCAGCATTTTTAGGAATTATGCTAATTGCTGGGCAGCTTGATTTAATAGTTGGAGCAATTGATAATTTTAAAGGCTTAATGAATTATGGCGGTGATAAACTTAGTTTTATCGAAAGATTTGAGCAATTTTTAGCGTTTATTCAAAGTATCTTTTTAGGGCCTGATACAAGAGTGATTCAAAATGCTGGTTATTTAAGTTTACTGTTAGAAAAAGTAAATGGTTTTAGCATTATTGGGATTATTGTTTTAATAATTAGTTTAATTAGTTTAATTATCAATAGAAAAAATAAAATGGCTATAGTATCTGGCTTTTGGATTTTATTCTCGTTCGCGCTGCTTTGCGTTATGGGCTGGGGAACTAACGAAAATGGTTTAATACTTTATTCTTTATACTTTTCATGGGCTTATATAATTTTAATTTATTTGTTTATTGATAAACTAATAAAAAATGATTTAATTAAAAGGATTATTATTATCATTTTATGTATAAGTATATTTGTATTTAATATTCCGGCCTTTTTAGAAATAGCTAAATTTGGAATTGTTAATTATCCAGCATAATCTATTATAAAAAACTTAAAGTCTTTATTCTTTAAGTTTTTTCGTGTATAATGGTATTAGAATTAAGTGTAAGGGAAGTGAGACTGTGTCTAAAGTAAGTGTAATTGTTCCTGTTTACAATACCGAAAATTATTTAAGTAAATGTTTAGATAGTTTAATAAATCAAACATTTAAAGACTTTGAAGTTATTATTGTTAACGATGGTAGTACAGATAATAGTCAAGAAATAATCGATAAGTATACTAAAAAATGTTCTAATTTTAAAGGTTATATTAAAGAAAATGGTGGACTATCAGATGCTAGAAACTATGGTATAAAAAAAGCAACTGGCGATTATATTGCTCTTGTTGATAGTGATGACTATGTTGATAAAAGTTTTTTAGAAAAAATGCACGGTAAAGCACTAAATGATAATTTAGATATTGTTGTTTGTGATGCGGTTAATGTTTATGAAGATGGGAAAGAAGAGATTATAAAATCTAATCATCATTATACTAATAGTGACATTAAAAATTATTTAGTAGCACCACCAACAGGTTGTATACGCTTATATAAAAGAAGTTTATTATTAAAAAAAGGGTTTAAA
>CALVIK010000010.1 GCA_944329545.1 uncultured Bacilli bacterium
ATCAAAAATAATAGTAATACAAATAACTTATTTTTTAACATGAAACCACCTAATTAATTTTATGCTTTTTATTTTTAATATACACTTTTTTATCTGATATTTACTAGCACAATTTTTGCAATAAAAAAAGGCTTTTTACCCTTTGTCATACATTTATTAATGCAAAATTAAGAATTTTTTAAATGAAGGTACATATTTTTTTTGTTAATTAAATTACTTTTTTAATATTTTTGGCCTTTCTAAACACAATGTAGGTTGATTATACACTATTAGTTGATGTTGAGCTCTAGTACATACTACATAATATAAGTTTTTTTCTTCTTCTGTATAATAATTATCAGGTTTCGTATACACTATAACACCATCAAATTCTAACCCTTTAGCTATATATGATGGTAAAATAGAAATCTTGTTTTTTTCTATATTATTTTTAATAAAAACATTATTTGATGAAATGGATACTAGTTTTTTATAAAGATTATTTGTTTCTTTATCATCTTTGGTAATAACTGCTATTGTTTGCATACCACCATTTTTCATTTTTTTTAAATCGCTAATAAGATTGTTTATATCATTGCTTTCTCTTTTTAAAACTGGAAAACCATTTTTACCTCTAATTGAAGTAATACTATTAATATTTAAAATTTTACTAGCAAATTCAATTATCTCTGAACTAGATCTATATGTTTTATTTAATTCTATATAATTAGCTTCATTATCAAAAATGATTTTTAATTCTTCTAATGATTTATATGTACTATCAGGATTTATAGCTTGATTAATATCTCCTAAAATAGTAAAAAATGCTTTAGGGAAAATTTTCTTCAATATCCAAAATTGTAATGGTGAATAATCTTGTGCTTCATCAACCACCAAGTGTTTGACTTCACTATTATATGGAAAATCATTTAGCTGAAAATAGATGTATATAATTCCCGTAATATCATCATAATATAGTTTATTGTTCTCTCTGATAATATTTTTCTCATCTAAAAATTCTTTAAAAATATGAACAGGATCAAGATCAATATTTATTTTTTCATTTAAAACATTTTTAATCTTTGTTTTATATTTCTTTAAGGGAACATTAATACTATGACAAATGTATTCAGCTATTTTTTCTATTCTTTCGGTAAAAGGTAATTTTTTATACTTAACCATTAATAATTCATTTAATTCAAAATGATTAAAATAAATTCCATTTAAAGTTACTCCACTTTTAAAAATATGTTTCTTTAAATAATTATCAAGATATTCATCTAACGCTTCTTTGGTATATATATTTTTTACAATCCTACTATTTCTTAATTCATCATATTTGCGTTTTAAAAAATCCGAAAATGTTTCTAGTTTTTTATATTTTTTTAAATAAGTTTTTACAATATCACTAAAGGTAGTGTTTAAAACATTTTCTTCACCCAATTCTGGTAAAACATCAGAAATATATTCTGAAAAAACATTATTAGGAGAAAATACTAAAACATTTTTAGAAGTTAAATTTTTTTCTTTATATAAAAGATAAGCAATACGATGCAGGGCAACAGAAGTTTTACCACTTCCCGCAATACCTTGAACAATTAAATATCTATCTTTAGTATTCCTAATAATTTGATTTTGCTCTTTTTGAATTGTCGTAACAATATTTTTCATTTTATCAGTTGAATGAGCAGATAAAACTTCTTGCAATACCTCATCATCAATATTAATATCATTTTCAATAATTCGTTTTATTTTTCCATTTTCTATTTTATATTGTCTTCTTAAGGTAATTTCACCATCTATCATTCCCATTGGTGCTTCGTAACTAGCTTTTCCAACCGTATAATCATAAAAAAGACTAGAAATTGGTGCTCGCCAATCAAATATATAATTTTTATTTTCATTATTAAGACCATATAATCCTATATATACCTTAATTATTTCATCCGGTAATTTAAAATCTATTCTTCCAAAATAAGCCTTATCTAATATTTTTTCATATTTAAATACTTTTTTTATTTTTTCATTAGTAATTTCTACTTTAGCATCAGTATCATTAAGTAAATTACCATACTCAAGTTCACTTAAACTTTTACAATCATTCCATATATATTTTTTTAATTCAAATATTTCTTGTTTTTCTTTAGTAATCTTAACATCAATTTCATCAATTAACTTTTTAGCCACTTTTTTTACATCGGTTAAATATTTTTCTTCTTCTTTTAATATATTATCATTAACACTCATATTATCACCTGTTAAATAATATTTTAACACATTTATAAATTTTAGAAAACTAATTATCAGGCGATTTATTAGATAATGTCCAAAAGCAATTATAACTGGTTAGTTATTTTTTAAATACTATTTTTTATTTTTAATAAATTATAACATGAAACCACCTAATTAATTTTATGCTTTTTAAAATGTTTAATTTCTTAAATAAAAAGTTTTCCATAAAAAAACTGAAATCTCAGTTTTCTAAATAACCAATATATACTGTTTGCATATTTGTATTTTTTTTACAAGTGATTAAAGTGATGGTCGTTTTACTTTTATCTCTAACAATATCAATATAACCCGTTTTAGTTCTATCATAAATATCATTAATAACATATTTATATTTTTTATTATTATAATAAATATAAACTTCATCTTTTATATTTAATAAATCCAAATGTTTAAAATAAGCAATATTACTATTTCCACTATGAGCAGCTAATATTAAATTACTACCTTTAACATCAGGCATTTTTGATGTTTCAATCACTTCAATATTTTTATCAACATCATTAAGGGATGAATTATATTCGAAAAAACCTTGCTTTAAATTTATTTTGGGAATTTCTAAAACAGCTAAATAACCATTTTTTAAATTATTAACTTTATTGATAAATCCTTTATATTGTTTATTATAAACGGTATAAGAATTAATTGTTTCACTTGCGGTAGCTGTATTCACAAATAAAATAAAAATTCCCAAAACAGTTAAAGCAATTGCTAAAAAATTATAATATTTTTTTAACACGCAATATAAACCCACTTAAAATTAAACACCATGGTAAAAAAGTGCTGGTAAAGCCAGTGTTGGGAACCTTGACTATTTCTTTATTATCTGGTGTTTCAGGGGTTTCTGGTTTTTCTTTATTTCCTATGTTCAAATAAGTAGTAATAGGGCTAGAAAACCGCAATGTAGCTAATTTTTGACTATTTCCTTTAGTATAAACAATTAAAACCCCATTATCGTAATTTTTCCTAGTTAAAATTAGTTTTTCCTCAGGAACTAATTCTTCATTTAAATGAACAAACAAGTTATTATCATTGATAGCCACTTCGTGATATTTGCTCGCAGATATACTATAATTATTTAAAACATTGTTTTCATCTTTAATTGTAAGCTCCGTTCCTATTTCTCCTGTAATTAAACTTTCACTAAATGATGGTCGAAGTCCATCTTTTGCTATTAAATCTAAAATTTCTTGTTTTTCCTTTTCATAACTAAGTCTTGTCCCACTACCATTTTTGCCACTTGACCAATAAACTTCAACATCAGGATTTCCCACTTCCCAAATAAGTTCTTGCGCTGCTAAATAATATTCGATTTTTTGATGTCCTGGATATTCATAACCATAGTAACCAATTTTTTCAAATTTTGTTTGTTGTTCTTTACTAAAATTAGTTTGACTCCAGTCATGTGTACTATCATAATTACTCGTATTAATAGCTACTCCTGGTTCAATACAATACGCTAAAACATTATCCAAATAAAACATTGTCACATAGTTTGATTGCCACACACCATTTACTAACTGATTATAATAAACCCCATTTATCTTTTTATAAGTTATTTTTTCGGCTTTAACTGAAGAAGTAAACGCAAATATTACTAAAGTACTGAAGAAAAGTAAAGTTATTTTTCTTAACATAGACTCCTCCTTCTATCAGTTTGCTTTAGTAAATTACCAGCCCCTATTATATATTATACGAGATAAAAATAAAAATCCCTGCAAAAAAACAGAAATTTTTTTATTTTTTCTTAATAAATAAAGCAAATGGATAACGATTTGGTAAAGCTAATTCAAAAACTAACTTTTCACAAGTTATTGGATGGTTTAATTCTATCTTTTTAGCAAATAAAGCAATTGGTATTTTAGGCATATTTTGACCGTACTTTTGATCACCCAATAAAGGATATCCTCTACTAGCAAATTGTACTCTTATCTGATGCGGCCGGCCTGTTTCTAAATTTATTTTTACTAATGATAGCCCATCTTTATACGCTAATTTCTGATAATTTAATTTAGCAAGCTTTCCTTTATTATCTACTTTAACAATGTTTTTTTTATTGTCTTTAAGAAGTTTATCAATAAAAGTATCTTCTTTTTTTATATTGCCACAAACTATAGCATAATATGTTTTTTTTAAAGTTCTATTAACAATTTGTTTGCTTAATCGACTAGCAGCTTTACTAGTTTTAGCAAAAACCATAACGCCTCCTACTGGTCTATCTAATCTATGAACCAACCCTAAATAAACATTGCCCGATTTCTGATATTTTTCTTTTAAATATTTTTTTAAGATGTTAAGTAAATCTTCATCAGCTGATTTATCTCTTTGTACTGGAAGATTTACCGGTTTTTCAACAACTAATAAGTGATTATCTTCATATAAAATATTAATCATTACTTTCCCATCTTCCATAAATACCACATGGTAAAATTAAATCATTATTACTTATTTTAAGAGCTACTTCGCCAGTTTCAATTTTTCCACCATATTTTTGCATACTCATTTTAAGCATATTTCCTAAAACTGTACTAGATATACCCGTAGTATAAGCATTAATTAAGAAAAATAACGGTTTATCACTTAATATTTTTAAAATTTCTTCAAATAATACCGCCATATTTTTTTCAAATTTCCAAATTTCTTTATTAGGTCCTCTTCCATAACTAGGTGGATCCATCACAATAGCATCATATTTATGACCTCTACGATATTCTCTTTGGACAAATTTCAAGCAATCATCAACAATAAATCTAATGTGTGCTTCTTCCAAATGACATAAATGCATATTTTCTTTCGCCCATAAAGTCATACCTTTAGAGGCATCTACTTGCACAACTTCCGCCCCTGCTTTAGCACAAGCCATAGTAGCTGCACCAGTATATGCAAACAAATTAAGGACTTTAATAGGTCTTCCTGCTTGTTTTATTTTGTTCATCATAAATTCCCAGTTAGTAGCTTGTTCAGGAAAAAGCCCCGTATGTTTAAAATTTGTTGGCGTTACTTTAAAAGTTAAATCTTGATAAGAAACAGTCCAGTATTCTGGTAATTTTTCTTTAAATTCCCAGTAACCACCACCTTTATTACTGCGATGATAAAATCCATGAACATGATTCCATTTTTCATTAAAATCTATTTTCCACATTGCTCCAGGTTCTGGCCTTCTTAAAATAACATTACCCCAGCGTTCTAATTTTTCACCATTTCCCGCATCTAAACATTCATAATCCTGCCATTTACTTACTTTTATCATAAAAATCACCAGTTCCATTATATCGAATTTTATAATTTAACGCAAATAAAAAAGGAGTTATTCCAAAAGTCAAATTGGCCAAGGCCAGCCCCTTATAAGTTTTTGGAATGCTTCCTTAGTTTAATTATATGAATAAAATTTTATTTATTCAAGAATATTTTAAATAAATTAATTCAATTAAAGTAAATTTTACACTAATATACAAAAAACACCAGAAATAATTCCAGTGTTTTGTAAATGCTATCTCTTTGAGAATTGTGGAGCTCTACGAGCACCTTTAAGACCAGGTTTCTTTCTTTCTTTAACTCTGGCATCTCTAGTAATAAAACCAGCTCTTTTTAATGTTTTTCTATAACTGTCTTCATTAGCTTCGTTATCTTTATCATATTCAAGTAATGCTCTCGCAATACCTAATCTAATTGCTCCTGTTTGACCAGTAAATCCACCACCATTTACTTTTACGGTAATATCAAATGTTTTTTCATTATTTGTTGCTGCTAATGGTTGCATTAAATCCATTACATTAGTTTCATAAGGGAAGAAATCTCTTACATCACGACCATTAACAGTAATTTTACCAGTTCCTGGAACCATTGTTACACGCGCAACTGAAGCTTTTCTTCTTCCTGTTCCATAAAATTTTCTTTCTGCCATTTAAATCCTCCTAATCCAAATTTAATGCTTCAGGTTTCTGAGCACTATGTGGATGATCTCCTTCTGCATATACAAATAATTTTTTATACATTTGTCTACCTAATCTTCCTTTTGGAAGCATTCCTTTTACTGCTCTTTCAAGCATTTCTACAGGATATTTTTCAAGCATTTCCTTAGCAGTTCTTTCACGAAGACCACCAGTATATCTACTATGGTTATAATAAATTTTATTGTTTAATTTATTACCTGTTAGATTTACTTTATTAGCATTGATAACGATAACATAGTCTCCTCCATCAATATGTGGAGTATAAGTTGGTTTATTTTTACCTTTTAAGATTGTCGCAATCTGCGTAGCTAATCGCCCTAAAGTTTTTCCTTCAGCATCGACAACATACCATTTTCTTTCGACATCTTCTTTTCTTTGCATATATGTTTTCATAATATTTTTCCTTTCCATAACATTAGTAAGTTTTCCCAGGACTTACTGATGTGGGATTAAAATAAATGTACCATTAATAATAATACTAAAAAAACTAACAAAAGTCAATAAAATATATGCCTTTTCTTAGTTTTTTATTAATATAAGACATCTTTTAAATATAAACCTTCTGGCGAGGCTGTTTTCCCAGCTTTTCTTCGATCTTCGGCTTTTAAAATGTCAATTATTTCTTCGCTTTTTCGCTTACCTTCACCAATTTCAATTAAAGTTCCAATCATATTTCTAACTTGATATCTTAAAAAACCAGTACCCAAAAAACTTAATGTTATTTTATTAATATTTTTCATATTCCGAATTAAATTAGTTTGGACAATTGTTCTTACATAATCTTCTTTTTCATCATCAGTCTTGGTAAATGATTTAAAATTATGCGTGCCTTCTAAATACTTTAATGCTCTTTCAATTTCAGCCACATCTAATTTTTTATTATATTGATAAACATAATCTTTTTCGATAGGATTATATTCCCCCATATTTATAATGTAAATATATTCTTTAGCTTTAGCATTATATCTAGCATGAAAATCATCAGGTGCTACTTCAATATGTTTTATATAAATATCTTTTGGTAGTAAACTATTTAGTCCATCTTTTAATTTTTCCGGCGTGATGTGTTTCATTTCTAAATCAAAATGGGCTTTTTGATTTAAAGCGTGTACTCCAGCATCTGTTCTTCCTGAGGCATGAACATCAACTTTTTTTCCACCATTAATTGTTTTTAACGCTTTTTCTAATTCTCCTTGGACTGTTTTGACTTTAGGTTGTTTTTGATAACCCTTATATCTTGAACCATCATAAGAAAATGTCATAAAATATCTCATTATATTACTCCTTACTTTCAGTGGCAAACCGATAAATGTCTTTCATTAAATCACTAGTATCATCGCGAAAGCCAATATTTATTTTCTTTTTAGCTTTAACTATTTTAGAAAAAGCCATAATTTTAGGTATTTTTATATAATATTTATTTAAAATTTCTTCTGCGGCAAAAACTTCATATTTAGAACCTTGTAACAAAATATTGCCATCGTTCATTATTATAACATAATCTACTACTTTATGTAGAAAATCTGTATCATCTGAAAAAATTATTATTGATTTTCCATAGCGTAATTTCATTAATTTAATTAATTTTGAAAGTTTTTCTTTACTAAAAGAGTCGATTTTATTTGTAGGGTCATTTAAAATAATAGTATTACTTCGTGTAAGTAACGCTTTTGCCGTTAAAACTTTTGTTTGTTCACTCGCACTAATTTCTGCAAAGCTACAATTTAAAATTTCTTTATTTAAGCCTACCATTTTTAAAGAATCGATTATTTTTTTTACGCTTCTTTTAGTTGCAAGCAGTTCTTCTTTAACGGTATTAAATAAAGGATCTACCGCTAAATAGTTTATATCAATTATCCCAATAATGCGGTTTTTTTGTACTAATTTATTTACTTCTTCCATATATTATTCACCAAAGTTCCCATATTTGTATATATTTTATCAATAAGTTCATAAAACATTAGTTTATTTGATAAATCAATAATAAAAGGTGGCTGTATTTGGCAATTATCAAATACTTCTAAATGTTTAATTAATTTGGCTTTTGTACCAGTAAAAAAGTTTTGACCGTCTTTTAAGAAAATCACTTTGTCACTATATAAAATTTCTTCTGCATTTGTTGTTAAATTAAGTATTGTAAGGCCTTTTTTTTGTCTTTTCTTAAGCATTTTAATAATTTCTTCATTCATATCGCTTAAAGCATTATCAATGATAAGTATTTTGGGGTTAATAATTAAAGCCACAGCTAAGGAGACTAAAATTTGTTGCTTTTTGCTTAATAATTTGGGATTTTCGGATAATAAATCTGCAATTGCCAACTCTTTCGTTAAATCTAATATTCGCTTATTAATTTTTTTACTATCTAAATGGTAGCACTTTAAAGATAATTTTAATTCTTGCTCTACTGTATCACAAACAAAATTTAAACTAGGATTTTCAAAAACAACACCAATATTTCTTCTTACAAACCATAAGTTTTTTTCTATAGGTTTATTAAAAATATAAACACCTTTACTTTTTAAAAAACCAAGCAAAATTTTAACTAAAGTACTTTTCCCACTGTCATTATTTCCAATTATTGTTGTAAAAGAATTTTCTTTAATATTTAAAGTTAAATTATTAAAAATTGTTTTATTTGAATATTTAAATACTAAGTTTTGAATTTCTATTATGCCCATAAAACCACCCACAATTAAATTATAATATAAAAAAAGGTATTTGACAACCTTTCTATTTTTTCTTTTTTTGGATATTATATGTAATTTTAAGAAGTAATTTCCTTGGTACAAAACGAATTAAAAAGGGAATCAATTTCATTTTAAAACCGGGAATAATTATTAATTTTTCATTAAACATTTTATTAATAGCATATTTAGCCACATCATAGCTATCCATCGCTTTTACAGCAAATTTCACTTTAGCAACTTTATTAAATTCTGTATTGACAGGTCCTGGGCATAAAACACTAATAGAAACATTGCTGCCTTCTTTTTTTAGTTCTTCTGATATAGCCATAGACAAATTCAAAACATAAGCTTTAGTAGCATAATAGCTTGCCATTAAAGGTCCAGGCATAAAAGCAGCTAAAGAGGCAACATTTAAAATATAACCTTGATCTTTTTTGCGAAAATCTTTTAAAAATAACTTTGTTAATGTTTGAACTGTTTTAATATTTAAATCTATCATATCTAGTTCTTTATCAATTTTAATATCGGTAAAGTTATTACATATACCAAAACCAGCGTTATTAATTAAAATATCAATATCTTCTTTTTTTACTTTATTATAAAGTTCCATGCAATTATAAGTACTGGAAATATCCATTTCTATAATTTTAACTTCTGTCTCTAATTCTTTAGCTAATTTTTCAAGTTTTTTGCCTCTTCTAGCTACTAATATTAAATCTATTCCTTCAGCACTTAAAATTCTTGCCATATCAGCGCCTATTCCAGAACTAGCGCCCGTTATCAATGCTTTCATACTATCAACCTCAATTTAATTATAACTTAATTAGCTATCTTTTGTAAATAAAAATTTTATTTATGTCTTATTTGATTTAATCCTTCAGTATCATTTTCCACTCTTAAAATAAATTCTTCTATTTCATCTTCTGTCATATTATATAATTTTCGATAAATATCCGCAATAACTTCTAACTTTTTATTAGCTCTTGGTTTATATATTTCCCAAACCATTCCAATACTTTCTAATAATTTTACTTGCTCTAAAGGCATTTTACCTTTTTTATATCTTTGTCGTTGTTTATTTATCCAAGTACCTAAATTAACTCCATTAACTGTATAACTTTGGGGAATTTTTAAATGTTGATAAGTTTCATAAAATTGTTTAGCTAAAGCATATTTTTCTTGCCAGCGAATTGCTAATTTGTTTTTAACAATCGGAATATTTCCTAGTCGTTGAGTACTTGTTTTAGGTTTTTCAATTTCTTTTTCTAAAGTCAAAATTTCTATTTCTTGATGCCATTTAATGCCAAGTTCTTCTAAAAGAGCAATTTGATATTCAGTCAGTTCCTGCCTATCGTAAGCATCTTTTTGTTTTTTTAACCATTTACCAATAGCTAAATCACGATAAATATAAGTTGTCTTAACATTAATAGTTCCATTATCTCTTTTTAATTTTTTCGCCATAATATAATATTTTTGCCATTCACTAGGTAAACTTTGAAACTGCTTAGTACGATCAAATCTTTGCTCTTTTTCTTTTTTTGATTTTTCTAAATTAAATGGTGCTAAAGATTTATGAGCAGTTTGTTTTGGATTTAAAATACTTACTAATTCATCATAATAAATTTGATGCTTTTGCAGTTCTTTTTCTAATGCCTCATCATCTAAAGATAAAATATAATCGTAATCTTTTTGAACATTTTTTAACCTAGTTTCCACTTTATTATCATCTTTTTTCGACCAATCATCTTTCTTTATCATAATTAAAAAAACATAAGCAATATTATCTTTAACTCTTTTATATAGAACTCTTGTCTGATAATCTTTTACTTCTTTGACACCTTTTATAGTTTTATTATTTGTTAATACTTTTTGTTTTGTAGGATTCTTTGTTCGTAATTCTTGTTGTAAATTGTCTAACAATTTTAAAACAACTGAATAATAATCTTTTTCAATACTTTCAATATCAGATAGTGGTAATATTTGTTCAGCTGGCGATAAAGCAAAAATAATATGATTTGTATTTTTCTCGCTAGGTTTTAAATACTTTTTACAAAATTCTATTTTATTAGTAAGATTATTAATTTCTAAAATTATTTCTTTTTCATCAGAAGTGTTTTCTTGCCAAAGTTCATATAAACTAGTTAAATCATCGTCTAACTTTTCAATGATCTTTTCCATAATAAGGGCAAATTGTGGTATTGCTTTACTAGGTAAATCATCTTCTAATTGGTCTATATCATTACAATTTTGAATTTTATAATAATAGGCATCCGCTTGTAATTCTACCATAACTATTCTCCTTTTAGTTCAATTATAACATAGGCTTTAAATAAAGGCAAAAAAAGATGCTTATTTAGCATCTCCTTCTACAAGTTCAATTTGAACCATTAAAGCATCGTCGCCACGGCGTTCATCTAATTTTAAAATCCTTGTATAACCACCGTTTCTATTTGCATAACGAACAGCTAAGTCATCAAACACTTTTTTAACAGTAGCTTTATCATTTTGTAAAAACGCTAAAGCTTTTCTTCTTGCGACTAACCTTCCATCTTTACCATATGAAATCATTTTATCAACAAATTTGCGAGCTTCTTTTGCTCTGGTTTCTGTTGTAACAACTTTTTCATTATTGATAATATCTTTAGTTAGATTCGCTAGCATACTTCTTCTGTGTTTATTATCGCGCCCTAATTTTCTATAAGCCATTTTACTCCTCCTAACTAATCTTCATCACGGAATTTAAGTCCCATATCTTTAATTTTGTCTATAACTTCTTTTAAAGATTTTTTTCCTAAATTACGAATTTTCATCATTTCTAATTCTGATTTAGCTGTTAAATCACCTAAAGTATTAATATTAGCGCGTTTTAGACAATTATAAGCTCTTACAGAAAAATCTAAATCATCAATTGATGTTTCTAATTTTTTAAGTTTGCTGTCTTCTTGTTTCGCACTCATAATACCTGTAATATCAGCAATTTCACTTAAATTAGTAATAATATTTAAATGTTCAATTAATATTTTTGCGCCTAAGGCCATTGCATCTTCTGGTCTTAAAGCTCCGTTAGTTTCTACTTCCATAGTTAATTTATCATAAGAAGCATCTTGACCAACACGAGCATTATCGACATAGAAATTAATTCTTTCCACTGGGGAATATAAAGCATCTACTGGAATATAGCCGATAGCTTTATCTTTGATATATTTTTTATTATCACTAGCATAAACCGTACCACGACCATTAGCAATAATAAATTCCATATCTAACTTACCACCTTTAGAAAGCGTAGCTATTTCTTGTTCAGGATTAATAATTTCCACATCAGCATCGCAAACAATATCAGCAGCAGTTACTTTGCGTTCTTCCTTAACCGATAAACGAGCTGTTTTGATTTCATCAGAATTATTTTTAATAACAACATTTTTTAAATTTAAAATAATAGCCACAACATCTTCTACAACACCTTCAATGGTTTGAAATTCATGCATAACGCCATCGATTTTAACGGCAACAATCGCACTACCTGGCATACTTGAAAGCATAACTCTTCTAAGTGCATTACCAATAGTTGTGCCAAAACCTCTTTCAAGTGGTTCTAATTCAAATTTTCCATAATTATTACTTTCAATATAGTCTGTAATTTTATAAGTTGGTTTTTCAAAGTTCATATTTCTTGGCTCCTTCCTTTTATCCACGAGGTCGTTTTGGTGGACGACATCCATTATGTGGGATTGGTGTTACATCAGAAATTGAAGTAATTTCTAAGCCAGCAGTTTGTAATGAACGAATTGCTGTTTCACGACCAGACCCAAGTCCTTTAGCAAAAACTTCAACTTTTTTCATGCCCATTTCGACAGCCGCTTTACCAGCTGCTTCAGCTGCCATTCCAGCTGCGAATGGAGTTGATTTTTTGCTTCCTTTAAAACCTAAAGTACCAGCAGAAGCCCAGCTAATAGCGTTACCATCTTTATCAGTAAGCGTTACGATGGTATTATTAAATGTTGAATGAATAAATGCTTTTCCTTCTGGTACATTCTTTTTTACCTTTCGTTTTCTTGCTTTATAAGCCATAATATCCTCCTTTTATAGTTTCCTATTTTTTCTTATTTGCAATCGTTACTGGTTTACCTTTACGAGTACGAGCATTTCTATTAGTTCTTTGACCTCTTACTGGTAAGCCTTTTTTATGACGAGTTCCTTCGTAAGAATTAATTTCCATTTTTGTTTTAATATTCATATTTACTTCACGGCGTAAATCACCTTCTGTTAAATATTTATCAACTTCTTTACGAATTGCCACTAATTCTTCTTCCGTTAACTTATCTGTTTTTTTATTAATATCTACTTTTGCATCTTTCAAAATAGTATTTGATAAACTACGACCAATACCATAAATATAAGTAAGGGCAATTTCGACTCTTTTATTTTTTGGTAATTCAATACCTTTAATTCGTGCCATAACTTTCCTCCTATTAACCTTGTCTTTGTTTGTGTTTAGGGTTTTCACATATTACATATGTTTTCCCATGACGCTTTACGATTTTACATTTAGGACATATTTTTTTGACTGATGGTCTTACTTTCATAATATCCCTCCTACTTTCTATAAGTTATTCGCCCGCGTGTTAAATCATAGGGTGATAATTCCACAGTTACTTTGTCGCCTTTTAAAATGCGAATTCTATTGCAACGCATTTTACCAGAAACGCGGGCCTTTATAACATGTTTGTTTTCAAGTGTTACTAAAAATTCACCACCTGGTAAAATTTCCTCTACCAATCCTTCTACTTCAATAACATCTTGTTTTGCCATACTATCACCTCCTGGTTAAAATTTCAAAGCCATCTTCAGTTATTAAAACGGTATGCTCAAAATGAGCTGATGGCTTATCATCGCCGGTTATAATTGTCCAGTCATCATCTAAAATAAATATTTCGGCTGTTCCTAAATTAAGCATGGGTTCAACAGCAATTACCATTCCGGTTTTTAAAAGTGGACCGGTATGCGCTTTACCATAATTTGGAACATCTGGCTCTTCGTGCAAGTGATTACCAACGCCATGGCCAACCAGTTCCTTAACAACGCCTAATTTATGCGCCTTGGCATATTTACTAACTGCATAACCAATATCACCAACTCTTATGCCATCTTTAATGACATTTAAACCTTCATATAATGCTTTTTCCGTATGCTTTAGTAAATATTCTTTTTCCTCGCTAATAGTTCCTACCGGATAAGTCCAAGCAGAGTCACCATGATAACCTTTATAACAAGCGCCAATATCAATGGAAATAATATCACCATTTTTAAGTTTACGATTACTTGGTATTCCATGAACAACTTCATTATTAATTGAAGTACAAATAGATCCCGGAAAACCATCATAACCTTTAAAAGATGGGGTGGCGCCTCTTTGAACAATATAATCTTCGGCTAATTTATCAAGCTCTTTCGTGGTTATTCCCGGTTTAATAAATTGTTTTAAATAATTATGGGTACTACCTGTTATTTCGCCGGCAATTTTCAAAAGCTCAATTTCTCTTGGCGTCTTAATACTTATCATAAACGCCTCCTATTATTTTTTCAATTTGTTTAAATGTATGCTCGGCATCAATATTACTATTGACATGATAAACATTCTTTTTAAAATATTCAATAAGTGGTTTTGTTTCGTCCTCATAAATTTGAAAGCGTTTATTAAAAGTTTCTTCATTATCGTCAGCTCTTTTAACAAGTTTGTGTCCGCAGTTATCGCAAATACCTTCTTTTTGCGGTTTTGCTGAAGCAAACAAGGTATTAAAAACACTACCACAATTTGGACAAACTCTCCGGCCAACAATTCTTTTTTGCGCTATTTCTTTATCGAGGTCTAAAACAATAACAAGCCCTAATTTTATATTCAATTCTTTAAGCATCTTTTCATATAATTTTGCCTGCTCAAGAGTTCTTGGAAAACCATCTAAGACAAAATTTTCATTTTTTTCTAATTCTTGTTTTAACAAATTACCAATAAGCTCATTGCTGACAAAAGCGCCTCTAGCTAAAGTTTCCTTAATCATAGGATTATCAACTTTACGCAACAAATCGCCAGCAGATATATGGTGCAAATGATATTTTTGACTAATTTTTTTAGACTGCGTCCCTTTACCGGAAGCCGGGGGAGCAATAAATGTTATATTCATTAATGTCTTCTGCCTCTTTTATAGCTACGACTAATCATATTACTTTCAAGTTGCTTATATGCTTCTAAAACAACACCAACGACGATAATTAATCCCGTACCACCAATTGATACTGTGGTTGGTAATGATGACACAGCACTAAAGACATATGGCATACAAGCAATAAATGCTAAAAATAACGAACCAACAACCGTTATTCTAATTAAAACACGGTTAACATAATTAACAGTTTCTTCTCCTGGTCTAACACCAGGAATATAACCACCATTTTTATTTAAGTTTTCAGCCATTTCTTTTGGTTTAATTTGAACAAATGTATAAAAATATGAAAATAAGATAATAAATACAATAAATAAGATGATTCCCGTTACTGATGATAAGCTAAGCCACTTATTAACAAATAACATCCAATCTTCATTCTTTGCAAATTGTGCAATTAATGCTGGCGCGGAAATTAAAGCTGAAGCAAAGATTACAGGAATAACGCCGGCAGAATTTAATCTAAATGGTAAATATGATTGTTTTCTACTAGTACCGTTATTGCTTTTATTAGCATATTGAATTGGTAATCTTCTTTCCGCAAGTTGTACATAAAGTACTCCTAAAATAACACCAACATAAATTAAAACAAATAAAGTAAATGATATAACACCTAAGAAAGCACTTTGGGTAGTCGCTGTATCTACAAGACCACTCCAAGCTTCTGTAAACATATATGGAACACTTGCTAAAATACCAGCCATAATAATCATTGAAACACCATTACCTAAACCTTTTGTAGTGATTTGATCACCAATCCAAAGTAAGAATGCTGTTCCGGCAGTAAGGACTAATGACACTTCTAAATAATCCATTACTGTGCCATTTTCTAAAAAGGCAAATGAGAACATATAACCTTGAATAAAGGCTAAAGCAATACCAAGTATTCTTGTTATTTGATTTAATTTGTTTCTCCCCGTTGAACCTTGTTTAGAAAGTTCTGTAAAATAAGGAACAACGCCCATTTGTAAAAGGGACATAATAATTGATGCCGTGATATAAGGCATAACCCCTAGAGCAAAAATTGAGAAGTTTTGCATTGCGCCACCACCCATAAGGTTTAAAAGCTCTAAAAATCCCATATCAAGGCCTCGATCAACACCAGGAACGGTTATTGCTGTTCCTATTTTAAATATAAATAAAGCAAAGAATGTAAAATATATTTTCTTTCGTAAATCTTTATTTTCCGGGCTAAATAATTGCTTTACTTTTGAAAACAACTAGATCACCTCGGCTTTTCCACCTGTTTTTTCAATTGCTTCTTTTGCTGTTTGTGAAAACTTATGTGCTTTTACTGTTAATTTTTTTTCTAATTTACCATTTCCAAGTACCTTAATGCCATCTAAACTATTTTTTACTAATCCCATGTTTTTTAAGATTTCTGGTGTTACTTCTGCACCATCTTCAAATTTATTTAAATCATCTAAGTTAATAACTGCATATACTTTTTTGAAGCGAGCATTAGTAAAGCCTCTTTTCGGAATTCTTCTGAATAATGGAGTTTGCCCACCTTCAAAACCAATTCTAACGCCGCCACCACTTCTTGAATTTTGACCATTTTCACCACGACCAGCAGTTTTTCCGATACCGCTTCCTGGTCCACGGCCTACTCTTTTACGATTTTTTGTAGCACCTTCAGCAGGTTTTATTGTATGTAATTTCATTATAAAATCTCCTCTACTTTTTTACCACGCAAAGCCGCTATTTCTTCAGCTGTTCTTTGTTGTTTTAAAGCTTCTAAAGTGGCTCTTGCAATATTAACTTTATTGTTTGATCCTAATGATTTAGATAAAATGTCTTTAATTCCAGCAAGTTCTAAAACACTTCTAACTGGACCTCCAGCTTTAACACCAGTACCTTTAGATGCTGGTTTTAGCATAACTTTACTAGCACCATATCTTCCGGTAGCTTCATGGGGAATAGTATTTTCATTAACAATAGCTACTTTTTGAATGTTTTTTGTCGCTGCTGCGACTGCTTTTTTGATAGCATCTGGAACTTCGGCAGCTTTTCCTGAACCGATTCCAACTTTACCTTTTCTATCACCAACAACTACTGTTGCTGCAAAGCGTAATTGTCGCCCACCTTTTGTTACTTTTGTAACGCGGCCAATATTAATAACTTCTTCGTCATATAATTTTGGGCGTTTTTCACGCGGTTCTCTTCTGCGTTTTTCCATCGCGCACCTCCTTTTAGAATTCTAAACCATTTTCGCGAGCAGCTTCGGCTAAAGCTTTAACGCGGCCATGATATAAGTATCCGCCTCTATCGAATACAACTTTTGTTATTTTTGCTTTTTTAGCTCTAATAGCTATTAATTCTCCAACTTTACGAGCTGCCTCTACATTTCCACCATTTTCTAGTTTCAATTCTTTATCAATTGAAGAAGCACTTACTAAAGTCTTTCCTGCACTATCGTCAATGATTTGTGCGAAGATGTTGCTATTAGATCTAAAGACATTAAGTCTAGGAACATCTTTTGTGCCAAAAACTTTACTGCGCACTCTAGCATGTCTAGCTTGCCTTACATCATTACGATTTACTTTTTTTATCATAATATCTTCTCCTTTTAGTTTTTATTAAGCAGCTTTTTTACCAACTTTACGGATAATGTGTTCATCTTTATAACGAATACCTTTTCCTTTGTATGGTTCTGGTTTTCTAATTTTTCTAACATTTGCCGCAAACTCACCAACTAAACATTTATCAATTCCTTTAATAGTAATTTCTGTATTACTAGGATTTTCTACTGTAATACCTTCAGGAATTTCAACATTTACAGGATGAGAATAACCAGCAGTTACAACTAGTGTCTTACCTTTAACTGCAAAACGATAACCAACACCAACAGTTTCTAATTGTTTTTCAAAACCTTTAGTTACACCAATAATCATATTAGCAATATTAGCGTTAGCTGTTCCATGAAAACTTTTATAAGCATCACTAGTTCTTTCTAATTTTAATTCATTACCTTCTTCTTTTACAGTAATGTGGCTATTGATTTCAGTAGAAAGTTCACCTTTTGGTCCTTTAACTGTCACAATATTACCATTAGTAGTTACTGTAACGCCTTCGGGTACTTTAAGAATTCTATTACCTATACGACTCATATTTATCCTTTCCTTTCTACCAAATATAAGCAAGCACTTCGCCACCTAATGAATTAGCTTGGGCATCTTTGCCGGTCATAATTCCTTTAGATGTTGAAACAATTGCAATACCTAAACCGTTTAATACTTTAGGCATTTCACTAGCTTTTGCATAAACACGCAATCCTGGTTTAGAAATTCTTTTAAGACCAGTAATTACACGCTGTTTTTTATTAACATATTTTAAATTTAAAACAATAGTATTTTGAACTTCACCTTTTTTTACTTTATAATTTTCGATATACCCTTCTTCTTTTAAGACTCTTGCGATTTCTTCTTTAATTTTAGAAGCCGGAACTTCTACTGTTGTATATCTCATTTGATTAGCATTACGAATTCTCGTAAGCATATCTGCGATTGGATCTGTCATATATATCCTCCCTTCTTACCAGCTTGATTTTTTAACCCCTGGTATTTGTCCTTTATAAGCTAATTCTCTAAAGCAAATACGGCAAATCCCATATTTTTTAAGTACTGAGTGGGGTCTACCACAAATACTACAACGAGTATAAGCGCGTACTTTATATTTAGGTTTACGATTAGCTTTTACAATCATACTCTTTTTAGCCATAATTTCCTCCTATTTTGTTATTTTTTAAATGGCATACCGAAACCTTTTAATAAATCTAATGCTTCTGCGTTAGTTTTAGCGGTTGTAACAAAAACGATATCCATGCCACGAACTTTTACAACATTATCATAGTCTATTTCTGAGAAAATCAATTGTTCTGTTAGGCCTAATGTATAATTTCCTCTTCCGTCAAATGATTTAGGACTGATGCCTCTAAAATCACGAACTCTTGGAAGTGTAATACTAATTAATTTGTCTAAAAAGTTATACATTGCTTCACCGCGTAAAGTAACTTTGCACCCAATTGCTTGACCTGCACGAACTTTAAAACCGGCTATCGCTTTTTTAGCCTTTGTAACTACTGGCTTTTGTCCTGTAATAATTTTTAAATCATTAACTGCAGCTTCTAGGAATTTACTATTACCAGTAGCATCGCCAACTCCCATATTAACAACAATTTTGTCTAATTTTGGAGCTTCCATAATATTTTTATAATTGTATTTTTCTCTTAAACTAGGTACGATTTCTTTATTATATTTTTCTTGTAGGCGGTTCATATATACCCTCCTTTCAGGATTTAATCAAGTTTTTCGTTAGATTTTTTAGAAACTCTAATTTTTTTACCATCTTTATTTGTAGTATGACCAATTCTGGTACCTTTTTTGGTTTTTGAATCGACAATCATTACATTAGAAGCGTGAAGTGGAGCTTCCATTTCTATAATGCTTCCTGCTTCATTACCAGTTGGTTTTAAATGTTTTTTTACTTTATTAACACCTTCAACAACTACTTTGTTTTCCGCTTTTAAAGTTTTGATTATTTTACCTTCACTACCTTTATCTTTACCAGCAATGACAACTACTTTATCTCCAACTTTTAATTTCATATTATTCCTCCAAACTATAACACTTCTTTAGCAAGTGATACAATTTTCATAAAATCTTTATCACGCAGTTCACGCGCTACTGGTCCGAATACGCGTGTTCCAACTGGGCTCTTATCGTCTTTGATAATAATACAAGCATTATCGTCAAATCTAATATAAGAGCCATCTTTTCTTCTTAGACCAGATTTAGTTCTAACAACAACCGCTTTAACAACTTGGCCTTCTTTAACAGAGCCATTTGGTGTTGCTTTTTTAACGGTTCCTACTACAATATCTCCAATATTGCCAGTTTTAACTTTGCTGCCACCTAATACTCTAATAACTAAAAGGTCACGAGCACCAGTATTGTCAGCTACTTTTAAACGGCTTTCTTGCTGAATCATAAATAATCCTCCTTCTAGCTAGTTATAAAATAACTGCTTTTTCTACTATTTCTACTAAACGATAATGCTTAGTTTTGGAAAGCGGTCTTGTTTCAGCTATTCTTACTGTATCACCAACACCAGCTTCATTTTTTTCATCATGAGCAGCATATTTTTTAGAGTATTTTACTCTTTTGCCATATTTTTTATCTTTTCTGTAAGTTTCGACTAAAACGCTTATCGTTTTATCAGCGCCAGCACTAACAACTTTTCCAACTAATTCTTGTTTTTTATTTTCCATATTTCCTCCTAGCCTTGTAATTCGCGTTCACGCAAAATTGTTTTAATGCGCGCAACTGCCTTTCTAAGTTCTTTTATCCGCGCTGGTTTTTCAAGACTACCAGTAGCTTGGCTAAAGCGTAAGTTAAACAACTCTTCTTTATATTCATCAATTTTAGCTAATAATTCTTCATTAGATAATTCTCTAAGTTCTTTACTTGTCACTTACCTCACCACTTTCTTTTTTTACAAATTTACATTTAATTGGAAGTTTATGCATTGCTAAGCGTAATGCTTCTCTGGCAACCTCTTCACTTACACCAGCTATTTCAAACATGATTTTTCCGCGTTTTACAACAGCAACCCATTCTTCAGGATTACCTTTACCTTTACCTTGACGAGTTTCAAGCGGTTTTTTCGTTAATGATAGGTGTGGGAAAATGTTTATCCATACTTTACCACCACGCTTCATATAACGAGTCATTGCCACTCTGGCTGCTTCAATTTGTCTTTGAGTTATCCAAGCACCTTCTAATGCTTGAAGTCCATAGTCACCAAAATGAAGTTCTCTATTTCCACGAGCTTCTCCTTCGTATCTTAAACGGTGTGGTCGACGATATTTAGTTCTTTTTGGTATTACGGCCATTACTATCGCCTCCCTTGTTTTTCTTTTCCGGAAGAATTTCTCCCTTATAAATCCATACTTTTACGCCAATTTTACCATAAGTAGTATTCGCTTCTTTAATCGCATAATCAATATCAGCTCTTAAAGTATGAAGTGGAACTGTTCCTTCAGTATAACTTTCAGTTCTAGCCATTTCGACACCGTTTAATCGTCCTGATACTTGAGTTTTTATTCCTTTAGCTCCTGATTTCATAACATTTCTAATTGCTTTCTTTTGTGCAATTCTAAACGAAACTCTATTTTCGATTTGATGAGCGATACTTTCAGCCACTAACGCGGCATCTAAATTTGGTTTTTTAATTTCTTTAATTGAAATATGAATATCGCCATCATCTATTTTTGCAAGTTCTTTTTTTAGTTTTTCAATTTCATCGCCACCATGACCGATTACAACACCAGGTTTAGCGGTATTAATAATGATTTCTGTCTTGCCGGCTACTCTTTCAATAAGAATATTTGAAACTGCTGCGCCACTTAATCTTTTTTCTAGGAATCTACGAATTTCATAATCGCTTTTTAAATATTTTGCTAAATCTTTTTTATTAGCATACCAATTTGATTCCCAGGTTTTATTAATTCCGATTCTAAGACCGACCGGACTAACTTTTTGACCCATCAGCTTTTCCTCCTTTACTTAATTTTTCTCACTAACAACAACTGTGATATGACTAGATCTTTTTAAAATTGGATTTACTCTTCCTTTTGATCCAGCCTTCATTCTTTTTAATGTTCTTCCTTCGTTTATATAAGCTTCTTTAACATAAAGATTTTCTTTATCAAGTTCTAAATTGTTTTCAGCATTAGCAACTGCTGAAGTTAAAACTTTTCGAATTGCTCGAGCGGCTTCTTTATTTAAATTAGCTAAAATATTATCGGCTTCGCTTACGCTTTTTCCGCGTATTAAATCGATAACCAAGCGAGATTTTTTAGGGGCAATTCTAACACCCTTTGCTATTGCTCTAGCTTCCATATTCTGTCTCCTTTCCGGTTATTTTTTCTTTTTATCATCGCCGTGTCCGCCAAACTTACGAGTAGCAGCGAACTCTCCTAACTTATGTCCAACCATATCTTCTGTTACATAAACAGGAATAAATTCTTTACCATTATGAACAGCAAATGTGTGTCCAATAAAATCAGGATAAATTGTAGAACGGCGTGACCAAGTTTTTATTACTTCTTTTTTACCATTTTCATTCATTTCTTTGACCTTTTTTAAAAGTCTATCAAAGACATAAGGTCCTTTTTTTAAACTTCTAGCCATTTATAAACCATCCTTTCTTATTTTCTGCGGCGAACAATTAATTTGTTTGAAGCCTTTTTCTTATTACGCGTTTTATATCCAAGAGCCGGTTTACCCCAAGGAGTAACTGGACCCTTACGACCGATTGGCGCGCGTCCTTCACCACCACCATGTGGGTGATCGTTAGGGTTCATAACAGAACCACGAACTGTTGGGCGAATACCCAAATGTCTTTTACGACCAGCTTTTCCTAAATTTACTAAGTTATAATCAGCATTACCAACTTCACCAATAGTAGCACGGCAAACGCTTAAAACTTTTCTTACTTCACCACTATTTAAACGAAGTAAAGTATATTTTCCTTCATGGCCAAGAATTTGTACGCTTGTTCCAGCACTTCTTGCCATTTGACCACCTTTGCCAGGTTTTAATTCAATATTGTGTACTAATGTACCTTCAGGAATATTTCCAAGTGGCAAACTATTACCAACTTTAATATCAGCGTGTTCACCACTTTCAATTTTCATTCCTACTTTTAAGCCTTTAGGGGCGATTATATATCTTTTTTCGCCATCGGCATAATTAATTAAAGCAATGTTAGCACTTCTATTTGGATCGTACTCAATACTAGCAACAGTACCAATAACACCGTCTTTATTTCTTTTAAAATCAATAATACGATATTTTCTTTTGGCTCCGCCACCATGATGTCTTACAGTTATTTTTCCTTGATTGTTACGACCACCTGATTTTTTAACTGTTACAACTAATGATTTTTCCGGAGTTTTTTTAGTAATTTCTTCATTTACTAAAGTTGTCATTCCTCTACGGCCATTAGTTATTGGTTTATATGATTTTATAGCCATACTATTCCTCCTATCAGATTAAAGTTCGATTGAACTTCCTTCTTTTAATTTAACAATTGCTTTTTTTACTTTATTTGTTTTACCAGCATAACGGCCCACTCTTCTTGTTTTAGGTTTTGTATTAATAGTATTAACACTTTCTACTTTAACATCGAAGATGTTTTCCACTGCTTGTTTAATTTGTGTTTTATTAGCACGAATATCAACACTAAAAGTGATAACATTGTTTTTTGCTAAATCAGAAGATTTTTCTGTAACGATTGGCGCTTTAATAATATCACGGTAATTCATTAACCAAGCACCTCCTCTACTGCTTTAATAGCGTCTGTTGTAATTACTAAAGTATCAGCAGCAATTACATCTAAAACGCTGATTTCGTTAGTTCCAAGTAATACCGTATTCGGAATATTACGCGAAGCTAAGATAACATTGTCATCAAGTTCGTTTGTAACGATTAAAATGTTTTTACTAGCTTTAATAGCAGCTAACACTTTTAACATTTCTTTTGTTTTATTGCTTTCTAATTTTAAATTATCTAAAGCAATAATTTCTTTATTAATGTTTTTATAAGCTAAAGCTGATTTTAAAGCTAATACTCTTTCTTTTCTATTTTGTTTTTTATTATATTTTCTTGGATGTGGTCCAAATACAATCCCACCACCTGGGTAATGTGGCGCTCTTATAGAGCCTTGTCTTGCATGACCAGTTCCTTTTTGACGGTAAGGTTTTCTTCCGCCACCACTTACTTCACTACGGGTTTTTGTATCATGAGTTCCTTGTCTCCTAGAAGCCATTGCTAAAACGATAGCATCATATAATACAGCATCGTTTGGTGTAATGTCCCAAACATTTTTATTTAAAGTAATCTCACTTACTTTTTCACCTTTAATATTTAATACAGCTAATTTTCCCATATTATTCACCTGCTTTTTCTTCCTTTGAAGTTTCTTCTACTACCGTATTTTCTACTGGAGCTTCTTTAACTTCTTCTTTAACCCAAGATACAAGTTCTGGTCTTTCATTAACTTTACCCATATTTTTAACCGCACTTTTGATAATAACTAATGATTTTTTAGGACCTGGAATATTTCCTTTTACTAAAATAACATTATTTTCTGTATCAACTTTTACGATTTCCAAATTTTGAATAGTTACTGTAAGTGTTCCCATGTGACCAGGTAATTTTTTACCTTTAAATACACGCATTGGTCTCATTGTACCCATTGAACCTGGGCGTCTATGATAATGTGACCCATGGCCCATTGGCCCTCTTTGTTGGCCATGTCTTTTAATAACACCTTGGAACCCTTTACCCTTAGTAGTTCCTGTGACATCGACCATTTCACCTCTAGTGAAAATATCAGCTGTGATTTCCTCACCTAGAGTATAATCATCAGTATTCACACCTCTAATTTCTTTAAAGAAGCGCTTAGGTGTAGTGTTTGCTTTATTGGTAATTCCAATAGAAGCTTTTGTCGCTAACTTTTCTCTTTTAGTATCAAAACCAAGTTGAATAGCATCGTAACCATCAGTTTCTTTTGTTTTTATTTGTGTTACAACATTAGGAGTAACTTCAACAACAGTTACGGGAATAAGTTTACCATCTTGATCAAATACTTCAGTCATTCCTAATTTACGACCTAAGATTCCTTTCATATACATTCCTCCTATAATTTAATTTGAATATCAACACCGCTTGGAATATCTAAATGCGTTAAAGCATCGATAGTCTCCTTACTTGGATTATTGATATCAATAAGTCTTTTATGTGTTCTTCTTTCAAATTGTTCACGCGAATCTTTATATTTGTGAACCGCTCTTAAAATTGTGATTTTTTCTACTTCAGTTGGAAGTGGTACTGGACCACTAACTTCGCCGCCAGTTCTTTTAACTGTGTTCACAATTTTAGCGCACGCCGCATCTAAATTTTTATGTTCAAATGCTTTTAGCTTAATACGAACTTTTTGTTTAGACATTATTGTATCCTCCTCTCGCCTATATCTAGTATAGACATGCTCCGTACGAAAACCCAATACTAAGTTAATTTATTTAGCAACTTAACCTGGTGTATCAGCAACCTCGCACATCAACGCAGCCACACATAATTAATTTTACAACAAAATTATATGAAAATCAATAGTTTTTTAGAAGTTTTTTTACATTTTTGTACAAAATAAAAAGAAGATAAAAATCTTCCTACCATGAGCTTCCGCCGCCTCCACCAGAACCACCGCCAGATGAGCCACCGCCACCAGAAGATGATGAAGGACTAGAAGTCATAGCTGAGGCTGCTGAAGACATTGTATCGTTCATAAAAGTACTGAAAGTCGCATAACTAAAAGCGGCATTACCATAATACCAAGTTGGCGGTTCTAAAGTAATATTTTCAAATTGTTTTATCCATTTATCAGAAATCCCCAAAACATAAGTGTAAGGCAATATGTCATAAAAGTAAGTTGGTTTTTCCATAACTAAAGTTTCTAATTTTTCTTTTTCAGCAGTTTCTAAGAAATTTTTAAAGCCTTTTATTTTACCTAACATTTCATTACCATATTTAGTTCTTTTTGGCAAATATTTTAAACACATAATCATACCCAAAATTGTTATTACTCCAATTATATAAATAATTAAATAAATGTAATTAATAAGTAATGATGGTAAAACAAAAATTATAAACGGAATTCCACCAAATAAAACTCCCCAAAAAATTCCAAATATTTTTGTCAAAATAGATGAACGGCGTGGCTTGCCATTAACATAAATGTTATTAGATTCGCTAAAAAGCATATAGAACATAATCGTAAAGCCAAATCCTGGAAAAATTAAAGCGGGGATTAAAGTGCCTTGCTCACCATACTCTAAATATGGTGGAATAGTTATTAAACAAAATGTGGCAATAAGCATTAAGATGATAAATATTCTTTTATTACTTGCCGATTTTTCAAAGATTTTATTTTTGTTTTCTTTAGTATTAACGCTTTGTAATATTTTATTAACTGTTAGATAAAAATTATCTTGCAAATCAGACAAAGTTACTTCTGAAGTTGGAACATTATTTTGTTCAAAAAGGCTAATTTTAGGAGTGAAAAGACCATTTAAAAAGGCTTTTTCTTCTGGATTATTCCCATCATATTCTTTTACTTTTGTAATTTTAAAACTTTTTGTTTTAACAAATAATACTTTTTCTTCGATTTCGGTAATTTTAATATATCCTTTATTCGCTAAATAAATAAGTAAAGAAACTACATCAAAATTATCAGCTTTCCCTTTATATAAAAAGCCTAGTTCTAAACTATTAAAACCTTCTGGCGGATAAAATTCCACAGTTTCAATTACTTCTTCATCTCTACCAAATTTGTGCCATAAAAATATAGAAATAAGCAAGAATATTATTGGTAATATTATACAAATAATATTTATAATGTTAAAAGTGTTCCCTTCTGGCGTAAAATAACCTTCTGGTAGTTCTAATCTAATATTTATACCTTCATAAGCGTTTAAGGTATCATAATAAGCTCCAGTTATGACTTTATCATTAACTGTATAATAAATATTATCGGTGCCTACTGTTCCAGCTTTTCCTGTTGAAAAGCCTAATTTTGTTTCATCAAATTTTTTAGGCATGGTTATTTCAAAGGTTACATTACTAATACTAGTATCCCATTTTGTACCAATTAAATTATAATAAAATTCATCATAAGCTGTCGTATGGTCTTTGCCAAGGGCATAATCGTAACTAATAGTATAAGTGTGCATGCCAGTAACGGTTTTATCAGCATCACCTATTTGAATGATTTTTTGATTGTTTTCGTTATAAACTTCAAAAGTAGCATCAACATCAATGTTACTTATTTTTGCATAGTTAGTTTCTTTTGTTCCATCTTCTCTATTTATTTCATTACGCATCGGTAAAGAGCGTTTTATACCATGTTTAGGTACATTAAAATTAGCTGTTATCACTTCTTTAATATTAAAAGTATTATTTTCATTTACTTTAATTTTAACATCGTAATTAGTGATTTCATAATCACTAGCATTTACTGTAAATGGAAAAACAAATAAACAAATTAAAACAAAAATTGCTTTTTTCATAGTTCCACCTGCACGCTTTCTCTTTCGCTAGCTTTAGCTTCAAACCATTTTTTAGAAGTGTAACCAAATATTTTAGCTAAAATACTATTAGGAAACATTTCAACTTTATTATTAAATTGCCGAACGCAACCATTATAGTATTTTCTAGCATTAGCGATATCATTTTCAATATTTGTTAATTCTTCGCTTAATTTTAAGAAATTATTATTGGCTTTTAATTCAGGATAATTTTCAGCTATAGCCATTATTTTACCAATATAAGCATTAATTTTATTACTAGTATTTAATCTTTCTTTATAAGATAAAGCCTCATAATTAATTTTTCTTAAATTGGTAATTTCCCTTAAAGTTTGGCTTTCATAAGTAGCATAACCTTTAACAGTTTCTACTAAATTAGGAACCAAATCCCATCTTTTTTTTAAATAAATATCCATTGTAGAAAATGCTTCTTCAACTTTATTGTCGATCCTTACAAAAGCATTATACATAATAAAAACATAAATTAAAATTATTAAAATAATTCCTACGACTACATATAGCATATAACCACCTCTATTTTAAGTTTATCATATTGTTTAAAAGATAACAATAATTTTAAAAAAATAGTTGCTTTTTATAAAAAATAAGTTACCGATTAATTAACCAATAACTAGATAAATTTAATATTATTTTGATATATGTAATAACAATTACCATATTTAAAATGAGTTTTATAACTATTACTTATTTGTAAACTTTTTTCTTTAGAAATTATTCCTTTTTTAATAGCTTTCATTTTTCTTTTAAATCTTTTTTTAATATCATTTCTAACTTTCATAATTAATTTATTATTAATGATATAAAATCTAAAACCTAAAAAATCGATACCTTCTTTTGTAACATTTATTATTTTAGTTTTATTATTTAATTTTAATTGATATTTTTTTATTAGTTTTTGAATTTCTTCTAAACAATATTTTAAGTATTCTTTATTATTACTAAGTAATACCCCATCATCCATATACCTTATATAATATTTTATTTTTAACTTTTCTTTTATATAATGATCAAGTTCATTCAAATAAAAAATAGCTAATATTTGACTGGTCATATTACCAATAGGTAAGCCTTTACCTTGTTCATATAAAGGAATTCTTTGTATTTCTTCTATTCTTTGTGATTTTATTTTTTCATTTAAATTAGATTTTTTTACTTTTAAAAGTTCTTTTTCTTTTAATTTATTAATTTCATCATTTACATATTCTCTATCGGTTGAATTTATTATATTAGTTAAAATATTAATAACACATTTATCCTTTATTTTACTTTTTAATAATTTTATTAATATTGAATGATCAATACTATAAAAGTATTTACTAATATCAAACTTTAAAGCATATATAGTGCTTCCTTTTAACTCATTTAAATATTTTTTTAAATATTTAATACCATAATGAGTTCCTTTGCCCTTTCTAGTAGCCACATTAGTATTTATTAAGCTTTTATCTAAAACAGGTAATAAAAATTTACAAGCTACTACATGATTAATTAATTTATCAAATATACTTTGACTCATTATTATTCGGTACTTTGGTTCTCTTATCAAAAAAATATTATAAATACCACCATTATAGTTATTATCATCAAAAACCTTTTTTACTCTAGCAATATTAATAGAATAAAACTCTTCAAATTTATAAATTTTATATTTATTTTTAGTATTACTTCTTACTTTTTTATAAATTTCATTAATATCATTAATACTAACATTGTATAAATTATTATATCTTTTCATACTTAATCCACCCATATATTAGTTTTAGATTATTAAGCAAATGATTACATACCTTTTGGTACTTCTTATAAGAAATATATTTTTTATCACAAGATATTTTTAAATAAAAATCTATCATTTTAATTTTACTAACAATTTTCTTTTGATATAAAACCCTATTATAATTATTAACCTCATTAGCCATATACATATATTCTAAAACATCATACATCGCATGACTTATTTTATCTTTTAAAACTTTTTCATTATTAGGAAAATTAACAATTATTTTATCTAAATAAAGAATAGTTTTTTTAAAATTAGAAATTATTTTTAAATTATCTTTCATAATATATCCTCAATTCTATTTAATATTTGATTAATATTAGATTTTTCCTTTAAAACATTAAGTTTACTATAAATATTATTTATTCTTTCATCAAGAGATAAATTTTTGTTTAAAAATTCATTATAATTATTTTTATTAAATTTTTTTCTGATAATCTCTTTATCAATAATTAAATAGTTAATTTTAAATTTATTTAATTTTGTAATAACTTTATCATAACTATTAACAGGAAAACCAACTTGTTTAACATTGTTAATATTTCTTATTTTATAATTAAATAAATTATTTAAAATATAAGCATCTTCATTATAAGTTTCGTAAAAAATACCAACCTTAATTAAAATAACATATTTTGAATATTTTGCTTTATTTTCATTATATACATCAATAACTTTCATACTACACCCTTCCTTGTATAAATATTTAAAAATAAAAGCAGTATCTATAGCAAGAACTACTATCAAAGTTTATATTTTTAATAAATATAAACCTTTAATATTATTCTCACTATATTTTGATACTGCTTAAAATATAGTTTTTATCATATCATATCTTTTTCAAAATTTCTAAATTTATAGTTTTTCATTCGAAATAATTATAAACTTTTTTTATTAGAGATATCTCTGACTATATTTATTTTTTTGTAAATGATTTTATTAACGGTATATGAAACCCTAACCATTTACAAGGGATAATACTTATTCTCTAATCTTTTCTTTATGACCTTATTGGTTCATAAACCATAGTCTTTTAGAGAGTTGGCCGGCCGAACACCGTTAGAATTGTTCGCGTTGTTGTTGTTGAGGTTGCCATCGTCATTGACATTCCAAACTTGATTGGAATTATCAGCATTAGGCGAGAGGAATAACAGTCCTAATTCATTAGTATTACCCCATATTGATATCCCCATTTTTTTCGTTCCGGTTTCTCCGTAGGCGAGGAAACCGGAAGTTTTCGAGACATCGCTTTCGCTCGTCCCGTTCCCAAACTCATGCGTTGCATGAGCTTGCCATTTATGTCATATATTTAGTGTTCTATGCTTCCGGAACAAATGGATCTTCCAAAGTTCCCTGCCCAGATAAGGTGAGGCCAGAGCTTAGATATGCGGCCGGCCGAACGCCGCCAGAATCGCTCGCGTTGCTGCTGTCGAGGAGGTAGCCAGCGGCACGG
>CALVIK010000011.1 GCA_944329545.1 uncultured Bacilli bacterium
TATTAAATGCTAATTTTGTACAAACGCATAGGTCTTGTATTGTAAATACAATGAGGGTAGCTGCTTTAAATAAGAAGAAAAAACTTATTACTTTTGATAATGGGGAAGTTATTGATTTGTTGTCAGATACTTATATGAAGGAGTTGTACATTTAAATGATAGAACAAGTTATATTATATGGCGTGGGAGGTTTATTTTTAATTATATTTTATTTTTATTGCTGGTATGTTTTATTGGAGAAAAGTTTAAAAATTACGAAAAAATATATTTTTATAGCTATAATTATGCTTACTACAATTGGTGTGATTTTAAATTTTTTTGTTATAGGTTTAATAAAAGCTATTTTAATGTCTTTGTTTTTTATTTTTGTTTGTTATTATCTATTTGATATAAAAATAAAAAATATAATCATGGCAGTAGTTGTTTCACAAATTGTTGTGATGCTAGCCGAAGTAATTTCGTCTATTTTGATATCTGTAGTTTATAGTGAAAGTGCTATGGAAGTATTAAATAATAATTTGTTTGGAGGTTTACTAGTTAATATTTTAACTGATATATTTGCTTTCGGTTTTTTGTTTACAAAACTACCAAATAAGTTTTATAATTTTTTACTTTCATCAACTTCTTTAATGCGGAAAAAAGAAATAATAGTTTACTGTATAATGATTATTATGGTAGCTGCAATATCAACATACGAAAGTTATATGAAATTTCCGGTTTATGTTGTTTTAATTACTAATACAATAATGGCTTTAATATTTTTGTTTATGGTAGTAAAATTTGCGATGGCGGAGGATAAATATATGAGAACTAAAAATAAATATCAAGTTAGTATTACTAGTTTAAAAGAATATGAAGAAATATTAGATAAATTTAGAGTATCTACTCATGAAAATAAAAATCAATTATTAACTATTAAGAATATGGTTAAAGATCCTAAGATAGTTAGTTATATTGAGGCAGTTATTGCGGAGAAAATTAAAGATGACGAAACCATTATGAATAAAGCATATAAAATACCAGATGCTAGATTTCGTTCTATTCTTTATCCTAAAATATGTAAAATTGCCGAACTTAAAATTAAATATAAGTTTATTATTTCCAATGAAGTTAGAACTGCTGATTTAATTGATATGGATGATTTTTTAGTAAGAGATGCTTGTACTATTTTAGGCGTTTATTTAGATAATGCAATTGAAGCTGTAGAAAATTTAAAGAAGAAAAATATATTTGTTGAAGTTTATATTATGAATGGTTATTTATGTTTTGATATTACTAATAATTTTGAAGGCGTGTTAGATTTGGAAAAATTATTTAAATCTAAATATACCACTAAAGGCGGCGAACATGGTTATGGTCTTAGTTTAGTAAATAAAATAGTTAAGGAAAACAAAAATATTGAAAATGAATGTGAAGTTATTAAGGATAGAATAACGCAAAGATTAAAAGTAAAAATATAAAATCATAAAAAAATAACTTAACGGGTATAGTAAGTTATTTTTAAGTGTTTTAGTATTTTATTACCTACTTAATTAGGCTTTTTGGGCATTTTGGTTCATCTAAAATCCATGACATACATGCTTGGCTACCCAAACCAGCAAAGAATGAACCTGCTCCTGCTAGGAAAGATGCTATTGCTCCCATCATAGCTTTTCACTCCCTCCTTTTTAATTTTCTTTTAACTGATAAATTTTATAATTATCATAAGGCTGGTTAAATATTTTATAGATAAATGGAGATATCATAAAACACTGTATAACCAAAGCAAAGATAAATGAGTTAATCAAAAACTTATCAGTTAGGGTAATAGAAAGAATAACAAAGATAACTGCAATAATAGTTGATACAACTTTGTATATCTTTCTTCTTTTTGGATTAACTATTGGTCTTTTTTCAGTATCTGCTGGACTATTTTTAAATATTAATAGCGTGCAGATAATACCAATAGTTATCCTCAACCAAATAGGTAATGTTAGTAAATCACACAAAAAGGGAATTGATAAAAATATTAAACTAGACATTACTAAACATATCCAACTTTTGGTAGCATGTAATCCAAAAGATGAGGCCCTGATGATGTTATAAATAATCATAAATATAATAACTTCTTTTAAGATGCCCAGTAATAAGGCAATTAATAAGATTATTATAGTTTTAGTAATTGTTAAGTAAAGTCCCACTAGGCCATATTCGATTTCTTCCATTTTTTCATCTGAATAATCTGGGAAATTCTTTTTAATTAGGGCTAGTGAATTATTAATAATCAATCCCTTCATACAACTCACTACTTTCTATTTGATGTTTTAATGATATCATTATAGTTATTTTAAGAATAAGCTTTTGCCTGAAATTTTGCAAAATATGTTTTAATTGCCAAATTAATATAACGAACCGTAGTACTTTGCCCGCTTGAGACAAAAAATAGACTATTTTAGACAAGAAGAGACATTTTTTGCTCAGTTATGATAAAATTCTAAGTACCGACTATTGGGTGCACACATCTGTCGGTGAGTTAGGCACATTGGTGTAAATGGAATTACTGGAAGAGGGAGAAAATATAATGTATAATCATGGAAAAGAGTTTCAGAAAATAAGTGGTTGCTACTGCATAACAAAACACATTTATCAACATCCTACTTATATTTCTACTCAGTATTTCTTGTTAAAACAACATTATTGTAGCCTGCCAAATGATTTTCCTTGTAGTTTTAAACGGCTTAGAAAAGCTAGTTGTTTGGAAAATGTTGTGGCTACTTTAGTATAGTTGTTTTAAAATTAACATTATATGTCTTTTATATATATATGATGTGCCTATCCCTTAATAAACTTACTAAAATGGGTTAACCTTAAGAATTTCAAAATAATAATTACTATTTGCGCAAAAAAATGTCGAAGTTTGATGTATGCTTTATCTTGCTTTTTATATTCCCGATGCGGTATATTAAAAGTGTAAAGGAATTACTAGAAGGGAGATGTTACAGTGCGTGGTAAAGTGAAATGGTTCAACAATGACAAAGGCTATGGCTTTATTGAGTATGGTGACTTAGAAGATATTTTCGTACATTATTCAGCGATTAGAACGCCTGGTTATAAAACATTAGTTGAAGGCCAATATGTTGACTTTGACTTAGTTAGAACCGATAAAGGCTTACAAGCGAAAAATGTTATTGAAATTCAAACTACATTAGTGTAGTTTTTTTCTTTTTTCAAAGTTATTGCATAGTATTTATTAAGGAAATATGCTATAATGTAATTAGGAGGATGATGATATGAAATATAAAATTCATGGAAAAAAAATAAAAGTTACAGAGGCGATTAATAGTTATGCTGAAAACAAACTAGAAAAGCTAAACAAATATTTTGATGCGCCTGACGATTTAATGGCAACAATTGTTATTAAGCCTGCTGGCCCAATGTTTGTGACAGAAGTAACAATTCCTGCGAAAAGAATGATTTTACGGGCTGAAGATATGAACAAAGATTTATATGCAACTATTGATTTGGTTTTTGATAAAATTGAAAGACAAATAAGAAAAAATAAAACGCGTATGAATAAAAAAGCTTTAAAAGAAAAAGCCATTGATTTTGCAATGGACTTTGAAGTTACAAAACAAGAAGAAGATAAAAGTAAAGTTGTTAAAAGAAAAACGATTGAATTAAAACCAATGAGTGAAGATGAAGCAATTTTACAAATGAACTTAATCGATCACGAATTCTTTATTTATCGTAATTCCAAAAGTGGTGATATTGAACTTATTTATAAGCGTAATGATGGTAACTATGGTGTTATTAAAGAAAAATAAGGTTTTATAACCTTTTTTTCTTTGAAAGACTGTTTTTTTTCTCGGTTTTTTGATAAAATATTATATAGCATGAAAGGATGACATATATGAAATTTTTGAAAAAAATATTTGATCATGAATATAAAGAATTGGAAAAATTTAAAGAAATAGCCGATAAAATAGAGGCGTTAGATGAAGATATACAAAAGTTAACAGATAAACAACTACAAAGTAAAACGGAGGAATTTAAAAATCGGTTAACTAAAGGCGAAGAATTAGATGATATTTTGCCAGAAGCTTTTGCTGTTGCGAGAGAAGCCGCTTATAGAGTTATTGGTGAAAAACCTTATTATGTGCAGTTAATTGGTGGACTTGCTATTCATTTTGGTAATATTGCTGAAATGAAAACGGGTGAAGGTAAAACTTTAACATCAGTTCTTCCAGCTTATACAAATGCACTTACTGGTAAAGGTGTGCATATTATTACGGTTAATGAATACTTAGCTGGTCGTGATGCTGAATGGATGGGACAAATTTATAAGTTTTTAGGACTAACTGTTGGAGTTAATTATCGCGAACTCACACCTGCTGAAAAAAGAGAAGTTTACAACTGTGATATTATGTATTCAACTAATAATGAAATTGGTTTTGATTATTTAAGAGATAATATGGTAGTTAGAGCTTCTGACCGCGTTCAAAGACCACTTAACTTTGTTATTATTGACGAGGTTGATTCTGTTTTAATTGACGAAGCTAGAACTCCTCTTATTATTTCTGGTGGTAAGATGCAATCAGCTAATTTATATATTCAAGCTGATAAATTTGCGAAAACTTTAAAAGAAAATAACGGTTATATATATGACGAAAAAACAAAAGCTGTTTCTCTAGATTCTGTAGGTATTGAAAAAGCCGAAAAACACTTTAATTTAAAAAATTTGTATGATATTGAACATACTACTTTAGTTCATTTTATTAATCAAGCTTTAAAAGCTAATTTTAGCATGAAAAAAGATTTTGATTATGTAGTTCAAGATGATAAAATAATTATTATTGATCAATTTACTGGTCGTTTGATGCCTGGTAGAAATTTTTCGGAAGGTCTTCATCAAGCTATTGAAGCTAAAGAAGGTGTTCAAATAAATGAAGAAACTAAAACTTTAGCGACAATTACTTTCCAAAATTTATTTAGAATGTATCATAAACTTTCAGGAATGACCGGTACAGCGAAAACTGAGGAAGAAGAGTTCAGAACTATTTATAATATGTATGTTATTACTATTCCAACTAACAAACCAGTTATTCGTGAAGATTTAAGTGATTTAATTTATGCTACTGAAAAAGATAAATATAACGCTATTGTTAAAGAAATAAAAAAACGACATGAAACAGGACAACCTATTTTAGTTGGTACTGTGGCGGTTGAGCATAGTGAACTTATTAGTCAGATGCTAAAAAAAGAAAAAATTGCGCACGAAGTGTTAAATGCTAAAAATAATGCTCGTGAAGCTGAAATTATTGCGAAAGCTGGCCAAAGAGGGGCTGTTACTATTGCTACTAATATGGCCGGTCGTGGTACTGATATTAAGCTTGGCGATGGCATTAAAGAACTTGGTGGATTATGTGTTTTAGGAACTGAAAGACATGAATCAAGGCGTATTGATAATCAGCTTAGAGGTCGTTCTGGCCGTCAAGGTGATCCAGGAATTACGCAATTTTATGTTTCTTTTGAAGATGATTTAATGGTAAGGTTCGGAACTGATAGTGCTAAAGCGATGTTACAAAAATTAGGCTTTAATGGTGATATTGCTTTAAGAAGCAAATCGCTTTCTAGAACTATTGAATCAGCGCAAAAACGAGTGGAAGGTAATAACTTTGATATGCGTAAACATTTGCTTGAGTATGACGATGTTATTAATAATCAAAGAACAATTATTTATGGTAAAAGAAATGAAATTTTAGATGGTGATTCTATTCACGAAGAAGTTTTAAAAAGTTTTAGAAATCACATAGAAGCTATTGTTTATAGTCATATGGGAGAAAATAATACTTTAACAGGCTTAGATATAAGTGAAATTTTAGAATCGGTTAATCAAAATTTATTAAGAGATCCTTTAGAATTAAATGAATTAGAAGAATTACAAGCAGATAACTTAGTACAAACAATTTATGATGAAATTGTTTCAGAATATGAAAATAAAATTAAAGAAATTCCTGATGAAATTAAAAACGAATTTGAAAAAGCAATTTCTTTACGAGTAATTGATACGCATTGGATGGAACATATTAATGAAATGAGTTTGCTTCGTGAAGGTATTGGTCTTCGAGGGTATGCGCAGGAAAATCCACTTCGGGCTTATACCAAAGAAGGTTATGAAATGTTTGATAACTTATTAGATACTATCGATATGGATGTTACAAGATTTTTAGTCAAAGCTGAAATTAGACAAAATATTGAAAGAGAGCAAGTTGCTAAAGGCAAAGCTGTGGAAAACCCTAATAAGGTAAAAAAACAACAACCAAAACGCGTAAAAAAAATTGGTAGAAATGATCCTTGTCCATGTGGTTCGGGAAAGAAATATAAACAATGTTGTGGAAAGAACGCATAAATAAAGGGAAAAATCAATATTAATAAAATTAAAAATTGGTTCGGATTTTTATGAAATGTCCACCAAATATTAAAAA
>CALVIK010000012.1 GCA_944329545.1 uncultured Bacilli bacterium
TCTGACAACAAATCAATAACTTCCCCATTATCAAAAGTAATAAGTTTTTTCTTCTTATTTAAAGCAGCTACCCTCATTGTATTTACAATACAAGACCTATGCGTTTGTACAAAATTAGCATTTAATAACTCTAACATGGCGTTAAGAGTTTTTCCTACTCTAAATTCTAAATCATCAGTTTTAATAATGCATTTTCTATCAACACTATCTCTTGTAATATATAAAATATCATCAAGCGCTAAAGTATAAGAAACACCATTATCCTTAAATCTTATTTGTGGCCTTATCTTTAAAACTTTTAACGCTTTATGCAACGCCTTAGCAAGTCTTTGCTCACAACTATCAAATTTATTAATAAATGATAAAAACATGAAATCATCTTTAATCACTAAATGGCCCAATTCTTCATGACCAGTTAAAAATATAATTATACTATCGATATCTTTATGTCTAATTATTCTTGCTACATCTATTCCTGACCTAGTTTTAGTTTCAATATCTAAAATATATATTTTAAAAGGTAATTTGCTATTAACCTTCTGCATAAAATCATCATCATAATCAGAAAACAAATGAGTTTTGTAATCTAATTGATTTTTCATCATATATTTATCTATTATATCTTTAACCATTTTCAAATATTTTTTATCATCATCGCATACAATAAAATTTATCATAAATATTACCTTCCACCTTTATTATTCATATTAAATATATCATATTTTCCAATATTTGGCAATTTTTTTAAATAAAAAAATAAAGAATTTTTATAACCCTTTACTTTTCTCTAATACTTCATCTTTAAAATCTTGTCCCTTATTGTATAAAATAGCCCCAAAATCTGTGGCTTTATCCCAAGCCAAATTTCCAAGTTCCGATAATTTTTCTTTAGCTTTATCTTTATAGTCAGGAATATAACTTTCAATAACCCCATCTAAATATGATACAGCATCTTTTGCTGTCTCTAATGTTTCCGAGCCAACATCTTTAATTGTATAACCATTTATTTCAGTTTTACCAAGTAAGAAATTTACAATAGCGTCAAATTCCGTTTTTAATCTTGCTACATCCTCTTTATAAGTCTCTGTTTGTCGGTATTCATCAGTTGCATTTACAATAGATTTGCCTAGTTCCATCGTTCCAGTAATCGCTTGCTGGACCATTGTATCAGCTTCCATAGATTTTTCATAAGCATCATTAACTGCATCAACAAATCCATTAGATTCTTCAATTACTTCCTCAGTAGTCGTTTCTACAGCCACATCATTAGAAATATTTTCATCAGTTTTTTCCGTAGTGGCGCAACCAGACAAAACCAAAGTCGCACTTAGAAAAACTGTTGGTACAATAACTTTCCATTTTTTATTTTTTAAAGCTTCTAAAACCTTAGTATAACGAAAATTATCCATAGTTATCACCTCTAAATTTTATTATAATCATTTAAAATTTAAAAGTCAAATTCATACACCCCCTATTTGCCCTTTCTTTCTTAATAAAAGTTTTCGTCCCCAATCAATTGGAATAACGGTCATCGCAAGTAGTACCATAATTTCAAATTCTAAAAAATTAAGTCCATATGTTCTAAAAGTATTGCCTCCATAATAGATCAAAGATACTTGCACAATTAAAATAAACAAAATAACTAATAGAAACACTTTGTTTTTCGTAATATGCGCGAATAAATTTAAACGATGGGTACGAGCATTAAAGGCATTAAATATTCCCATAAAAATAAACAAACCGAAAAACGCCGTCATCAAATATTCATCATTGCTTCCATCTCGAAAAATATGGTGGAAAAATGGTAATTTCAAAAATAAAATGCACAATATAGCTGAATAAGTACCAGTTACTAAAATTTCCTCTTTCATATAAGTATTGATAATTTGTTCATCCTTTTTCTTTGGTTTTTCCTGCATATATTCTTTAAGGGCCGGTTCAAAAGAAAAAGCTAGTCCCGCTAAAGTATCCATAACCATATTTATCCACAGCATTTGAATAACTGTCACCGGTGTTTCTACGCCTATAAAAGGACCTATAATTGAAATACTAACCGCACACAAATTAATAGTTAATTGAAAAACAATAAATTTCCTAATGCTTTTAAATATCGTTCTACCGTACAAAACCGCGTTAGAAATCGAAAGCAAATTATCATCTAAAATTACTACATCACTAGCTTCTTTAGCAACTTCTGTTCCGCTACCCATGGCAAATCCCACATCAGCTTTCTTTAAAGCAGGGGCATCATTAACTCCATCACCCGTCATACCAACAACTAATCCCTTTGCCTGAGCAATTCTTACTAATCGGCTTTTGTCCTGTGGTAAAGAACGCGCTAAAATCTTTAAATTAGGTAAAAGCTTCATCACTTCGGCATCAGTTTTTTTATTAAATTCATAACTGGTCATAATAATATCTTCATTACTCGTAATAAGTCCAACTTCCTGACCGATTACTTTCGCTGTTTCTAAATTATCACCAGTAATCATAATAGTTTGAATACCCGCACTATTTATTAATTTTAACCCAGAAATAGCTTCTGGCCGCACTTCATCTTTAATATAAACAAAACCAATTAAAACTAGACGCGATAGCTTACTAGAACTTTCTGAAGTAGCTAATGCCAAAACGCGAATACCTTTTTTGGCGGCATCGCTAACCATCTTCATCATTTTTTCTTTAGCAAAAAAGCCATTTTTTCGCCCTTTTTCATAATAATGCGAACAATTTTTGATAATGATTTCGGGAGCGCCTTTAACTAAATTAACCTTTTTTTCATCAATTTTAATCGTCGTCATCGCATATTTGTTAGAACTAGAAAAAGGAATAGTTTTTATTTTTTGATAATTAAAATTCGTTTCTGTAAAAAAACTTAATAACGCTCTATCAGTTATATTTCCACCAATAATACCTTCATCGGTATAAAAACTACTATTGTTAGCTTGGCAAGAAAGTTTTGCTAGTTTATAAAACGCTGCATTATTTTTTAATTCCTTTTCATTAGTATAAAAATTACCTAAAGCATCACTTATTTTAATAACTTCTAATTTACCTTTCGTAATCGTTCCTGTTTTATCAGTAAATAATATATTAATATTTCCTGCAGTTTCAATACCAGTTAATTTTCGCACCAAAACATTATTTTTAAGCATTCTTTTCATATTTGAAGAAAGAACTAAAGTAATCATCATCGGAAGACCTTCGGGAACTGCTACTACAATAATTGTTACACTTAAAGTTAAAGCATGTAATAAATGGCCAAAAACTAAAGGCATATTAGTAATATCTTCTATAATATTAGATATATTAAAATTATTATCAATAATAAACACGGAAAACAAATAAGATAAAGTAACTAAACCAGCACCTATATATCCAAGTTTACTAATTTGTTTAGCTAATTTTGTCAGTCTAATTTTTAAAGGACTATCTGGGGTTTTCTCATGCACTTCTTTAGCTAACTTTCCATATAAAGTATCATCGCCAACTTTTGTTACTTCCATTATTGCCTGTCCACTATAAATCACCGTTGATCTATATACTAAAGAGTTTACTCCTTTAGCAATTTCTTGCATTTCGCCATTTAAATTAGATTCATTAATCATAATATTACCATTTAAAAGATAACCATCAGCAGGAACTTCATCACCAGCTTCTAAATTAATAATATCTCCTACAACTACTTCCCCAATCGGTATTTCCTGAAATTTATTATTTCTTTTTACTTTAACTCTTGTTTTCGCGGCTTCTTCACTTAGTTTTTCAAAAGCCTTGCTGCTACCATATTCTGAAATACTTGAAATAAAAGACGCTAAAAAAATTGCAATAACAATTCCGATAGTTTCATACCAATCAAAATCTTGAAATAAAAACAAAGTTTTAATTGCTAAGGCAATTAGCAAAATTTTAATTATAGGGTCACCTAAAGTCGAAAGTAGTAATTTTATAAAACTTTCTCTTTCTACTTTAGATATTTCATTGTTACCATACTTTTTTCGATTTATAGCTACTTCTTTTTCTGTAAGACCTGTTTTCATAGTTTTGCCTCCTATAAAAAACTATTACCAACATCTTTTAAATAGCACTTTTTTAACCTTACAAAAAAAGACAAAAAAACTATCTTCAAAAAATGTAAAGATAGTTTATTTCAATAAGCCATTTTCTTTTAATAAATTATAAATACATGAATAACTACGATTATTATAAAATTTACAGAACTTTCTAATACTAACATTACTTTTTTTATAAAGTTCAATAATTTTCTTTTTTTCTTCTTCACTCATAATATTTACTGGAACACGGTTTTTATTACCATGAACAAAACTAATAGTTCCATTAACAACTTCTTTTTTTAATTTTAAAAGATATTTGGGGTGATACCCAGTAATCTCAGCAATCTCTTTATATTCTAAAAAAGATTTTTTATTTAGTTTAGCTTGAATAAGTTTTACTGCTAATTCTTTATTACCCATAATAACCCACCTTTTAAGATTTAAAAATACTAAAACAATTACATTATACCACTAATACCCTACTAGATGTCAAGCCATCATTTTTTCTTTTTTTTGTTTTAAATAACCAGTAACAATAATTAAAACAATAAATATCATTAATAAAAATACTAAAACAATCACATCTTTAAAAATAAAATCGCTGTTAATACTGACAAAAGATTCTCTTAATAAATCGACAGAATATGTCATCGGCATAATTGGATAAATAATTTTAAAAAATTCTGGCACTGTTTCGATTGGAAAAGTTCCGGCACAAGCTGTTAATTGAATAATTAAAAATACTAAAGCTAAAAAACGACCAACATCTTTAAAATTAAAGAATAAAAACATAATAATTACCAAAAATGTCATTGATATTAAAATACAAGAGCCATAATAAAGAAAATGATTAGTTACCGAAAAACCTAGGCATAATTTTAAAAGGAACCCCAAAATTAAAGCTTGGATAATCGCAATAATATTATAAAAAATTAATCTTAGTATTTTATTTTGACTATGACGCCCTAAAACCTTAAAACGGCCATCAGGGTCATAATAAAGGCCCATCATAATCATAATACCACCAACCCAAAGTGAAAGTGACATAAAATAAGGAGCGAAAAATATGCCATATTCATCATAAGTACCATAGTCTTTTTCTTCTATTTTAAATGGCTCTTTAGCATATTCGCCTAAATTATCCATTTTTTTAACATCATCTGTTGTTTTCGAAAGCTTTTCTTGCAAAGTATCTTTGGCTATAGATAAATTATCATCTAAAGTTTCAGCCCCATCATCTAAAGCCTTGGCGCCAGATTTTGAATTATTTAAACCATTATATACTTTCCTAGAATTATCATCTAACGCTAAAATTCCCTGGTTGATTTTATCAAAACTATTTAATATTTTGCTAGAATTATCTTTCAATAAAGATAATGAAGAAGTTAAATTGTTACCAGCACTAATTAATTCGGTAAGCTGTAAAACCTCAGTATTTAATTGATTAAAATTATTATTAAAATCATTACTGCTTGTTAATAAATTATTACTAATGTTTGGCAAATTATTAATTTGTTTTTTATTATTTTCAAGTTCATCTAATATTAAGATGAATTCTTCATCTGTCATAAGTGCTGGATGGTTGTTCGCATAGTTTATAATTTTATCATATATTTCATTAGTAGTCCCTAAAACCGTCATATTTAAAGTATTATATTGTTGAAAACCATTATTAAAATTTTGACTGGCAACATTTAAATCATTAATACCGCTTTTTAAATTATTAAGCTCCTTTGCTTTATCATTTAAATTTGTAAGACCAATTTCTACTTCAGACAAAGCTCCATCAAATTGTTTATAAGCTGTTAATAATTTACTACCATTACTGCTTAAAGTAGCAATTCCATCATGGAATTTTTCATAACCAACAGTTAAATTGTTTAAGCCATTATATAAATCATTAGTTCCACTTTTTAACCTTTGACTACCTTCTTGAAATAAAGTTAAAGAACTACCAAGTTTGGCGATTTCTTTAGGGAATACTTCAATACTATTAATTAATTTTTTTACAATTTGTTCATTAACTTCCGTATTTAAACTATTTTCAATTTTAGATACCCCCGTACCGATAATTTGAGAAGCTAAGTAATTTGTTTTTTTATTTGGACTATAAGTTATAATAGCTTGATTTTTATTATCACTTAAAGAAGAAGTAAAATTTTCTGGTAGTGTAATTATTGCATAATAGTCTTTATCAATAAGTCCTTTTTTAGCTTTTTTTAAAGAAACTTCTTCAAAAGTAAAAGTTTTTTCTTTTTGTAATTTTTTAATAAATTTATCACTTTGACAATCGCTTTCACATTTATCTAAATTTACTAAAGCTACTTTTAAATTATCAATATTCCCATAAGGATTCCAAAAAGCCTTTAAATAAAAAAAACTATAAATAACAGGTAAAATAATAATACCCAAAATGATAATAAGTTTCTTATACTTTTTTATCATAATATCCCCCTATCTAAGAAAACCAGATTTTAAGAATTCCATGATTTCTTTTGTTGCCTCCTCTTTATTAATATCTTCATCCCACTCAAACAGCACAGAAACATAAATCCTAAAAATAATAAAAGTTGTTAATTTTAAATTACAATCTTTAATTAATCCTTTTTTACTAGCATCTTCTAGTTTTAAATAAATTTCATGTTCTATTTCATGATTTAATCTCATTAATAAAGTATTAGACTTACCACCCCATAGTTTAGCAGCCTTACCCAAGTTAACAAGAGCTTTATTATTAGATTTATAATCAAATATAGCTAACAACATTTTATTTATTCGCTCTGATAAAGGTAAATCTTCCAAATATATTTTATCCATTATCGTTTTAATTTCTTTAATATGCTCAGCAAAAAAATAATTTATTAAAGCATTTTTATCTTTAAAATAACTATAAATTGTTTTTTTCGTAACTCCAGCTTCTTTAGCTATCAAATCCATGCTTGTTTTTTCATAACCAAATTCATTAAATAATTCTCTCGCAGCCACAATAATTTTCTCTCTTGTTTCCATAAAACCTCCTATATAAGTATACTGAAAAAGTTTACTAGTATAGTATATTAAATTATTAATAAAATGTCAAGAAAAAACAACTTTTTTTTAGTTGTCCTACAAATTCCTTTTTATGAATAACACGAAATATTATAAATAATGTCAGGAACAATACAAAGGCGGTTAATGCTAATACTTCAAATATGTTTTTTAACAGCAATGTATCAAATGTAACTACTGGCAAATGTTAATTCATTATTTTTATATATTCTTTATTTTCCTTAATTAACTCTTCCACAAAAATAGAAGGGTTGTTTTTATTAACTAATAATATATTATAAGTTTTAGTTCTAGTTAAAGCCACATAAAAAAGTCTTCGTTCTTCAGCATATAAATATTCATCTTTAATACTAACATATTTTAAAATATCATCATCAACTATTTTATTAGGAAAACCCAAATTACTATTTTCTAAATTGACAATAATTACTTTATCTGCTTCTAGTCCTTTAGCTTTATGTACTGTCATAAAATATTTATAATATTTTTTAGCCAACAAATTAATATCGTCATTATTTCTACCCAAAATCAAATAATTACCTTTTATTTTTTTTAAAATATTAGTTAAAACAGTTTTTTGATTTTTTTCATAGTAATAAATTAAAAGTGGCGTTCTAATACTTTTACAAGATATTAAATCTTTTTTTACTTGACTTTGATTTTTCATAATAAATTTATTCATAATAGTTAATAATTCTTGAGAATTACGATAAGTATTATTTAATTTAAAAATTTTCGTATATCGAAAATGTTGAGCAAAATCAGTAAACACTGATAAATCACTACCTGTAAATCGATAAATAGATTGCCAATCATCACCTATTGCCAAAATAGAAGCATCCGTTTTTTCTTGAATTTTCTTAATCAACATTCCCTTTGCCCAAGATATATCTTGATATTCATCAATAATAATATATTTATATTTTTTTATAGTTCCCATGTCTAATACTTTAATAGCTTTATTTATCATATCATTAAAATCAATCTTATTATTTATTTGTAAATAGCTTTCATAATTTTCATATATCGCTTTTAATAAATATAAATATTTTTCATTGCGTTTTTTTATATAATTATTTTCCTTATTATTTTTTTCTAAAAAATCATGAAACTTATCAATAGAATAATTATGATTTTTAAATAAATTAATAAAAGTAATAATAGTTTGTTTAAAATAAGCATAATAATTTGTTTCCTTAAAAATTATCGTTTGCATATAACTAATAATTTCATCAGCTTCTTCACCATTTATTATCTTAAAACGAACATCTACCAAATCTTTTACTTTATTATAAGTAATAAAATCATCGATTATTTTAGGTAATACATCACTAGCTATCTCAAAAAAATAGCCATTATCTCTTAAAATAGCTAAACCTAATTTATGAAAAGTTAAAACTTCAATCTTCATATGATGTTTTTGTAATTTTTCTTTTAAATTACTAGCGCATTTGTTAGTTAAAGTTAAACATAAAATTTCCGACGGCCTAACCCCTTTTTTTAATAGATAAATTATTCGCGCAACTAAAGTTAAAGTTTTTCCACTACCAGCCCCCGCTATAACTAAAGTATTTTTTTCCTCACTTAAAACAATATTCTTTTGTATTTCATCTAATTTATAACCATCTAAATTATTTAAAAATTTATATAATTGCTTTAATTTTTTTAAATAAACTTCATTATTTTTTTGAATTAAAAAAGGTAATAAACGATACTTTTTTAAAAAATCTCTTTTAACAATTTTATATAAGCCATGATTATATTTTAGATATAATGGATAATACTTTTTTTCTATTTTATTTTCTTCTTCCAAATTAATATACATAATACCACCTATATATATTATAGAAAATAAAAAAGAAAATCCCTTTAAAAAAACAAAAAAATGTTTAAAATAATATTAATTCTAAACATTTTTATTTTTAGTAAACTTAGATACTTCATCAACATCATTAAAAGGTAATTTTTCATTATCAATAAATTGATATGGGGCATTACCACGGCCAAGAACAAGTAAAACATCTCCAGGCGCCAATATACTAATTGCTTTTTTTATAGCTTCTTTTCGGTCCACTACTATTTCAAATTTACTTTCATCTAATCCATTAGTCATGTTTTGAATAATATCTTCAGGTTTTTCATGATAAGGATTATTAATAGTAAAAACTGTATAATCGCTAAAATCTAAAATTTCTTTACCTAACATTTGCAAATTTTCTGGTTCCAAATTACCATTACCACCATATAAAATAAGGAGCTTTCCAGAAAAATCTTTCTTAGTTTTAGTAACAACTGCCTTAATTCTCTCTACTGTATCAGCATTATCAACAATCACGGTACTATCATCATTTTTAAAAATTTGATAACGACCATCTGGCGCTTTTAAATAAGAAGTTGTTAAAATTATTTCTTCAGCTTTTACACCTATTAAAACAGCAATAATATACGCTACTAAATAATTATATATATTAAATTTTCCCGCTAATGGTAAATTTATTTCAGTCATTTTATTAGCATCAATTAACTTAAATATACTGTGATCTTCATATAAATGAACATCACTTATTTGATAATCACATTTATGCATTCCAAACAAAATATTTTGATTGCGCTCCAATTGTAAATTATTAGCCGCTTCATCGTCAGCATTAATAATCGCATAACCATATCTTTTTAATTTATTTAATAAAGCAATATTAATATTATTAGCCATATTTAAAACATTAGTACTAGTATTCGTAATTGCTACATATTTAAATTTCAAGCCCTCAAGTCGTCTTTGAAGCATCGCCGCTTCACTTACTTCAATTACTAAATATTCACATTCTTCGTTAACTGCTTCACTAATTAATTCATAAAGTTCATATAAATCTGGTGTTGTATTTTTTAAATTTTTAACATTGTCATCTAAACAAAAACCTAAAGAGCCAATATAAGCGCATTTGTGCTCTAACTTATTTAATAATTGATAAGTTAGATACGCTGCACTAGTTTTACCATTAACCCCACCAATAGCTATCAGTTCAATTTTTTTCAATTTGTCAGCATATAATTCATTTAAATATTTAGCTAGATAAGCTCTAGTATCTTTTTCAATAATTGTTTTAACCGGATAATCACCTTCTTGCGCGATAATACAAGTAGCGCCTTTATTAATAGCTTCATTAATATAATTATGACCATCATTATTAATTCCGCGTAAAGCTAAAAAAGTGTCTCCTGGTGTTACCTCATTTGAATGTACTCTAAGCATAACCTCAACTCCCCTACATTTTATGCTTTTTAGGGTAAATTTTTACTAACCCTTTGTTAATTGCTTGGCAAAGTAAAATGATAAATGGCAATAAATAAGCAAAAATAATCAAAACAATATAATATATCCAGGTTGTATTAAACCAAAAAAATCCAGCATGTGTAATGATATAATGAACAACAAATAAAATATTGATAACCACAAAGAAAATAATTAAAATAGTTATTAGCAGACCATTCCCTTTTTTTAATTTAAATTTATTTTTAACATCTTTTAAAAAATATAAAAATAAAAGTGTATAGAAAATAACAAAACAAATGCCCATTATTTTTTCATTAGCATTTAAAGCAATAATAATTAAAACTAATCCTAAAATTTCCGGAGTCAAAAACAATTTTTTCTTATTTTTAATAATATTGTGATAATATGTTTTTAACTTACCTTTACTATTATTTAATAAAATAATAATATTACGACTTTTTAAAATTAAAACACAAAAATATGTTATTAATGAAATATAGAAAAAAATCATTTCACACCTCCAAAATACACATCATACCAAAGTAAAAACATATATATTGTCCATATTTTTCGGCTATTATCTTTTTTACCATTTTTATGTTCATCTAAAAGTTTTATTATTTCCCTAACATTGAAAAATTCCTTAGCTGTTTCAAATCTTTTTTTAACCAAATTATAAACATCATCTTCCTTAAGCCAAAGACGAATTGGTACAGGGAAACCAAGTTTCTTTTTGTCAGAAACTTTTTGTGGTAAAGTTTCATGAGCAATATCTCTAAATAATTTTTTCGTTTTATATTTATCAACTTTATATTTGGTTGGTATTTTACATGCTTTATCAATTAAAGGCCTATCTAAAAATGGCACTCTAACTTCTAAAGAATTAGCCATACTCATTTTATCAGCTTTTAATAAAATATCGCCAATTAACCAAAAATTAAAGTCAATATATTGCATTTTTGTAACATCATCTTTATCTTTTACTTTATCATAATACTCTTGAGTTAAATCTTTAAAACTAGTAGTTTCTCTTTTAAAGGCTAGTAACTTATTAATTTCTTTATTATCAAAAATAAAAGCATTGCCAACATATCTATCTTCTAATTTTTTACCTCTTCTAACTAAAAAATTTAAACCTCGGTGACTTGGAAAGATACCGGCTAATTTACCAATTACAAAACGCACAGGATATGGGATTTTATAATACCATGGCCAAACAAATGGTTCGTTATAAATGTTATATCCGCCAAAAATTTCGTCTGCTCCTTCACCAGATAAAGAAACTTTAACATTTTGACTGGCAACATTAGCAACAAAGTAAAGAGCAATAGCTGATGGATCAGCAAGTGGTTCATCCATATAATAAGCAATATTTTTCAAGCTTTTAAAGTAATCTTCTTTACTAATAATTCGATTAATATTTTGCGTTTTTATTTCTTCTGAAAGTTCTTTGGCATAACTAATTTCATTATATTTTTTACCGTTATCAAAACCCACAGTAAATGTTTTATCTACCTTACTACTCGCCGCAATAAAAGACGAATCGACTCCACTAGATAAAAACGAACCTACTTCAACATCGCTAATTTTATGAGCTTGAATAGTATCTTGTAAAGCTTCATCTATTTCTTTTTTCCACTCTTCATAAGTTTTATTTTCATCAGCTTCTAACTTTAATTCATAATACTTTTTAATTTCTAAATTTCCATCTTTATATTTCAAATAATGACCAGGCATTAATTTATAAACATTTTTAAAAAAGGTTTCTGCTCCCGCACTATATTGAAAAGTTAAATAATATTCTAACATTTTAAGATTTAATTCTTTTTTAAAATCTGGGTGCCTTAAAAAACTCTTTATTTCTGAACCAAACATAAAAGTATTATTCATCTTAGCATAGTAAAATGGTTTAATACCGTAAAAATCGCGTGCCGCAAATATTTCTTTAGACTTAATATCATAAATTACAAAAGCAAACATTCCTCTTAACTTATCAAGAATTTTTTCACTATATTCTTCATAACCATGCAAAATAACTTCCGTATCAGTATTAGTTACAAATTCATAGCCTTTTTCTTTTAATTCTTCTCTTAAAATTTGATAGTTATAAATTTCCCCATTAAAAACAATGACTTTGGTATTATCTTTATTATAAATAGGTTGACTTCCCCCTTCTAAATCAATAATACTAAGTCTTCTAAAACCTAAAGCTATATTTTCATCAGTGTAATAACCTTCCGAATCTGGGCCACGGTGCGCGATTAAATCGGCCATTTTTTTAATATTATCTTTTTTATCTTTTTCTTTATTTATATATCCAACAAAGCCACACATATTATCACTCCTAAATTACAAATACATTTTACCACATTTTACAAAATAAAGCTATAACAAACAAAAAAGAGCTACAGCTCTATTTATAATATACCTTCTTAACTACAACCGTTTTAGTAATTAAATCTTTAAAAGTTTGTTTTGTAGGTTTTGTAAAAACCAGCAAAACAGCAAAAGGCATAAGCACTAATTCGAAAATCATAAATAATGTCCGGAAAAATGACCTAATAAGACCAATGCTTTCACCATTTAAATTAGTTACTTCAAAATTAAAAAGTCGTTTACCAATAGTTTTACCTTGGCTATCTAAAACGGTAAAATAAATCATTCCAATTAAAGATATCAAACTATAAACAAGTAATTTTGGTTCTTTTAAATTACTAAATACTTCATTTACTATTAAATAATTCATAATAAAAGTCATTCCAAAATAAATTAAACTTAAAATAAACATATCAATGATAAAAGCTAGTACCCTTAAAAATATATTAGCATAAAATAATTTATTATTATATTCTAAAGAACGATTTTCTACATAAACATCACTAAAATAATCAGCAATAGTTTGTTTATGTTTCGTAAACATTAAAGCCAAATAACCAATTCCTAGCGTTAAAACATTTAAAAATTTAAAGAAATTATGTTTAAAAGCCATCGCAAAGCCAATTTGATAACCGCCCTCATCAACTACTTGCAAATTTAATAATCTAAGTCCAATAGTTCCCTTTAACGGCGATCCTTCTAAAATCACTGTATAAAAGAAATATATTATAAAAACAATTAAAACATAAACGATATTAATATTTAAAAAATCAACATATCCATTTAATGGATTTAAAGTATAAAAAATAAAATATATTAAAGTCATTAATAAAACATCAATATAAAAAGCCATTAACCTTTGAATTAAACCGGGATTTTCTGGTATTTTCTTTTGTTCATCGTTAAGAACTGTTTTATATACTTTTTCAATTTCGGCAAATTTATAACCACAATATGGACAAATATCTTCTTCCTTAGTTACCATTCGTCCGCATTTTGGACACCCTTTCATCATTATCACCTTCCGTTTATTATTATAACATTTTTCTAAACATAAAAAAAGCATTAAGCTTTTCGTAATTTTCTTAAAATCAAATATGTTAAATAGAGAAATAAAGCTAACGCCGTACAAACAAATCCAGTAATAATCAACTGACGCGTCAGCATATCGCTAAACATACTGACATCTAAGAATATTTCGCTTTTTGTTAGTAGCATAGTAATTAAATCACTACTAAATAAACCAATACCAATAGTAATAATTCCCACAATTAAAGTGGTATATCCCAGATACATAATATTTTTAAATTCTTTTCTTTTCAAAATTAATATTAAAATTAGAGAAATCACAAACAAAGACATGATTATAACTTTGCTTTGCTTACTAAAAATTTGCTGTACTTGAGATAAATTTGTTATTTCTAATTTATCACTTAAAACTTGGGCTGTTGGCAAATTATCAATAATTTGTCCACTTTGACTTTTAACCGTTTTTAAAAATTGTTCCTTTTGGGTCTCATTTATTGGTACTTTACTCTTTTTTATCCATTTATCAATATTTTCATCTAATATTTTATTAAAGTCTTCACTGGTCAAAATAGTATTTTCCGTACCATTAATCACATAATCTGTCATATTCCCGGCGATAACACCAAAAAATTCTTTAACTATTTCATCGTTAACCATTTCATCAATAACTGACGAAGAAACACCATAGTATTCGGCTACAATATAAGCATTATCTAAAACTTCTGTAACCATACTACCGCCATTGTTTGATTTTTCCATTTCATCTAAAGCTTTAGCTACATCCATCTGCATAACACCTTTAGTTACATTTTCGACTTTAAAAAAGTAACTAATATTTAATATAACTATTAAGGCCATAAAAGTTATAAAAAATATTCCCACAGAAATTGCCATTATAAGGCCTTTTAATACTTTTTTCATTCTCTGGCCTCCTTATTTAATATTATACCTTTTTTAAAAAATTATTTCAATTACTCCATTTAATAATTAACCAAGAAAAAAATAAATCATAAATTATTAATGGAGGAAAGTTATGAAAAAATATAAAATCTGTGTCTATGCGATTGCTTATAATGAAGAAAAATTTGTCAAAAGATTTATGAATAGCGTTAAAGACGCTGATGCCGTTTATGTTTTAGATACCGGATCAACTGACAAAACAAAAAAACTTTTAAAAAAATATGGCGCTAAAGTAAAGACAAAAAAAATTAAACCATGGCGCTTTGATAAAGCGCGAAATATTTCTTTAGAAATGGTTCCCGAAGATACTAATATTTGTATTTGCTTAGATTTAGATGAAGTTTTAATGCCAGGTTGGCGTGAAGTTTTAGAAAATACTTGGGATGATAACACAACTAGAATTCGTTATACTTATAACTGGAGTTTAGATAAAAAAAATAAACCTATCGTCTCTTTTTATGCTGATAAAATTCACGCTAGAAAAAATTATCAATGGATATTCCCCGTTCATGAAATTTTAAAAAGTCCAAAAAAAGAGAGTTTTAAAACTTGTGAAAACCTGACAATTAATCACTACCCTGATGAAAAAAAATCTAGAAGTAGTTATTTACTTTTATTAGAACTTTCGGTTAAAGAAAACCCTGATAACGACCGTAATATGCATTATTTAGGCCGAGAATATATGTATTATCATAGATGGAATGAATGCATTGATACTTTAATTAAACATTTGCACTTGAAAAGCGCTACTTGGAAAGATGAAAGATGCGCCTCTATGCGTTTTATTGCTAGAAGTTATATCAATTTAAATAGATATGACGAGGCTGAAATGTGGCTTTTAAAAGCAATTAACGAAGCTCCTTATTTAAGAGATCCTTATGTAGAAATGATGCTTTTAAAATACAAATTAGAAGACTATGAAGGCATCATTAAATATGGTGAAGAAGCTTTAAAAATTAAAAAAAATCAAAAAAGTTATATTAATGAACCTTTTAGTTGGAATGAAACAATCTATGATTTACTTTCTTTAGCTTATTATTATACTGGTAATATCGATAAAGCTTTATATTATATTGACACTGCTATCAAAATAAATGCTAATGATCAAAGACTTTTAAACAATAAAAAAATATTTTTACAAAGTAAAAACTTGGACTAATAGCCAAGTTTATTTGTTTTCATGAGAAAATAAAATTGTTGCAAGCACAACAAATAAAATAATTATTATGGCAACAATTACTCCAGACAAAATTTGATCCAAATTATTTTGGACCTCTATTAAAATAACATCTAACATCTAATCACCCTTTACTTTATTTTGCAACTTTATTATGTAGGTAACTGACAGTCACTTTTCAATTATAACATACTCATAAAATCGAGTAAATAAAAATTTAAAATTTTTCATAAAAAAACAAAAATGATTGTCAACTCATTTTTATTTAAATTCTTTTTTTACAAAAACTAATGTCGTAATAATTCCTAAAACAGCTATAATAGCTAAAGCTACATATATTAAAATATTATCAGAAGTTTGTGGGTTTTCAATATTATTAGAATTATCATTTTTATCATCAATCATCGGATCGTTAACAGTTTGTTTAGCTAAAGTATAGCCATAAATAAAATTACTATCTAAATTAGCTGTAATCGATGTATATTTTTTATCATTATTAGTTATTTCCCAAATATAATTGTCCGTATTTTTTTCACCAATAACCAAATTGTCTTTAATCTCACTTTGTGAATAAACATTACCGTTTTCATACATCATTATCTTAATATTTCCTATATTATTATCAGTTCGGTAAAAAGCTAAATTTCCATATAAATTAGTTTGCCCAGTACTTTCATAAGTACCATTGCTTCTAACTTCTAGATTGCCATTGATATTCACGGTTCCATTATTTACTAATACACCTTTACTGCCACTCGGAATTGCTAAAGAACCATCAATATTTAAAGTCATATCACTATTTATTATTAATTTTACTGGCAAAATATTACTACTTCCAAGATCTAATTGCAGGATAAACTGTTTACCTTTATTAATAGAAGCATCACCATCAAGGGTTATGTTAACATAACTATTAGTATATTGCAAAGTAGCCTTACCACTAGTTAAAGTAATTCGGCCATCGTTGCCTATCCATGTTTCACCTTGAAAAGTCAAAGTATCACTGGCTGTTACTTCTACAGGATTACCGCGAAGTAAATCATCTTTTACATCAGCAAAATCAATATCTGTGGCTTTTACATTATTGATTCCCAAAAACATCATAAAGGTAAAAGATAAAATAAAAATAAATTTTTTCACTTAAATCTTCCTCCTTTCTTTTTTATTAACACAAACAATTAAAATGTTTATGTTATTGTTAGTATTAACAAATTTTAAAAAAATAATAACTTTTAAGATTAAAAAAATTTTTAGTTAATATTATTGAACTAACAGCCAAGTTTATTTGTTTTTATGAAAAATAAAGAGGAAATTTACTGTTTTTTCCTCTACGCTTATATAAACATCTTCAGCATAAAAAGTTTGATAAATATTATCAACAATAGCTTCAAGGCCTTTATTTAAATAGCAAATAAATCACTATCGTTATTAAATTTAAGTATATTAATTATTTTAATGCACACAGCATAGATAATAATTCTATCGTCTATTTTACCTTCAACTTTCCAGTTTTCTCCAAATACTCTAATCTTTTTTTGTTAATAGCATAACCTTTTAACATATAATCTTTTAAAATTTTAGTTACCCATCTACACAATTATTACTTTTTACGCGATAACCAATACTTATAACAACATCTAAATTATAAATATTAACTGGTTTAGCAGAATTTGCAATTCTCATTTTTTGAGATTTGTTTTTTTATTTTAGCTGACTATATTCCTCATCACTAACTGGTTCACACCATTCATTTGAAGTATTTTCACCAGGAACTTCAATAGCTATATGACTAAACCAAGAATCTTTTTTCGCTCCATGCCAATGTTTAACATTAGCAGGAATTACGATAACATCTCCAGGTTTTAAACTTTGAGCTTCTTTTCCTTCTTCCTGATACCATCCCTTGCCATCAGTACATATTAAAATTTGTCCGCCGTCTTTTATTGCGTGATGAATATGCCAATTATTTCGACAACCTGGTTCAAATGTAACATTAGCTAAAAACGCAAAAGATTTTTTGGGATTAGTTAATGGTTTTAAGTAAGACTGCCCGGTAAAATACTGGGCATAGTCGTCATTAGGCTTGCCTAATCCAAACATTCCTCCATGATTTTCTTTAGCACTTTCAGCATACACTTCTTTAGCCAAATTAAACACCGCCCAGGCATTAGGCCAGCCAGCATAAAACGCCGCATGAGTAATAATTTCAGCCATTTCCTCTTTAGTAATACCATTCTTTTTAGCGTTTTCAATATGATATTTCAAAGAACTGTCAACTAGGCCCTTTCCCATAAAAACACTTAAAGTAACGATAGACCTATCTCTTAAAGATAATTTATCTTCTCTACTCCATACTTCACCAAATAATATATCATCATTAAGTTCAGCAAATTTAGGTGCAAAATCACCTAATTTATCTCTTCCTGCTGTTTGCTTATTCATAAACATTCCTCCTTATTTTAAATTTTTTTCAAGCAACTGTTTATCATATAAATCAATTTTATATGATAACCGGTCGTATGCGGCTTTTAATTCTTCAATTTTTTTTGCCAGCTCTTCTTGCTGAGTAACTAAAAGATTTTTTCTTTCTTTTATTGTGGCATCACCCTCTTCAAATAATTTCATATACTTTTGTAAAACCTCAATTGAAAGATTTGCTCCACGCATACATTTCACAAAATTAATTCTATTCAAATCATCTTCAGTATAATTACGAATATTTCCTTCTTTTGTTATTGGCCCGATTAAGCCAAGTTTTTCATAGTACCTTAAAGTACCCGCAGAAATATCAAACATTTTACTAACTTCACTAATGCGCATAATCTTACCTCCATAATTAATATATCACTTAAAGTGTACTCTAAGTCAAGTAAAAAAAGAATTAAGATGTTTTTTTCTTAACTCTTTTACTATAAAAGTAAATTATCGCAGCTATAAATAAAATAACTAAAATAATTAAAACAATATGTGAATAATCATTCATAAATAAAACGATTTTTTCCCAATTTTTTCCCATCAAACTACCCAAAGTAACTAATACGGTATTCCAAATAAGTGTCCCCAAAGTGGTGTACACTATAAATTTTTTCATCGGCATTTCACTCATTCCCGCTGGTATAGATATTAAACTTCGTACAATCGGAATAAAACGGCAAAAGAAAACAGTAATATGTCCTTTAGTATCAAACCAATAATCAGCTTTTTCGATATCTTCAGCTTTTAACCTTAAAACTTTGCCAACTTTACCTGAAACAATTTTCATAAGCCTTCTTTTATTAAATATTTTACCAACATAATATAAAGCTAAAGCTCCAGTTAAAGCACCTAAAGTAGCAAAGATAATCATTATAACGATATTTAAATTAGTATAAGTAGTCATAAACCCACCAAAAGTTAATATTAATTCCGAAGGAATTGGCGGAAAAATGTTTTCTACTGCAATCAGTAAAAATATACCAATATAACCGAAATTTTCCATTAAATCAATTATTATATTTTCCATTACATACTCCTTTTACTTTTTTATTTTATCATAAATTATTAGAATTATAAAACTAAGTAAACTAATGATAGATATAATTAAACCTTCTTTAGCTAAAGGGGCCGTATATTTAATTACAACCTCATGCTTTCCTTGGTCTAACGGAAAGCCAATAAAAGCTAAATTCACTTTTTGATATTTTGTTTTTTGGCCATCAACATAAATTTCAAAACCATCATCATAAGGAATCGATAATTTTAAATAACCTTTTTCTTTATTGGTAATTGTTCCATATATATAATCGCCTTTAGTTTTCTCTCTATCAATTTTAAATTCCGTTATATTTTGTTTAATAGTTTTTAAATCATTGTAATCATAAGTACTAATATTTATATTGCTAATTTTAAATTCTCCTTTACTAAAATGAATGTTTAATTTATTACCACTAACGGCGTATTCAAATTCATAATTATTATTATGATATTTCCACTGCTTACAAGTTAATTTATTAGTAATACCATTAATAGTAATATATGAATCATCTTGTTGACAACTATTGTTATAAAGCATTTTAAAGTCGATTAAAATAATTTTATCGGTCATATCTTCGGTAAAATCAATAACTATTTTATTATTATTTTTAGCTAAAATTTTATATTCATTATTATTTTTTTGAATGTCCAATCCTTCTATATTTGTTACCCGATATTTTAATTTACCTTCTTTTATTTTTTTGTCATAAACATTATCAAAATCATTATCAACAATCGCATAATTCATATAAGCATCTATTTTTTCATGTTTATTTAATTTCTTATATTCTTTTAAACTCATTATTTTATCAGTTGCATAACCTACTGGCAATACATCATTATTTTGATAAACATTATCATGAATTTTTTGATAACCAATAATATCATTATCTAAATTAAATAAATATTTATTTCCCATATAAAAGTTATAAAAAATGTTATCAGTGTTTGTCAGCATAAAACTATTACGGTACAAAAATTCATTATATATTAAATTAGTATAAAAGTTTTTATAATTTTTATTAGTAAGTGATGAATAAATACTACCATTATAATACTCACTATTGTAAATATGATTAGCTTTATCAATTTTTTCTTTATTATCACTCATACGGTAAAAATTATTATCTTCTTTTAAGGTCTTTTGCACATTATTAAAAGTTTGTTCGTAATTAAATTTTTCATATTGCTTAGTAGTAACATATTGATCAGAATAATTATTACCTAAAACAATTATTAAAGACACAATTACAAGATAACTATATAGTAAAAATTTTATTTTAAATTTATAACAAACCAAGAAAATAAAAATTAATAAAGTCATATCAACTGCAAAAAATAATAATTCATATTCTTTGATATTATAATAATTAAAAATATTAACAATTATTAGAAATAATGAAAATAAAAAGACAGCTAATATATTAGTTTTATGTTGAAAATTTTTTAAAAAATCACTGATTAAAATAATAATAAGGGGTAAAAGCGGAATAAAAGCTTTGCCATTTAAATACATTCCACCATTAAACAAATAATTAAATATTGGAAAAATAAAAAGTATAGATAAAATAATAGCTAAAACAATATTTTCTCTTTTTTTACTAAAATAAGCATAAATAATGCTTAAAATACCTATTGCTCCTATACCTAAAGAATAATGACTATAAAGTAAATATTGGGTGGAAAAATTAGGAATTAATAAAGATAAAATAGAAAAATTAGTATTAGTATCACTTCTTCCATCCATCATCGCATACATTGTTGGTAAAAGTAAAATCATACTCATTAATATAGGAATTATTATTATACTAATATATTTTAAAACTTCTTTGAAAAATTCTTTTATTTGAATATTTTTATTTATCTCTAAATATTTATAAACACCGTATAATGATACTGATAAGATACCTACTACACTAAAATAATAGCTTGTTAAAATCATTAAAAAAATAGAAACAATTAATAAAATTTTTTTATTTTTAGAAAAATAATTATCAATGCCATAAAATGCTAGCAATAAAAAAGGAAAATAATTAATAAACATAATATGTCTATGCGCATGAAAAATTAAAAAACCAGCCATTAAAAATATTATGGAAGCAATTAAAGATACTTGGTAATTATGCTTTTTACGAATAAAAAAATATAATAAAATCGTGCTTATAATAACACATAAAATGGCTGTCACTTGTATATAAACCGTCATATCAATAAATGGCAATAAATATGAAAATAAAATTATAGGATTGTAAAGCCCATAATAAGAAATATTATAAATATTTTCGCCACCACCTAAATTAAAAGCAAAATTAGGTAGTAAATTATATGTATCATAAAACAAACTTCTTAAATAATCAGCAAATTGAATATGTTGACTCATCCAATCTTTTATAGAACCAAATAAATTATTATTACTTACAATAGCGCCAATTATTAAAAGTATTAAAAAAATTAAAATAGTAACATTAATTAAGTCTTTTTTGTCTTTAAATACTTGCAAATTATCACCTATATTCTTTTGTCAAAATAATTATATAATAAACTAATATTATTGTTCAAGATAATGTTTAAAATTTTAGTTAATTAATAATAAAAGTCTTGCTGATAATTAAAAACAAGACTTAAAATTCTCTATTTAAATTTTTAATTGTATATACTTTATTATTAATATCAAATAAAATTTCTGCTTGACAAATTTCACATATTCTAAAAAAAACATCAGTTGGTGGCATTATTTTTTCTCTTTCATAAGCTGATATTGTGGTTTTATCAAGGCCTATTTTGTTAGCTAATTCTAACTGGGTTAACCCTTTTCTTTTTCTAATGTTTTTTATAATTATTCCATAAGATACATTCTGCATATTACCACCAATAAAATGGTATCAAATTTATTTTTTTATGTCACAAAAGTCGATTGACAATCTACTTTTGATTATGATAAAATTTAGTTGATAAATTAAAATAGAAAGGAAGTAAAAAAGTGAGACAGTTAAGTAAAAGGCAAAAAAATAATCTAATAATAGGGGGACTATGCTGTATATTATTACTTATGGGTATCGGATATGCGGCTTTTAGTACTCAGCTAAAAATAAATGGAACAAGTAGTATAAGTAGTGAATGGAAAGTACTAATAACTGATATAACAAGCGGAAGTATAGTAGGAGGAGCAAGTAATGCAGCAGAACCAACTCATACTGATACAACAGCAACTTTTAATACAAACCTAGTAAGTCCAGGAGATTCAATAACATATACCATAAAAGTAGAAAATAGAGGAAGTATAGATGCAACACTATCAAGTATAGATGTAAATACTGGAAATAATGAGGCTATAGAATTTGAAACAAGTGGAATCGAAGAAGGAGATAATTTATTACAAGGAGCAAGTGATGAATTATATGTAAAAGTAACATATAGTAATAGTGTAACAAGTCAGCCAGAAAATACGACAAGTACTATGACAGTAACTTTAAATTATGAGCAAGCAACAGGAGGAGTAGTCCCAGGAAGAGATACTCCAACTATCGGAGGCCAAGAAGTTGAAGTAGTAACAGCTGGAGATGGTTTGTATGCCGATGAATATGAA
>CALVIK010000013.1 GCA_944329545.1 uncultured Bacilli bacterium
TTCCAAATAATGAAGATAGTACTAAATATGATTTATACATTGGGGCAAATAAAGGCGTTATAGCAAATGTTGATAGTTCCATATTATTTGAAAACTTTGTAAATTTAGCTAATATTAATTTCAATAATAATTTTGATACTACAAATGTTATTACAATGAGTAGAATGTTTTGCAATTGTCAAAGTTTAGTCACTTTGGATTTAAGCTCTTTTAAAACTGATAATTTGCAAGTTATGGCAGGTATGTTTCAAATGTTTGATCAATATAGCTTGCAAGACACTAGTGGTAAGTTAGAGACGATAATCTTTGGTGATAATTTTACAACAAATAATGTAAGAAATATGTCCTCTTTATTTTATCATTGTAACCAGCTAAAAGAAGTTGATGTGTCTAATTTTGACACTTCAAGTGTGACAACTATGTCAGGGATGTTTTATAGTTGTATGTCACTTCAAAACTTAGATTTAAGCAACTTTAACACTTCTAAAGTTACTAGTATGTATGCAATGTTTTGGAACGCCAGATCTTTAAAAGAATTAAATTTGTGTTCTTTTAATACTAATAATACACTTGATATGTCTAGAATGTTTCGAGATACACCTAATTTAAAAGCAGTATATGTTGGTTCTAACTGGGTAACCTCAGGAGCTAGTACAACAAATATGTTTCAAGGTAGCGGAGTATCAGAAGTAACAACAGGAAAATGCTTTTAAATTTTTGCTTTTAACTTTAGTATATGCTATACTATAAAAGATTTAAAAGCAGGTGGTAAAATGGAAAAATATCGGGAAATAGAAAAAAGTATAATAAAAAAGTACCGTAAAGAGATTTGGAGTAAATTTGTTAAGGCGGTTAAAGATTATAAGTTAATAGCTGAAAACGACAAAATCGCTGTCTGCATTAGTGGTGGCAAAGATTCTTTTTTGCTGGCCAAATGTCTGGAAGAGTTACAAAGACATGGTATTTTTAAGTTTGATTTAGAATTTATTATCATGAATCCTGGTTATAAAGAAGAAGTTTTAAAACAAATAAAAGATAATTTAGATTTATTAAATATAAAAGCCCATATTTTTAAAGCGCCAATTTTTAATTACACAGATACTTTAACAAACCCTTGTTACTTATGCGCCAAAATGCGGCGAGGATATTTATATAATTTTGCTAAAAAACTTGGTTGTAATAAAATAGCTTTGGGTCATCATTTTAATGATGTTATTGAGACAATTATGCTGAATTTAATTTATAGTGGTAAATATGCTAGTATGATGCCCAAACTCAAAAGTACTAATTATGAAAATATGGAATTAATTCGACCACTTTATTTAGTAAAAGAAGAAGATATAAAAGCTTGGAGTAAGTATAACGAGTTATCTTTTATTGGCTGCGCTTGTAAAGTAACTAAAAAAGATATTGGTAAAAGGCAAGAAATAAAAGAACTTATTACTCAATTAAAAAAATACAACGAGCAAGCGGATAAATGTATTTTTACTTCAGCTAGTAATGTTAATTTAAATATGGTAATAAAATATAAAAAAGGTAATGAAGAAAAAAGTTTTTTAGATAATTATTAGAAATATATTGTAAAAATATCGGGTGAAAATATGTTCTTTTACCTGTTTTTTTGATATAATGATATAAGTAAGGTGAGAATATGCATATATATAGTCAAAGTTTAGAAGATTTAGAAAATTATTTTTTAAATATTAATCAAAAAAAATATAAAGCTGTTCAAGTTTATGATTGGCTTTATAAAAAATTTGTAACTTCTTTTGATGAAATGACTAATATAAAAAAAGAAATAATTTTAAAACTAAAAGAAGATTTTCTGTTTGATGCACCAAAGATTATTAAAATTCAAAAAGGAAAAGATGTCTGTAAGTATTTGTTTAAATTTCAAGATAATGAATGTGTTGAAGCGGTTGTTATGTTTCATGATTATGGGACAAGTCTTTGTTTATCGACACAAGTAGGTTGTAATATGAACTGTGCTTTTTGTGAAAGTGGTCGTAGAAAAAAAGTTCGTAATTTATCACCAGCCGAAATGGTAAGTCAAATATTATTAGTTCAACAAAACTTGAACAAAAGGTTATCTCATGTTGTTTTAATGGGAATAGGGGAACCTTTTGATAACTATGATAATGTGATGAAATTTATAAAGATTATTAATAATGATCATGGACTTGCTTTAGGTGCTAGACATATAACGGTATCAACCTGTGGCATTATTCCCAAAATAAAAGAATTTACACGGCAAAATCTTCAAGTAAATTTAGCTATTAGTTTGCACGCGCCTAATGATGAAATAAGAAATAAAATAATGAGAATAAATAAAGTTTATCCTTTAAAAGAACTTATAAAAGTTATAAAAGAATATATTAAAGTAACTAATAGACGCGTAACCTTTGAATATATTTTATTAAAAAATATTAATGATAGTGAAAAATGTGCTTATGAGCTAGCTAATTTATTAAGAGGATTAAATTGTTATGTCAATTTAATCCCATATAATGAAACAAGCCATATTGAATTTAAGAGAACTGAGGAAAAAAATATTTTAAAATTTTATGATATATTAAAAAAAGAAAAAATAGCCGTGACCATAAGGCGAGAATTTGGCACAGAAATAGCTTCAGCTTGTGGTCAATTAAGATCTAATTATGAGGAGGAAGTATAATGGAATATTCTTATTTAACAGACCCAGGAAAAGTTAGAGACCACAATGAAGATAGTGTAACCGCTTTAAAAAACGCTAGCGGTGAAGTTTTGATGGCTGTAGCTGATGGTATGGGGGGACATAAAGATGGTGAAGTGGCTTCTAGCATTGCTATTAACCATATCGGCAAACGCTTTTTAGCTACATCTAGTGTCGGTAATAAAGAAGATGCGATGGCCTTTTTAAAAGAAGTTGTTAGCGAAGCCAATATTTTAATTTATAAACATACGCAAGAACATCCTGCAAGTAGTGGTATGGGAACGACAATTGTTATCGCGCTTTTAACAAAAGATTTCTTGCTTTTTGGTAATATTGGCGATTCATCAGGCTTTGTTTTAAAAAATAAAAACTTATATAAAATAACAACTGATCATACATTAGTTAATTTATTAGTAAAATCAGGAGAACTAACGGAAGAAGAAGCTAAAGATCATCCGCGAAAAAATGTTTTAATGCGAGCCTTGGGCGCTAATATGACTGTTGAGATGGATATCTTTGATGTTGAAACGGATATTGATGGTATTTTCTTATGTAGTGATGGCCTTACTAATATGTTAGAAGTAAAACAAATAGAAGATGTCTTAGATAGTGATTTGTCAATTGAAGGAAAATTAGAAAAATTAATTTTAAAAAGTAATAATCGTGGTGGTACTGATAATATTTCGGTAGCGTATTTAACAAAAGGAGGTAATTAACATGATAGAAAAAGGACAAAAAATTAACGACCGCTATGAAATAATTCGGTCAATTGGTGAAGGCGGTATGGCTAATGTCTATTTAGCTCGCGATATTATTTTAAATAGATTGGTAGCTGTTAAAATTTTAAGAGGTGATTTAGCCGAAGATGAGAAATTTGTTCGCCGGTTTCAAAGAGAAGCAATAGCGGCTAGCAGCTTAACACATCCAAATATTGTTGAATTATACGATGTCGGTGAAGATCATGGTAAATATTATATTGTTATGGAATATGTTGAGGGAAAAACTTTAAAAAGTTTAGTCAAAAAAAGAGGGGCATTAACTTTACCAGAAGTAGTAGATATTATGCTTCAACTTACCTCAGCAATTGCTAAAGCTCATGAAAGTTATATTGTTCACCGCGATATTAAGCCACAAAATGTTATTATTATGGATGATGGCCGGGTAAAAGTTATGGATTTTGGTATCGCCTCAAGACTTAATGGTAATGAGCTTACACAAACAAACAGCGTGATGGGAACCGTTTATTATCTTCCGCCAGAACAAGCTAATGGAACCGCTTCTACTTTTAAAAGCGATATCTACTCTTTAGGTATTTTAATGTATGAGCTTGTTACCGGTTCAGTTCCTTTTAAAGGTGACAGTCCAGTAGAAGTAGCTTTAAAACATATGAAAAATCCTTTGCCAAGCATTACGGAACCTTATCCGGAAATTCCACAAAGCATTGAAAATATTATTTTAAAAGCTAGTGCTAAAAATCCAAAAAACCGTTATGAAAGCGTTATGGAAATGCATGATGATTTACTAACTGCTTTAGATAAATCAAGATTCAATGAACCAAAAGTTAAATATGCGTATCCTGAAAATGACTTTGATGATGATATGCCAAAAGAAAGGCGTAGTGAAAGAACACAAAATAAAGAAGAAAATCGTCAAAACAAAAAAATGAATAAAGCTTTAATTGCTCTTGGAAGCATTATTGCTGTATTAGCTTTTGCCGTTATTTTTATTACTTTAATTTATCCAAGATTTTTTGCTAAACAAGATGTCGAAATTCCTGATGTTACAGACATGACTTTAGCGCAAGCGGAAAAAGTATTAGAAGATAAAGGTTTTAAAGTTAAAGATAAAACAAAAAAAGAAAATAGTGATGAAATTGCTAAAGGTAAAGTTATTGAAACAGATCCGGAAATAGGACGCAGCGTAAAAGAAGGAACAACAATTACTTTAACAGTTTCTAAAGGATCTGCTAAAATTGAAATTGAAGATTATACTGGTCAAAATTATTATGAAGTAAAAGCAAAACTTGAAGCGGCGGGACTTGAAGTAGTTACTGAAAAAGAAGATATTGCTGATAGCGAAGATGCCGATGAAAATATTATTTTAAGTCAAGATGTTAAAGCTGGTACTAAACTTGCTAAAGGCGAAATAATTACTTTAACAATCCCCAATATTTATGCTACTTATCCTGATTTTGCGGCTGAAGGCTATACCGTTGTTGATGTGCGTTCTTTCTGCGAAGATAATGACATAGCTTTAGAAATAAAATACCAAGATAGTGATAATCAAAATGATGGGACTATTATTTATCAAAATATGTCACCTGGTACTAAAGTAAATGCAGGAGCAACTTTAAAAATAACGGTTATAAAAAAAGAAGCTGAAAAGGCCGATACGCAAGGTGAAGAATGAAAGGGATTATTGTTAAACTAATAAGTAATGACTATACAGTTTATGCTGATGGCAACTATTATGTTTGTAAAGCTAGGGGGAAATTTCGCAATATAAATATTTCGCCAGTAGTTGGCGATAATGTTGTGTTTGATAGTGAAAAAAAACTGATTTTAGAAGTTTTAAAAAGAAAAAATGAACTTGTAAGACCGCCAGTTGCGAATATCGATAATGCTGTTATTATTACTAGTTTAAAGCATCCTAATTTTGATAGTAATTTACTAGATAAATTATTAACCATCGTCGAATGGAATAATATAAAACCCATTATTATATTTACAAAAGTTGATTTAGTTAATTTAAAAGATTATCAGAAAATTATTGATTATTATCAAAGTATTGGTTATGAAGTATATTTAAATACTGATCTTAATAATATTAAAAAAATATTTAAAGATAAAATTAGTGTTTTTGCAGGACAAAGTGGCGCTGGTAAAAGTACTTTATTAAATAAATTGAATAAAGAATTAAATATTAAAACCGGCGAAATATCTTTAGCTTTAAATAGAGGAAGACATACTACCAGACATGTTGAACTTTTAAATGCTTGTGAAGGTTTAATTGCTGATACTCCAGGCTTTTCTTCTTTAGAATTTATAGATATGACCAGTAGCGATATTAGAGATAATTTTATAGAATTTAATAAATATCGATCTTTTTGTAAATATCGCGATTGTATGCATGACAAAGAAGATGGTTGTATGGTCAAAAAACAAGTCTTAAATGGGAATATATTAAAAAGTCGTTATGACAATTATTTGAATTTTATTCATAGAAGGTGATATGATGAAACTTGCAACTTCATTTTTAATGATACAAGAGGATAAAGAGAAAATAAAAGAAATAAATGAATATACTGATTATATGCATTATGATATTATGGATGGTATTTTTACGGAAAATAAAACTATAGCTTATGATAAATTGCTTGAAAATACTAAGACAATCAATAAACCTAAAGATGTACATTTAATGGTCAGTGATATTAAAAAATATGTTGATTTATATAGTCAAATAAATCCTTTATATCTTACTTTTCACATAGAAGCGACGGATAATGTTTTAGAGACAATCAATTATATTAAAAGTAAAAATATTAAAGTGGGACTAGCTATAAATCCTAAAACAGCGCTTAACGATTTAATTAATTATTTAGATAAAATTGATTTAGTATTAGTTATGTCTGTTAAAGCGGGAGCTGGCGGCCAAAAATTCATCGATATTAGTGACAAATTATCTTTTTTAACCACTTATCGTAAAGAAAATAATTTAGATTATATGATTGAAGTTGATGGGGGAATTAATCCTTCGGTAATTGATAAAGTAAAAAACGCTGATATTATTGTTGTTGGTTCTTATATTACTAATGGTGATATAAAAGAGCAAATAACAAAGATAAGGAGATGCTTATGAGTAAAGGTTTTACATTAGCTGAATTAATGGGTGTTATTGTTATTTTAGCAATATTAGGGGTTGTTGTAACGACGGCTGTTGATAGAAACATTACTAATAGCCGATATGAAACTTGTCTTACGCAAGAGAAAAACATTATTGAAGCTGCTAAAATGTATGTCACAGACAACCCTAGTAATTTACCAACTGCTGCGGCGACAAAAGTTTATATTAATAATTTAATTAGTGGTGGTTATTTAGATGAAGAGATGGAAAATCCAATGACAGGAAAAACATATCAAAGTAGTGGTAATAATATTTATGTGGAAATTAGTATTAAATCACAAGGGGCATCGAGTAGTAAAAATTATGTTTATGATGTAAAATATAATAACAGTGATGAAGCATGTCATAAATAAAAGAGGTGAAAAATATGCAAACAATAATAGCAAGTGGCAATGAAGCGTGTGTTTATGCTTCTTATCTTTTTACCGAAGTTGCTGGTATCTATCCAATAACGCCTTCAAGTCCTATGCCAGCTTTAATGGATAAATTATCTTCACAAGGAGTTCAAAATTTATTAGGTACTTCACCTAAAGTTATTGAAATGCAAAGTGAAGCTGGAGCCATGGGAATGGTCCATGGATCTTTAACGGCTGGAAGGCTTACTACCACTTATACTTCTAGCCAAGGCCTTTTACTGATGATTCCTAATATGTATAAAATCGCTGGCGAAATGCTTCCATGTACTATGCATGTAGCAGCCAGAACAGTGGCTACGCACGCTTTAAGTATTTTTGGTGATCATAGTGATATTTATAGCGTGAGAGGCACTGGCTTTTGTATGTTAGCTTCATCATCGCCAGAAGATGCCTATTATATGGCTTTAATTAGTCATTTGTCGGCTATAAAATCATCTTTACCGTTTTTACATTTTTTTGATGGTTTTCGTACAAGTCATGAAATTAATAAAATAAATATTCTAGATAAAGAAGAAATAGAACCGTTAATTGATAAAGATGCATTAAATTGTTTTCGGCAAAGAGCTATTAATCTTGAAAACCCTACTACTAAAGGGACTAATCAAAATGCCGATATTTATTTTCAAACTGTAGAAGCTAGAAATAATGCTTATAAAAGTGCTTGTATAATAGTTAATAATTATATGCAAAAAATTAATAAATTGACGGGTAAAAATTATAAACCATTTAATTATTATGGTCAAGAAAACGCTAAAAAAATAATTATCGCCATGGGTTCTGTTTGCAATACTATTCGGGAATATATTGATAATACTACTGATGAAATAGGGTTAGTAGAAGTTCATTTATACCGGCCCTTTAATAATGATTATTTATTAGATGTTATACCAAAGAGCGTAACTAAAGTAGCAGTTTTAGACCGGACGAAAGAAGCCGGAAGTAACGGCGAACCTTTATATTTAGATGTTTGTAGTGCTTTAAAAAATGAAAATATTATGATATGTCATGGAAGATATGGACTGGCTAGTAAAGATACGACACCAGGTATGATTAAAGCCGTGTATGATATGCTTGATAACCCTCAAAATGAATTTACGATTGGGATAGATGATGATGTTACTCATTTAAGTTTAAATTATGAAAACATCCAAACAAATAAACATTTTGAACTTTTAATTTATGGCTATGGTAGTGATGGAATGGTGAGTGCTGGCAAAGCTTTAATTGAAGTTATTGGTGAAAACACTAATAAATATGTTCAAGGTTATTTCGATTATGATTCGAAAAAATCTGGGGGCGTAACAGTTAGTCATTTAAGATTTTCAGACGATAAGATTAACTCTTCTTACTTTGTTGCGCATCCTTCGATGGTTATAATTGCTAAAGATGTCTATTTAGAAGAATTTGATATGCTTTCTAATATAAAAGAAGGTGGCATTTTACTTATAAATACAGTGAAAACAAAAGAGGAACTTTTAAATTATTTACGCCCTTACAAGCATATTTTAAAAAGCAAAAATATTAAATTATATAGTATTAATGCTTATGAAATGGCTATTAAAGAAGGTCTTGATCGAAAAATAAGTATGATTATGGCTTCTAGTATTTTAAAACTTATGAATATTGTTAGTTATAATAAAGCATTTAGTGATTTAGAAAAATATATTGATAAAAAATTTAAAGCAAAAAGTTTAGAAGTGGCTTTAGCTAATAAAAAAGCCATTAGGATGATTGATGATTATTTAAAAGTAATTGCTTTAGATGATAAAGAAGAAGAAAAAACATTTACTTATAACAATCTTTATGACGCTATGGCCCACCGCTTAGGAAATACTTTGAAAGTATCAGAAGTTTTAAGTGTCAAAGATGGAACTTTTAAACAAGTTAAATTAAATAAAAAAGGTATTAGTGAAATTGTTCCTTTTTGGAAAAATGAAAATTGTATTATGTGTGCGATGTGTTCTTTTGTTTGTCCCCATGGTGTTATAAGACCATTTTTACTTAATGAAGAAGAATATTTAAAAGCCCCAGAAAATATTAAAAATAAGTGTTTAAAAACACCTCAAGGTTATTATATTATCGCGATTTCTAAAGAAAACTGTACTGGCTGTGGATTATGTGTTAAAACTTGTCCTGGTAAAAAAGGCGAAAAAGCTTTAGATTTTACTAAAATAAAGGTGGATGAAGAGTTTACTTATTTAACTAGCCATATTCAAGAAAAAGAAATTTTCCCTTTGAATACTATTAAGGGCAGTCAACTGCATAAACCTAATTTTGCTTTTCATGGTGCTTGTGCTGGTTGCGGACAGACCGCTTATATTAAGTTATTAACTCAATTATTTAAAAACATTGTAATTGCTAACGCTACTGGTTGTTCATCTATTTATGGTGGCGATCTTCCAGAATTGCCTTATAATCTTCCATGGAGTAATAGTTTATTTGAAGATAATGCCGAATTTGGTTTTGGGATACTTATGGGTATAAATAGTGCTAAAAATCAAATAAAAGAAATTATGAGTAAATACGATGAACCTTTATTTAAAAGGTGGCTAGAAAATTATAATAATTATGAAATTACAAAAGAAATATATGACAAAATTGATTATCAAAAATATCCAGAATTAAAGCCCCTTAAAAATCATATTTTAGCTGAAAACATTTGGGCGATTGGTGGCGATGGCTGGGCTTATGATATCGGTTTTAGTGGTATTGATCATGTTCTTTCAAGTGGCGAAAATATTAATATTTTAGTTTTAGATAGCCAAGTTTATTCAAATACTGGTGGGCAAGCGTCTAAAGCTACACCGCTTGGTGCAGTCGCTGAATTTGCGAGTATGGGTAAAAAAAATAGTAAAAAAGATTTGGCGAGAATAGCTATGTGTTATCCTAATGTTTTTGTTGCTCAGGTATGTTTAGGTGCTAATATGATGCAGGTAATTAAAGCATTTACCGAAGCTAGCAAGCATCAAGGGCCATCTATTATTATTGCTTATACCCCTTGTATTTCTCATGGTATTAAAGGTGGTATGAGTGAAAGTGTTAAAATGGAAGCTTTAGCAACTAAATGTGGTTATTTTCCAATATTTAGATATGATGGAACCAATTTTACTTTAGATAGTAAGAATGTTGATTTTGAGTTGTATGAAGAATTTTTAAATAAGCAAACAAGATATAGTATGTTAAAAACAGTTAATAAAGAAAAAGCTGATATTCTTTTAAAAGAAAACAAGGAAAATGCTATTAAAAGATTTAATTATTATAAACAATTAGATGAAACAGATTAATTTCTGTTTTTTTTAATAAAAAAACTAGTAAAATACTAGTGTCAAGAAAAAGTAAATGTGGTTTTTAAGGTATTGACATGCCCAGCATGTCTATACTATAATTTAGTTAACATATTCACCTTGTCAGGTAGAGATGCTTTTGTGTTATTGATAAATAATTGATTTGGTTCAATGTTAAGAGCTTTAGCTATTTTTTCTATCATTTCTAAAGAGGGATTGTGCTGACCTAATTCAATACGGCTAATGTATTTAGGACTAGAATTAATCAGCGAAGCTAATTTTTCCTGAGTATAATGATTTTTAAATCTATAATACTTAACATTTTTTCCAAAGATTTGTTTTAATTTCATCGTATCACCTAAATACATGATACGGTTTTTATAAAAAAATAACTACAACCTGAGAGGTTGAGAAGTTTTATATAGAGTAATATTTTTATTATTTATGGTTAAAAATAAAAGGTTTTAACCATAATAAAA
>CALVIK010000014.1 GCA_944329545.1 uncultured Bacilli bacterium
GCAAGTGAGTGTGATAGTGGGTCTATAAAAGGAGGAAATATGGAAAAGAAATTTTATACAGCTAAATACGATGCGGTATTTAAAGCTATATTTTGTAGTCCTAAAAATAAAGACTTACTGCAAACACTGCTTGAAAGATGTTTGAATACAAAAGTATCCATAATAAGTATTATGGCTCCAGAAATCTTAAAGAAAAATGTATATGTAAAAAATAAAACCTTAGATGTTTTAGTTAAAGCCAAGGATTATTTGATTAATGTTGAAATTAATAGTGAGTATTACCGAGCTTTAATATATCGTAATTCAGGATATATTTATGAAAAATATGCTGAACTAGCAAAAGTAGGTGATAATTATAGTCATATGCCAAAAGTAATTCAAATAAATTTTACATGTGGTCTTCCAGAAAATCATCCAGCTAAATGTTGTTATGTTCGTTATGATCCTAAGGAGAAAATAGAGTATAAAGATAACTTAACGATATATGAGTATAATGTAGATAAAATAAAAAAGATGTGTTATAATGGTGATACAAAATACGATTATATAGCGGCTTTAGATTATAATAAAGAAGAGATAAATAAATATTGTAAGGAGGATAAATATATGGACAAGTTCAAAAAAGAAGTCGATAAATTAAATGCTGATATTGAGTTTACGGAGTTTTTAAGTGCGGAAGAAGATGCACAAAAAGTTCATAATACTTTAATCATTGAAGCCAAAGAGCAAGGATATATTGCTGGTGAGGAAAAAGGCGAAAAAAAAGGCGCTATGGAAAAAGCCGCAATAATTGCTAAGAATTTACTTGATTTAAACATTAATATTAGTGATATAGAAGCCGCAACTGGACTTAGTAAAAAAGAAATTATAGCTTTAAAAAATAAATAGAGATAATCTATTTTTTTTATGTTAATTATTATAGTATATGACAAATGTTTTGAAAAACGGTTGAACTATAAAAGATTAATGAATAGGCTTTCTTGAATATTCACTTTCCTTATCTTTTTTATTTAAGTTATATAGCATATCCACTTTTATTTCAAAATCGAACATAGCATTTTTATAATATTTAGTAACTAAAGGTAAGTTTAGTTCTTTTTTTATTTTGTTTAAATATTTTTGACCTTTTTTATTAAAGCCAAGGACTCTTATATATTCTATATTTTTCATTATTTTTGCATGATCCTTCGTAAAACCACATAAAATATGCAGAAGCATTCTTTTTATTTTATTGTAAGTATATCTTTTAGTTTTAATATTATTTATTAGTTCTTCTAAAGAATTGGCATTATAAATATATTTTTTAATTCTACCTTCTATTCCCTCATCAACAGTTTGATAAATATTTAAATTATTTATTTCGCTAATTATTTTATATTTTAAATAAGGAAAGTAATCATGATTCTTTAAATATTTTAAAGTTTCAACTGGAACATATTTGCTAATATCTTTTTTTTCTTTTAAAAGATTTCTAATAGTAGAGGCACTTATAATACTATTATTTAAATCACTATTATGAAAATCATTAGTTCTTTTGATTGTTTTTATTTCAATATTACTGTTTAGTAAATTTTTAATATAACTAATGCCTAATAAATCGTTAGGTTTATCAATTTTTATTTTAGTTAAATCATAAGTAGTTTTAGATAAAGCTGTTGGATAGTTGATACCTTTTTCTAAGTATTTTTTTACTAAATTATTAAATTTTTTATCATTTTGTATAATAGCTGCTTTATATAGCGTATCATAATCGCTTTCTGCACCAAAAACAAAAGCATTTACTTTTAATTCTTTTAATAATTGTGTACTACCATAAGCAAAAATATCGGCTGATTGCGTACTAAACGGGAAAGGAAGTTCAATAACTAAATCAACATATTGTAAAGCTATTTTTGTTTTATGCCACTTATCTATTAAAGAAATGTCGCCTCTTTCCGTATAATTACCACTCATAATTAAAACAATTATATAATTTGGATACATTTCTTTTACTTTTTCAATGTGATAAATATGTCCATTATGAAATGGATTGTATTCACAAATAATGCCCACACTTTTCATTTAGATCACCTGTTTTTCACTAGCTCATATATTAGCACACCTAAGATTAATTTGCAAGAACATAAAAAAACTAGTATAATGATTACCGGTGATATTTATGATTATTGATTTGTTACCATTTGCAACTAATTCTAGTAAAGAAATTTTAATTGATGAAACCTATTCTTTTGCTAAAGAAATGTTTATTAATACTGATATTTTAGAACTTGATGATGTTAAAGTAAAAGGGAAAATTATAAAAAATAGTCTAAATAAATTAGATATTAATATATTAGTAAAAGGGATAATGGTGCTTCCATGCGCATTAACATTAAAACCTGTTCCTTATGCTTTTGAATTTAAAATTGAGGGTAATTTGGAAGAAATGTTAAAAGAAATTGATGAAAATTACAAAAACAATCAAAAAAGTCTTGATATTTTACCAATAATATGGGAAAATATATTAATGGAAATTCCCATGCGTGTCGTTAGTGACGATCTTCATGATTTAAAAACTAAAGGTCATGGCTGGGAACTTGTTACCGATGAAGAAAAGGTAAATCCTAGTTTAGCAAAGTTAAAAGATTTATTATAGGAGGTGTATAATATGGCAGTGCCAGCAAGACATACAAGTAAAACAAGTAAGCGTATGCGTCAAACACATTATAAAATTAGTGAAAAAACAACGACAAAATGTCCTAAATGTGGAGCCGTTATTAAACCACATAGAGTATGTAAAGAATGTGGCTCTTATAAAGGAAAAGAAGTTATCGATGTTAAAACAGCTGAATAAGCTTGTTTTTTTATGGCTAAAATAAATATATTGGGACATTTTTGTAAGTTAATACTTAAGATGTTATCACAAATTAATCATAACAATGTAAAGTGATTAACAATTTTTCTTGACGAAATACCTCTTTTTAGATATAATTTTAACAAAAGAAGGGATGAAAATATGGATAAAGAAAAAATAATTCAAAATGTTACCGCGCAAATTATTGGAGAAGTTAGTTCTTATATTCAAAATCACATGGAACAAAAAATGGTATGCCCTAGGATTGAAATATATTATGATTTTTTAAAAGAAGAAAAAATAAGGGAACAAATAGAAACTATTAAAGGAGACTGTTCTTGGGAAGAACTTGAATCAGTAGTGCCAATTATTCGGCAAAATATATATGAATATTTAAATAATGGGGAGTATGCTGATTATGTTAAATGGAGTGATTTAGAAGCCGAAAGATTTCGTAAACAACCTGAATTAGATAAATTAAGCAGTGAATTAGAACAAATAAAAGAAAAACAAGCTAATATTACTTTAGCTAAAAAATCTGAAGCTAATAAAGAAAATTATTATATTAGTAAAAAAATTTTAGAAGGCGAATTATATAAAAAAACTGCTGCAATACATGGAGATCTTTTTGCAAAATGGGATGCAGTTATTAAAAATTATGTTCCGGTAGTAATAGCTGAAGTAAAAACATATTTGCAAACTTGCTTAGATAAAAAGGTGCCGTTTAGTTATTCTTATATTAGAGAAAACATTAATAACGCAGATAATTTAATCGATTATATCGAGCAGCAAGCTGACAAAAACTTTTCTGAAATAAGAGTAAGAGATGCGGAAACATTAACATATGTTGTTAATTTATATATAGCAACTTATATGCATGAAGGTGAGTATGCTGATTATGTTAAATGGAGTAGTTTGGAAACTGAAAGACTGCGCAAACAACCTGAATTAGACAAATTAAATGATGAATTAAATGAAATAGAAGAAAAACAAAGACAAACAGAATATGCACAAACTATTGCTAGTTCTTCTATAGGAATTAAATAATTGGAATTAACCAATTTTTTATTTTACACTTTTGGCAAAAAATGGCAATCTTTGTAGAATGTTACTTTTTTTTATTTTGCAAAATAATCTTTAAAATACAAGCATATTTTATTGCTGATTAAATATAATTTTGCTATAATGTTTATTAGAATAAGAGGGGATATAATGAATGAAAAAGAACTTGATTTATTAGATAAATATTTTAGAGCAGCTAACTATGTTTCGGCTTGTCAATTATATTTATTAGATAATCCTTTATTAAAACAACCTTTAAAGAAAGAACATATAAAAAAGAAAATAGTTGGTCACTGGGGCACTGTTCCTGCTCAAAATTTTGTTTATACGCATTTAAACAGAATAATAAAAAAATATGATTTGGATATGATATATATATCAGGACCAGGGCATGGTGGGAATTTTTTAGTTGCCAATACATATTTAGAAGGCAGTTATACTGAATTTTACCCTAATATTACAGAAGATGAAGAAGGGTTAAAAAAACTCTTTAAACAATTTTCTTTTCCAGGAGGAATATCTAGTCATGCCGCACCTGAAAATCCAGGGAGTATTCACGAAGGTGGTGAACTTGGTTATTCTTTAGCGCATGCTTATGGGGCTGTTTTTGATAATCCTAATTTAATTGCTGCTTGTGTTATCGGCGATGGCGAAGCGGAAACTGGTCCTTTGGCTACTTCATGGCATTCTAATAAATTTTTAAATCCAAAGACTGATGGTGCTGTTATTCCTATTTTAAATTTAAATGGTTATAAAATAAGTAATCCGACAGTATTTTCGCGAATGACAAATAAAGAACTTGGTAGTTATTTTTATGGTCTTGGTTATAAACCGTATTTAGTTGAAGGTGATAATCCTAAGGCTATGCATATTTTGATGGCCAAAACTTTAGATAATATTATTAAACAGATAAAAGATATTTGGAATCAAGCACGAATTAACAAGAACGAAGAAATGCCGAGATGGCCCATGATTATTTTAAAAACACCAAAAGGTTGGACAGGTCCAAAAGTGGTTGATGGTAAAAAGGTTGAAGGAACTTTTAGAGCGCATCAAGTGCCAATTTCTATGGAAAAAGAAGAACATTTAAAACAATTAGAAACATGGCTTAAAAGTTATCATCCTGAAGAATTGTTTGATCAATCTGGTAAATTACAAAAGGAAATAAGAGAAATTTTACCGAAAGGATTTAAAAGAATGGGTTCTAGTCCTTATGCCAATGGGGGCATTTTATGTAAAGATTTAATTTTACCTGATTTTAAAAACTATGCTATAGAAATTAAAGAGCCAGGTCAAGTAAAAACTCAAGATATGTTAGAACTTAGCGGTTATATTCGTGATGTTATAAAAAATAATCCGCATAATTTTCGAACATTTAGTCCTGATGAAGCTATGAGTAATCGTTTATATAAAATGTTTGATGTAACTAATAGAGATTGGCAAGAAACGGTTAATAATGCTGATGAATATTTAAGTAAAAATGGCCGAATTATGGATTCTTACCTATCTGAACATATGTGTGAGGGCTGGCTTGAAGGTTATTTACTTACTGGCAGACATGGCTTTTTTACCAGTTATGAAGCTTTTATTAGAATCGTTGATTCCATGGTTGCGCAGCACGCTAAATGGCTTAAAGTTTGCCGACAAATATCTTGGCGAAGAAGCATTGCGTCTTTAAATTTACTTTTAACTTCTAATGTTTGGCAACAAGATCATAATGGCTTTACGCATCAAGATCCAGGCTTTTTAGATCATATTGCTAATAAAAAAGCGGATGTTGTCCGCATATATTTACCACCAGATGCGAATTGTCTTTTATCTTGTTTTGATCACTGCATAAAAAGCCGTGATTATGTCAATGTGATTGTTGCCTCTAAGCATCCAAGTTATCAGTGGCTTTCAATGGAAAAAGCTATTGAACACTGTACTAAAGGTATTGGTATTTGGGAGTTTGCTAGTAATGATCAAAATAGGGATCCTGATATTGTAATGGCCGCTGCTGGTGACACTCCAACCTTAGAGATGATTGCTGCCATTTCTATTTTAAATGAAGAACTACCAGAATTAAAAGTAAGATGTATTAATATTGTTGATTTAATGCGTTTAGATTCTCCATCTAAGCATCCACATGGCCTTAATGATGAAGAATACGACTTGCTGTTTACGAAAAATAAACCAATTATTTTTAATTATCATGGCTATCCAACTTTAATTCATGAACTTACTTATTTAAGACATAATAGAAATATATCAGTTCATGGTTACGAAGAAGAAGGAACAATAACAACACCTTTTGATATGCGAGTTCAAAATAAAATAGATAGATATCATTTAGTAATTGATGTTTTAAAGCATTTAGAAAAGCAAGGTAGTAAAGAAATATATTTAATGGAAAAAATGAAAAATAAAATTATTGAACATAATGCTTATATTAGAGAATATGGTGAAGATATGCCCGAAATTAAAAATTGGAAATGGGAAAAATAAAAGACTGCAAAAATGCGGTCTTTATTCATTTACTTTTAATTTTTCTAATAATATTTCAGCTTGTTTAATTTTAGCTTCTTTTAATTTATTTAAAAATTCATGAGTATTTTTACTTTGTGGAAGCATATAGCCAGCTTCCCGCATTAAGTCTTCTAAAATAACTTTATTAGAATGTAATAAGGCTTTGAATAATTTGTTATTAGGGTCTTTCTCTAATAAATAATTCAAAATTTTATTTTCTTCTATTTTATTTTCTGCAACTTTAAATAAACTGTTGATTACATGATTATCTTTTTTTTGCGCTTTGGGCATAATTTTTGGTAACAATGTAATTGCTTTAGCTGGACAAGCATTCATACAAGCCCCGCAGCCGGTGCAAGTATTAGCGTCAATTTGTCCAGTTTCGTTGTTGGCAGCCCCAGTTGGGCAAACGAATAAACAAAGACAATCTTTAGAACAAATATCTAAATTACGATGGGCATAACTTTCCATACTATTCAACCTCCAATATTTTAAAACTTGGAACTTTACAAACAGGGCAAGCTTTAGGCGGGGTATCGCCAATATAGACAAAACCACAAATATCACAGACCCAAATTTTAGTGTTTTTTATAAAATCAAAACCTTCTTTAGTATAGCGATTTAATAAAGCTTCGATAATATTTGTTGTTTTACTAGCCCAGTTGACAACTCTTTTCGCCCCTCTATCTTGATATTTATTAGCTATTTCCATAGAATTTGTTAAAAGTTCTTTATCTTTATTTATTAAATTTTCAACATCGTTTAAAGTGCCTTTTTTATTAGGTATTTTTTCTAAATAGTTATTGGCTATTTCTTCAAATAAGTGTTTTTCCTCTTCTAAATATTGTTTTTCGCAGCCTTTTGCTAAATTCAAACATATAAAGGCAATTTCCTCATTAGAAACTTCTTTTAAAGTATGGTCTTCATCATGAACCTTTAAATTTTCACTTGTTTTTTCTTCTTTTACTTCTTCAAATAAATTTTTAGGAGCTCCACACAGCGGACAAGTCCAATTATCTGGTAAATCTTCAAATTTTATTTTTTCTTTGGCATCATCATAAACATAACCACAAATTTTACAGCGATACTTCTTCATAACATCCTCCTCATATTTAGTATATCATTATTATTTTAAATAAAAAAGAATTAATTTGTTAACTTTACACTTTTGCTAAAATTGGCAGTCTTTGTAGATTGTTACTTTAACTATAAAAAAGTAATGAAAAATTATTGCTAATCAATTCTTCCACATAACCAGTCAATTGAGCAATTAAATTCTTTAGCGAATTCCCAAATAAAAACCGTTGGAATTAAAACCTTTTTATTTTCATAGGCACTCCAAGTAGAGTGAGTAGTATTTAAAAGCTTGGCAATATTTTCTTGCGTTTGATGTTCTTTTTTTCGTATTTCTTTTAATCTTATAGCTAGAATGTCTTTTTTTATGTTTTTATTAATTAGTGTATATTGTTTGATATTAGTAAGTCCTAAAACATAGTCTATGCTTAAATTAAATAAATTGCAAAAATCAATTAAATTGTTTAAAGGTATAGTATTAATACCGAGTTCCCATAAAGAATAAGCACTTCTTTTAACTTTTAATAGATTTGCTATTTGGATTTGCGTTAAATCATTATCTTCTCTAATTGCTTTAATTCTTTTAAATTCCATAATATCACCTATAAAAATTGTAACTTTTTATAATTTTTTTATAGTTTATTGCTATTCTATACGACAAAAATGTGGTATAATATTTTTGAAATAGGAAAATAGGTGATGATATGAGACAACGAAAAAGAAATAAAATAATTATAATAGCTTTAACTTTAATAATATGTATGATGGGAGTGGGTTATGCTGCTTTTCAAACAAAATTAAATATAAAAGGAACTAGTATAAAAATAAATATTCCAGTTACAAGTAATGGCTATATATTAGCTAAAATAAATGATGGAATAGATGAATATAGTAGTACTTATACAGTAGTAGTATAAAATAAATAAAAATTAAATAATTAAATATAAACACGGCTCACTAAAATTCTTTGTCTCATA
>CALVIK010000015.1 GCA_944329545.1 uncultured Bacilli bacterium
AATATTTACTTAGTTATAGTGCTCTTATTGAAGAAGTTAATTTATTAGATAAGTTACCAAAAAAATGTACTGCTAAATTTAGATATCGCCAGCAAGATAATAGTATTGAAACCAAAGTCTTAGATGACGGCAATGTTTTAGTTAACTATCCCCAAGGAGTTAAAGCTGTTACTCCCGGGCAAGCCTGTGTATTTTATGATGGTGATAAATGCTTAGGTGGCGGCATTATTAAAGAAGTTTATAAAGAGGAAAAGGAAGTAGGAGAGTATGAAAAAAATTAGTGTTATAGTACCTTGTTATAATGAAGAAGAAACCATTGAACTTTATTATAAAGAGATGCAAAAAGTTATGAAAAAAATAAAAAATACCGAATTTGAACTTATTTTTATTAATGATGGCAGTAGTGATAAAACGCTTGATATATTAAGAAATCTTTCGAAAAATAAAGATGTAAGATATATTTCATTTTCTCGTAATTTTGGTAAAGAAGCTGGAATTTACGCAGGACTTAAGTATGCAACTGGTGATTACATAGGTCTTATGGATGTCGATCTTCAAGATCCCCCAGAGATGCTTATAGATATGTATAATATTTTAGAAGAAGGAGAATATGACTGCGTAGCTACTAGAAGAGTTAGTAGAGAAGGGGAACCACCTATTAGAAGTTTTTTCGCAAGACTTTATTATAAAATAATTAATAAAATTTCGAAAACTGAAATAGTTGATGGTGCTAGAGATTTTAGGTTAATGACTAGACAAATGGTAAATTCTATTTTAGAAGTAACGGAATATAATCGTTTTTCTATAGGGATATTTAGATGGGTTGGTTATAAAACAAAGTGGCTTGAATATAAAAATGTTGAAAGGGTAGCTGGCACAACTAAGTGGTCTTTTTGGAAGTTATTTTTATACTCTTTAGAAAGTATTGTCGCTTTTTCAACGGTGCCACTTTCTATAGCTTCAATATTTGGTATTCTCTTTTGCTTTGTCGCTTTTATAATTATTTTAATAATTATTGTAAGAACCCTTATCTTTGGAGATCCAACAAGTGGTTGGCCTAGTATGGCTTGTATTATGTTTTTAATAGGCGGTATTCAATTACTTTGTACAGGTATTATTGGCCAGTATTTATCAAAGACATATTTAGAAGTTAAAAATAGACCGGTTTACATTGTAAAAGAAACAGAAAAAGGTCTTGAAAAATAAAGGAGGTTATATAATATGCTTGCTATAATAGCTTTACTTGGCCCTAGTATTATTGGCTTAAAGTTTTTAGATTATTTAATTAAATTGAATAGAAAAAATACTATTTATTATTTTGTTATATTATTAACAATATCTGTTACTATTAATAATGTCATTTCATACTTATTGTTTGATGTAATGGATGTAGTTTATCATTTGAACTTTTTTCCAATATATTTAGCAAAATATGTTTTAATTTCTTTAATAGTTAACATTGTATTAGCGTTAATTTTAAGTATTCTTATTAAAAATGTCAGTTTGAAAATTGAGGTGCAAAAAGTTGAAAATCCTAAAAAAATTAAAAAAGCTAATAAAAAGAATAAAACTAAGTAATATATTATTTTATTTAATATTAGCTTTGTCATTTATATTAATATTTGTTTGTATTTATATTAAAGAAAGCTTTTACAATGTTACTGTTGAACAACTAATATATAGCATGAAAACAGCCACTGGTACTAGTGATAGTATGATAATTGGTGGAGTCATTTATGTGCTTCCAAGAATTGTTTTACTGTTTGCTATTATAATAGTATTAACTTTATTATGGAAACGCTTTGTTAAAATAAAAAGTTATTTATCGATAAAAATTAAAAATAAAAATTTCGTAATTTCTTTAATTAATCCGCTTAATGCTATTATTAAATTATGTTTAGGCGTTTTAGTTTTAATTTTAAGTGTTTATTATGTTTATGTTAGTTTAGGATTAAAAGATTATTTTGCGGCTAATCAAAAATCAACTTATATTGAGAATAATTATACCGATCCTAAAGAAGTTACAATAAAAGCCCCTAAAGAAAAACAAAATTTAATTTATATTTATGTTGAATCTTTGGAATCTAGTTTATTTTCAAATGAAAATGGAGGTAACTTTAAAGAATCAATTATTCCTAATTTAGAAAAAATTGCTAATGATAATATAAGTTTTAGTAACACTGATGTTTTAGGCGGAGCATATGTTCCTTATGGTACTAATTGGACTATTGCCGGAATTGTTGCTTCATCAGCGGGAATTCCGCTAAAAGTTCCAGCTCTTGATAATGCTAACTCATATTCCGGTTATGGAGAATTTTTACCAGGAGCTTATACTTTAGGTGATATATTAAAAGATAATGGCTATTCTAACTATATGTTATTAGGATCAGATGCTACTTTTGGGGGCCGCGAAGATTATTTTACTTATCATGGAAATTATAAAATTTATGATTATGATTATGCTGTAAAAAATAAATGGATTGATAAAGATTATCATGTTTGGTGGGGTTATGAAGATAAAAAATTATATGAATTCGCTAAAAAACAATTACTAGAAATTTCTAAAAATGATGAACCGTTTAATTTTACTATGCTTACAGCTGATAGTCATGCGACCGATGGTTATTTAGATGATTCTTGCGAAAGGCCATACGATAATCAGTATTTAAATGTTTTTCATTGTACTGATAAAATGCTTTCTCAGTTTATTAACTGGCTCAAAAAACAAGATTTTTATGATAATACAACTATCGTAATTACTGGAGATCATGTAACAATGCAGAAAGATTATATGAATTTATATGATATTTCAGAAGCCGATAAACATTACGATAGAAAAGTATTTAATACATTTATTAATTCAAAGGCAAAAGCTGATAATTATCATAATATAAAATTTAGTACTATTGATATATTTCCTACTACTTTAGCTGCTTTAGGGTTTAAAATAGAAGGAAATAAACTTGGTCTTGGGATCAATTTGTTTGCTTCGCAAAATACTTTGGTTAATGAGCTTGGCATTGATGCTTTAAGTGATGAATTTTCTAAAGTTTCAGATTTTTATAACAAAGATATTTTGCAAGGTACTTATAAAGAGATGAAAAAAAAGCAAGCACAAGAAGTTTTAGAAAAAAAATAATTAAATATATATGGAGGTTTTGGGTATGTATACAGTTATGGCAACTTTTTTGCCGAGTTTAGTTGGTTTAAAAGTAATGGATTATCTTCTTCGAGGTCTTACTAAGAAAAATTTAATATTCTATTATGGAATTTTACTTATTTTATCACAAACTATTGTTAATATTATTGCTGTAAATAAATTAGATATTGAAAAAAGTTTATGGGATAGTTTAAATATGGGTACTGAATTTTTTAGTATTTATGTTTTAATTTCTATTGCCACAAATCTTTTATTAGCAGTTATATTTACTCTTATAATTAAAAATATCAAAATAGAAGTCGAGGTAAAGTATGCAGAAAGTAATAAAAATAAAAAGGTTCCTGTTAAAGTGGCTAATGTTAGTAATAAACAAAATAGCCAAAATAGGAAAAAGCCTTTTTCAAAGATTAAAAAACATTTTCAAAAAAATAAAAATAAGTAAAATATTTATTTTTATCTTTTTAACATTAACTTTAGTTTGTTTATTTTTGTATAATTATATTAATGAAAATTTCTATAATGTAACAATCGAACAATTACTTTTTAGTGTGCAGATGTCAGAAGGTACCAGCACTTCAGTTGTTATTGATGGGGCTAAATATGTAATTACAAGAGTTCTTATTACTTATATTATATTATTTTTAATAGCTTTAATTATTAAAAAAACAAGAAAAAAATATACTAGTATTAATTTATATATTAGAAGTAAGAAAATTAATTTATCTTTAGTTCCTTTTTCTAACGGTTTTAAAGCCTTTGCTTGTTTTGCTTTACTTTTAGTTAGTGTTTATTACTGTGCGAGTGGCTTTGAAGTTTTTGCTTATTTAGATAATAGTGAGACTAAAGAAGACTTTTTTAAAGATAACTATGTCGATGGCCGTGATGTTGAAATAAAAGCTCCTAAAGAAAAACAAAATATTATTTATATTTATGTTGAGTCTTTAGAATCTAGTATGATTACTACTAATAATAAAGGGGCTTTTAATAAAAAAGTTATTCCTAATTTAGAAAAATTAGCGAAACAAAACATTAATTTTAGTAACAATAGCAAAATAGGGGGAGCTTATATGCCTTATGGAGCTAGCTGGACTATTGCTGGTATGGTAGCTTCTTCAGCGGGTATCCCTTTAAAACTTTCTAATATTGAAGGTAATAGTTATAGTGGTTATGGAGAATTTTTACCAGGGGCTTACACTTTGGGCGATATTTTAGAAGATAATGGTTATAATAATTATTTACTTTTAGGTTCAGATGCTAATTTTGGCGGTCGCAAAGATTATTTTACATACCATGGCAATTACACCATATATGATCTTATTTATGCTCGTGAAAATGGCTGGGTTGATGAAGACTATTATGTTTGGTGGGGCTATGAAGATAGTATCTTATTTGAAAAGGCTAAAGAGGAACTTAAAAAAATCGCTAGTGAGGATGAACCGTTTAATTTTACTATGCTGACAACCGGCACTCATTTTACTGATGGTTTTGTCGAGGAATCCTGTGAAACACCATTTGATGAAAAATATTTGAATGCTTATCACTGTTCTGATGAACTTATTGGGAAATTTATAAATTGGATTAAAAAACAAGATTTTTATGATAATACAACCATAGTAATTACTGGTGATCATTTAACAATGCAAGCTAATATGACAGATATGTTTGAAATAAAAAACGCCAAAAATTATGAAAGAACCGTTTATAATACTATTATAAATTCAAAAGTTAAAACGGAAAATATGAAAAACAGAAATTTTACAACTTTTGATTTCTATCCAACCGTGTTAGCTTCTTTAGGCTTTCAAATTCAAGGTGATAGACTTGGGCTTGGAACTAATTTATTTTCTATGTTACCAACAATTAGTGAAGAAATAGGAACAAGTAAATTAGATAGAGAATTAAAAAATAAATCAAAATACTATGAAAAACACTTTTTAAATAATATTGATAAAAAAGTT
>CALVIK010000016.1 GCA_944329545.1 uncultured Bacilli bacterium
AAAGTGGTGGAGAGAGATGGATTCGAACCATCGAACCCGAAGGAACAGATTTACAGTCTGCCGCGTTTAGCCACTTCGCTACCTCTCCAAAAAAAATGGTGCCGGAAATAGGACTTGAACCCACAACCTACTGATTACAAGTCAGTTGCTCTACCAATTGAGCTATTCCGGCATATGGTGGGCGATATAGGACTCGAACCTATGACCCCCTGCTTGTAAGGCAGGTGCTCTAACCAACTGAGCTAATCGCCCATAACCACTGGACATAAACAAATATAACATGGAAAAAATCATTTGTCAATAGAATTTTGACTTTTTATTGAGTATTTTTATTTTTTCTCACATTTTTCGATTTTTTTTAGTTTGTTTTTTATCCAAATCGGAAGTTTTTTCTTTAAAGTATTAAAACCATTAGGGGTTTCGATTATTCTTTTTCTACGATATTGACCATTAATTTTATAATTAATATTTTTAATACTTAGTTTTAAATGGTATTCTTCATCATCGACATCTAATATTTCAGCATAAATGCGGTCCCCAACATTGATAAAATCAGTAATATCTTTCACAAAACCATTAGAAATTTCTGATATGTGAATTAGTCCAGTATAATATTCATCAAAGGTCATAAAAGCGCCGTATGATTCTATGCCCGTAACAATACCTTTAATAATTTTGCCTTTTTGATAATTATTCATGAAATCGCCTCTAAATTTATTATAGCATATTTCTTTTGTTTTATAAAAGTATTTACTTTTTTTTAGATATTTTATATAATTTATTCGGGTGATAAATGATGGAAGAAGAAAAAATTAAAGAAATAATAAATAAGTTAAGACCGTTTTTAGTTAGTGATGGTGGTAATATTGAATTTATTAAGTACGAAAACAATATTGTTTATGTTAAGTTAACTGGGGCTTGTGCCGGATGTGAATTATTAGATATCACCTTGAAAGAGGGGATTGAAAGTACAATAAAAGAAGAAGTCCCAAATGTAAAAGAAGTAATTAATGTTAAGTAGTTTCTAGCCAATCTATCTTTAACATTGGTAAAAAAGTTTTAAAATAAGTGTATATATTTTTTAAAAATTGTTCGTAATCATTAATTTTATTGATGATTTTTTTTATGGCCGCTTCTTCTTGTTTTCCACTAATTATTTGTTCATATAAATCAAAATAATAGGTTGGATAAAGCATTCTCGCTAAAAACAAATAATACTCATCTGTTGTTAATTTGATTTTTTGAAAGAAAGTTTTTACTTCGGCATCAATTTTTTTATCGGCAAAAAAATTAGCTTTAAAATATTCGGTAATATCGCGCAGGCGATAGTCGATTATTAAATTTAAGGGATTATATAAGTCAAAAAGAGTACTATTACTTTCAATTCTTTTATGAGCAATGACTTTGGGAATGCTTTCTTCATTTATTTCATTTAACAATTGAATGCTTGTTTCTCCCATACCGATAAAATAATTATAACTTTCATTAATTAAAGGATAGCGGTTTTTTATTTGTTTTATTTGGTATTCTAAATGATCGTTTTTTTCTGACCATAAATTTTTCCAAGTTTGTTTGTTTTGATTATACATTTGGATATTAAAAAATGAAAGAACATATTTTAAATCAGTTTGTCCTTCGTAATATAAAGCTTTTAATAAAATATAAGGATTACCATTAATAAAGGTGACAATTTGCCCGTCCTTATTTAAAATTATTTGATGAAGATAAATGTTGCGCTTTAATAATTCTTCTTGCACTTTATATGTTCGCGCTAAAGAAGTGATGTCACCAGTAAACAAAATAAAAAAATATCTAAAGCCATTTAAATCAAAATAAAATCCCTTTTGATTTTGATGAATATCATCAAACAAAAGATTATAGTAATAATTAATAGCGTTTTTCATGATATTCACCTCTAAAAAATTTTATGTTAAAACTTTTAAATTATACTTTTAATGGGCTAGTTTTTTATACATTTAATAAAAAAATGAATATGTTATATTGAAAATAAAAGAAGGGGTGGATTATATGTGTAATAATAACGAAGCAAAAGACAATTGCTGTATTGCTGAGATTTTAACTGTAATTAATATTTTACAAGAAAATGCAGAATGTTCAGATTCATGTTTAGATACTTGTGACCGTGGTTTTTTAGGTTGCAATATTACAACAGTTGGCTGTAACACGAGACCAGTGACTTTATATACTTGTAATGGAACTGCTTGGAGTATGCCAACTACTAAAGAAAATGTAGTATGTAGTGATGCTTCCGCAACTTGTTCAAATGTTTTTAGAGTTGAAAAAGTTGATGGTTGTTGTGCAACTTTTAGAGTGTTAGCAAATAACCCAGATACTACGGAAGCAACTACAAGACCATATGTAGCAACTAATTCGTTTTTTACAATGAATTTGAATTGTGTTTGTGCAATTAAATGCTTACAAGATACTTTTGTTGAGTGTATCTAAAACTGGCAATGCCAGTTTTTAATTACAAAAAAACACAAAAATGCTTGACTTATATGCTTGTTTGTGATAATATTTTTTATGTCAGTAATTTTGACATATGAACTGGCTAATTTGCGGATATATAAATATCTTGGCTAAGCATATTTGAATTTAATTTGTATATAATTAAATAATCGTAGCTTTAGCAGTTAGAGTTTTCCGGGCCAATTTAAAATATTTGCGCTCTTAGCTCAGCTGGATAGAGCGTTTGGCTACGAACCAAAAGGTCAGGGGTTCGAATCCCTTAGAGCGCGCCATTTCGGGAAATAGTTCAATTTGGTAGAGCACTTGGCTTGGGACCAAGAAGTTGCAGGTTCAAATCCTGTTTTCCCGACCATTTAGTTTATAATCCCTTATTTATCAAGGGTTTTATAAAATATTTAATATTTATCTCCTTACAAATCCCTTATTTAACTGAATTTTAAGGTATTTATTTTATTTAAGATGTCGATAGCTTTATCTTCATCTTTAGGAATTAAGTGAGAATAAGTATTAAGTGTCATTGTAATATCGGAATGTCCAAGTCGTTGTGAGATAACTGTTATTGGAACTCCGTATGATAGTAATAAGGATGCATGACTATGCCGAAAGTCGTGTATTCTTATTTTTTTTACCTTTGCAATAGCACAATACTTATCTTTTTTTCTTCCTATTGTAGTAGGTGATAAAGGTTTTAAACAACCGAATATATACCAATTTTCATTAAATCCTTCAAATTGTTTGGCTTTTTCTTTTTCTTCATTAAGCATTTTAACTAGATTATTATCTAATTTTACTTTACGAATTGATTTTTTTGTTTTCGGTGTGTTTATTACATATTCACCATTAACTTTTTCTTTTGAAATTGTTTTATAAATATCTAAATAATTATTTTTAAAGTCTTTCCAAGTGAGAGCTAGACATTCTCCTTGTCTTAACCCTGTATGATATAATGTTGTGAAAAACTTCTTGTAAATATCATCTGGTAGTACATTAATAAACTGATTAAATTCTTCAAATGTCCAAAAATCTACATTTTTTTGTAAGTCATCTTTTCTTGTAAAATTTCCAACTTGACTAGCAATGTTATTTTTAAGGCCATAGAATTTAATAGCATAGTTTAATATTGTAACTACCGAGCCGTGTAAACTTGAATTATACTTGTATTTAAAACCTTTTTCTTCAATTATATGTTGCCATTTAGTATATACGGTAGCATTTATATTTTTAACCTTATAATCTTGAAAATAGGGTAATATATGATTATTAAATTTACTTACTGTTTTTCTATATGACTGTGCTTTCATTTTTAAGGAAATATGTTTCTCATATAATTGCCATAATTCTTTAAAGGTTAAATTACACTCACCAATTTTGTTTTCTGAAAGAAATTCTCTTTCTGCAAGTAAAGCTTCTTTTTTTGTTTTAAAGCCACCTTTTTCAAATTGCTTTCTATTACCATATATATCAGTTGCATAGGTTCGATATTTCCAAGTTTTGTTATTTTTATTTTGATATACTGGCATATTGTTTTGTCCCTAGATTTAATTTTTGTTCTCTTTCTGCCATTTCTGTAATAAAGTCAATATCAAGTTGTAGATATTCTAATACCTTTTGTGTAGGAACTACTATTGTTTTTCCACGATATAGCTTTTTTCCAGCTTTTATTATTTCTTTTTCTATTTCATTTCTAATTTTAATTGCGGCATCTCTACCACACTGTGCGATAGCTTGTATTTCTTTAACACTAACCCACGGTGTAGATATTATATTAAACAATTCTTGGTAGGACAATTATTCACCTCCTTCCCTAAATCATTTTATCATTTTTTATGAGTGTTATAAATAGCTTATTATTTTTTTCAGCTATGACGGTTTTAGTGTTACCGACAACTCCCTTTTAGGATGTATACATACCTTTTAAGCAATGTATCTAAGGAGGGTTTTAGCTAACCCACAACTCCTAATGTAAATTAGGATGATTTTTTTGTTTAACGTGTACTTCCCGTTCCCAGCAAACCCTGGGCCAGTCTGACCGTAAGCACACTATTCAGTTTTCAAAGAACAGTATTTTTTCTTTTACATTTGTTATCGCTCCTCTCTAATGATGATTTTTACATCATTTTGTGCTAAACTGATGTAAGTGAACGAAAAAAGAGGTGTTTTTATGGCTCAAAATCAAAACGAACTAGGTAAAACTATATCAGAAGCTAGAGAGAAAGTTGGTATTTCTCAAAGAAAACTTGCAAAACTTGCTAATATGGACAGTGCGGAAGTATCAAGAATAGAGGCTGGCAAAAGACAAAAACCTAATGTATTATATTTAAAAGGTATTGCCGAAGCATTAAATTTAAGTTTAATTGATTTAATGCAAAAAGCTGGTTATAATGATATAGAAATTAATTTTGGTAGAGATTTTTCTGATAAAAGAAGTAGTAAAGATTATGAAAATTATATTGCTGACTACGAAAGATTTTATTTTGATATTTTAGAAGAAATAGAAAAACGAAGAAAAAATGCTTTTGCTTTTAAAGGAATAATTGCTGAACTAAAAGATAAAATAGAACTCGCTAAAATAGAAAATAAAGAGCTTTCTTATGATGAAATACTAGATAGCTTAACCGAAGCCTTAAATATTATTAGGCCAAATTTAGATAAAGTCGATAAATCTATTTACCCAAAATATGATAGTGCAATGCACCAAAACTTTCCTATACAAAATAATTTAAAAATAGATACTTTAACGGGTAATTATATAGAAGATAAAAAAGAATAAAATTATGAACGCGTTTTGTTTTTATGGTTAGCAAAAACAATGGAAAAACTTACCAAAAATTATTGACAAAATATAAGAATAGTGCTAGAGTATTAGCCAAGATATTTTAGTGGATGTTCTGACCATTTAAATGATAACACTAAAAAGGAGGGGATTAAAATTGGACCAAGAAAGAATTGATGTACTACTTAAATTAGGCGAAGAAGTAAAAAAAAGGGAGGATAAAATGACTGATATAAGACCAAGAGACTGGATGAATTTAGACACACGAGTTTCTAAAGTATTGAGATTGTTAATAGAAGCCGAAGATATTTTAATGGATTTGGATGATTATCAAATGGGAAATGGTCAGTATTATACTGATTTTGAAGAATTATATAATCAATTAGCTGATATTAGAGAACATTTTGCTGATTATATTGATAAACATTTAGAACTATTAACAATGGATAAGGAAATTGATGAATATTTTAACAAAGATAATGTTGATATAAACAAGTAATTGTTTATTATAAATTTTAATAGGAGGTTTTGTTATGACAAAAGAAAAATTGGAAGAGAAAAAACAGGAATTGCAAAAGTTACAAGAACTTAAAGCTGAATTAATTCAGAAACGACAATCCTTTTTAGAAAATGATATTATTCAGGAATTTTTGGCTTTGGAAGATTTGATTAATGAAGCAAATAAAAAAAGTAGTCATCTAGAACATATAATAGAAGCAGAAACTCAAGATTGGTGTCCTCATCCTGTTTGGTGTGTATTAGATAAAGATACTGACCCCTACGAGGGAAGAACTTATTTGAGATGCATCTGTATAGAATGTGGTAAAATTGAAGAGGGCATGCAAAGAGATTTTCCAAGCGAACAGACAATTTATTCGAGTTTGGAAAATCCGCTTGGGCAAGTATTTGCTACCTGGAAAAATTTTAAGAAAGATGCCCCACAAACACAAGAACAGGCTAAAAAATTTACAAAAATGATAAAAGCACAAAATTATAGATAGATTTGTTTACCCGACATTTTTCTGACAAAATAATTTAAAAATAGATACTTTAACGGGTAATTATATATAAGATAAGAAAGAATAAAATTATGAACATGTTTCATTTTTGTGATTAGCAAAAATGAAAGTGGGGAAAATAATTTTATTCTTTTTTCATATAGGAACAATTTATTGTTCCTCCTTAAAAAGACATGGTACGTTTTGCTTGTGTAGCAAGTGAAAGTGGCGATAGTCTTTTTATTTTTTGCGGAGCTTTAGCATAGCAAAAAAGCACTAATATTATAATTAATTTAATTAATAATATTAGTGCATTATGGGGTTTTCAAAGGGGTATTCCCCTTGGCACATCTGATATTGGCTCTGCCAATATCGTAGTGTGTTACTAACTCGCCTAAAGAGTTAGTTTTCAGCTCAAAAATTATACTGCCAATTAAAGTAAAATTTACTTAAGGAAATCTTCTAATTTTACATCTAGGATTATTGATAATTTAACCAGTTTATCAAATGGTATCATTTTTGTACTATCATTTTCACTTTCAAATCTTTTATAGTGAGTATGACTATAATCCAAAAGTGCTGAAATGTTTTCGGATGTAAAGGGATTTAACTTATTGTTAGAATACTCTTTTTTAAATTCATTATATCTTTGTAAACGATATTTTTTAATATTTTTACAAATTTTTTTATACATATCTTTTTTATTAATATTAGATATTTGCTCTTGTAATTTTTGATAATCATATATCGCCATATTTTCACCTCATATACCACAATTATTACATTTTAGCCCAAAATAAAAAGCCACATATTTACGCAAAGATATATTTTAAAACTATATAATTCGTGTTATAATGAAAGTGGCACTAAAAAAGAATACATATAATATTCTTTATCGTCTCCGGAGTTTGACAGTTGAAAGAATTTCAAATGGATAGTTTACCTTTATAGAATAAGGGTTTTATTTTGTCAAGTTTTTATCATTTTGTGGTTGTATAATTTTGTATAATATGGTAAAATAATATCAAGGTAGTGATGTTATGTTTATTAAAAAATGTAAATATTCAAACGGAAAAACTTTCGTATCAGTTGTTCATGGTTATAAACAAGATGGTAAAGTTAAACATTTGACTATTAAAAAATTAGGTTATTTGGAAGACCTTGTATTAAAACATGATGATATTGATACTTTTCTAAAAGAACAATTATTAGAATGTAAAAATGAGTTTGATATTGATAAAGGTATATTTATTAAAAATGAAAAAATGGATATTTCTAAACGCTATATATTTAATCTTGGTTATTCTATTTTGAAACAACTATACAATGAAATTGGATTAAAAGAATTTTTTAAAGATAAACAAAAGAAACTGAAAATGGATTATGATTTAAACTCCATCTTTGAACTTCTAATTTATTCTAGAATTTTATTCCCAGCTAGTAAAAATGAAACTTACAATAACAAAGATATATTTTTGGATAAATTTGATTTTTCATTAAAGAACTTATATCGTTCTTTAGATTATTTTAATGGTTTTAAAAATGAAATACAAACTTTACTTTGGAATAATACTAAAGACAAATATAAAAGAGATGCCTCTACTTCTTATTATGATTGTACCAATTATTATTTTGAAATCACTTATAACGATGAAGATTTAATTGATGAAAACGGTAATGTTTTAGAAATTGGTTACAGAAAAAAAGGACCGTCTAAAGAACATAGACCTGAACCTATTATTGGTCTTGGACTACTAATGGATAAAACTGGTATACCTCTTTCTTATAATTTATTTCCAGGCAATCAAAGTGAAAAAATTACTTTAAGACCAACTTTAAAAAGTACAAAGTCTAACTTTGGTATTGATAGAACTATTGTTGTGGCTGATAGAGGTTTAAATACTTCTGATAATATATTTTTCTTGGCTGGTAAAAATGATGACAAATCAAACAAAGATGGTTATGTATATGGTCAAAGTGTACTTTCTTCTGACAAAGAATTTAAAGAATGGGTTTTAAATCAAGATGGATATATTAACGATATATTTACCGAAGATGGTGAAGAAATACATTTCAAACACAAATCTAGAATTTATGCCAAAACTATTCAAATAGAAAGAGATGGCAAAAGGAAAAATAAATATACTGTTTACCAAAAGCAAATGG
>CALVIK010000017.1 GCA_944329545.1 uncultured Bacilli bacterium
ATTAACGGTACAAGTAATATTAGTAGTAATTGGAATGTCTTAATAACTGATATTACAAGCGGAAGTATAGTAGGAGGGGCAAGTAATGCATCTGAGCCAACACATACTGATACAACAGCAACATTTAATACAAACTTAGTAAGTCCAGGAGATTCAATAACATATACGATAACAGTGGCTAACCAGGGAAGTATTGATGCAGTCCTAAAAAATATAGAAGTAAATACTGGAAATAATGAGGCTATAGAATTTTAAACGAGTGGAATCGAAGAAGGAGATATTTTATTAAAAGAAACAACAGATGAACTATATGTAAAAGTAACATATAGTGATAGTGTCACAAGTCAACCGACAAATACGACAAGTACTATAACAGTAACACTAAATTATGAACAGAGTGCAGGCGGAGTAGTAGAAACAGATAATATAGTATATGCCTATCATACAGACCAAAGGACAATAGGTGAAAGTACCGTAACTGATGGGGTATCAGATTATACTTCACTTAGTTCATATCAAGAAGGGAAAACATTTTTCTTAAAGTATGAACTAGATTCAGCCAATGTTATTCAAAAAGCTTGGGCTTGCCAAAAATTCCCATCATTAACTGAACCTATTTGTGTGCAAGGTGGAAGTGCTGATTATTGGTCTAGTAACCAAAACATATTAACAGAATTATCTAATAATGCGGCATTTACTGGTGCTGGAGGCTCCTGCGACTGGAGTAGCTCTAATGCGTATTGCTATTCGGGCGCTTTGCGTGTGAGTGCTTATTCCGATGGCTATGGTTATGCGGGCGATGCTTCTGCTGACTGCTTTGTGTACAGTGACGGCCTTGCCATCTGCCTGCGAGGAGTAGCGGTAGCCCAGCCGAAATCTAAAAATCTAGAATCTAATATTTTGCCATTAGGCAAAATATTCTAGTCATTCGCCTTTTGACGAATGTATGGTGCCGAAGGAACGAAGGCGAGTGTAGGCACCGGTTTGTCAGAAAAAAACAAGCTGAGGGTGTTATAAATATCATTATTAAAATATTTTAATTTTTTATTTAAAAATTATAAAAAGTATGTAAAATAAGAGTCATAAAATTAAGCTATGACTCTTTTATAATATTTCATCAATTAAACCATATTCTAAAGCTTCTGCCGCTTCTAAGAAATGATCTCTTTCAGTATCAAATTCAATTTGTTTAATATTTTGGCCAGTGTTTTTACTTAATAATTTATTTAGTTTTTTCTTTAATTTAATAATTCTTTCGGCCGCTATTTGAATTTCAGTTGCTTGTCCTTTCGCACCTCCTAGTGGTTGATGAATCATAATTTCACTATTAGGTAAAGCATATCTTTTTCCTTTTTGACCACTTGAAAGTAAGAAAGCTGCCATACTTGCCGCCATGCCTAAACAAATAGTAGAAACATTACTTTTAATATAATTCATAGTGTCGTAAATAGCCATTCCGGCAGTAATACTGCCTCCAGGAGAATTAATATAAAGGGAAATATCATCATGGTTTAAAGAATCTAAATAAAGAAGTTGTCCGACAATAACATTGGCTAAATTATCATCTATTTCTCCTGATAAAATAATAATTCTATCCTTTAAAAGCCTTGAATAAATATCAAACACTGCTTCACCATTTCTAGTTTTTTCAATAACATTTGGTATTACCATAATACCACCTCCTAATAATTATAATAAGTGTAAATGGTAAAAATTATTCAAAAAAAATACTGACAAAAAACTATATTTTTGATAAAATTATATAGAAAGTAAGGTGCGAATATGAAAACCATTAAAATAAAATATAAAAATAAATATTTAACAGATATTGTCTCTGGTACTTCTTTATATGAAATAAGTAAACATGTTAAAGAAGACTTTAAATATGAAATTATTGGCGCTAAAAAAAATAATCAAATAGTTGATTTAAGTAAAGAAATAACTGAAAATACGGCAATTGAATTTTACGATAGATCATCAACTATTGGCAATAGAATATATTCTCGTAGTTTAGAATTTTTAACTATTGTTGCTGGCTATGAAGTTTTAGATGAAAAATCCGATATTTTAATCAATTATTCTTTAGATAATGGTATTTATTGTGAAGTAATTGGTCAAAGATTAACAAGCCGAACCGTAATGCTTTTAGAAGAAAAAATGCATGAACTTTCTAAAGCAAGACTTCCTTATACAAAAAGTATTGTCTCTAGATTTGATGCCATCAAATACTTTGAAAAAGCTGGAAGAATGGATAAAGTTAATAGTTTAAATTATACAAGTAATACAACAATAAATTTATATAAATTAAACGGCATTTATGATTATTTTTTTGGTACCTTAGCTTATGACACTAGTCAAATAAATAAATTTAGATTAACTTATTTAGGTCAAAATTTATTCGTAGTAACGCACCCCAGTATGAAAAAACCTAATATCGTAAGTGATTATACCCCTCATGAAAAATTAGTTACAAAATACCAAGAATATAAAAGATGGGGTGAAGCTATTAACTTAGATATGGTTAGTGATTTGAATAAAATGGGAACATTTGGGAATTATAATGATGTTGTTAGACTTTTTGAAACGCACTATGAAGAAGAACTTTCTAATGTAGCGGAAATGATTAGTAAAAATAAAAAGATAAAACTAATTTTATTAGCCGGGCCTTCTTCAAGTGGTAAAACAACAACCGCTAAAAAACTATCCTTGTATTTAAGGGTAAGAGGTTTAGTACCACATCAAATATCTTTAGATGATTATTTTGTTGATCGAATTAAAACACCAAAAGACGAAAATGGCAATTACGATTTTGCTAATATAAAGTCCACAGATATTGCCCTTTTTAACGATCATTTGAATAAACTTTTAGCTGGAAAAACTGTTTTACTACCTAAATTTGATTTTATTAAAGGGAAAAAAGTATTTCAAGATAGCTATTTAACATTAAATGAAAATGATGTCTTAATTATTGAAGGAATTCATACTTTGAATGATCTCGTTACCAAAAATGTCTCTAAAGAAAATAAATTTAAAATTTATATAAGTCCTTTAGTAGCATTAAAGATAGATAATCATAATCGAGTTCATACAACTGATGTCCGAAAACTTCGAAGAATAGTTCGGGATAATCAATTTCGAGGAAATAAAGCTGAAGATACTTTAAAAATGTGGCCTAATGTCGATAAAGAAGCCATGGAAAACATCTATCCTTATCAAGACAGTGCGGATGCTATTATAAATTCAGCTTTAACTTATGAAATGGGGGTATTGCGTGTTTTTGCTGAACCACTTTTGTATAGTATTAAAACCGACAGTGAAGTTTATCCTGAAGCTGTGCGTTTAATTAATTTACTTAGAAACTTTATGCCAATATCGAGCGAAATTGTTCCAAAAGATTCACTTTTAAGAGAATTTATCGGTGGTGGCATATATAACTAGAAAGGAATGATAAAAAATGATTAAAGTTGCTATAAATGGTTTTGGAAGAATCGGAAGATTAGTTTTTAGAATAATGGAAAATGATCCGGAATTTGCAGTAGTGGCAATTAACGACTTAACAGATACTGAGCAACTCGCATATTTACTTAAATACGATACAGCGCATGGACGATATTTAGAAAATGAAATAACTTATGATGAAGAAAATTTAATCGTCAAAGGTCGTAAAATTAGAGTATATAAAGAAATCGATCCACATAATTTACCGTGGAAAAATTTAGAAATTGATGCAGTTTTAGAATGTACGGGTAAATTTACTAGTAAAGATAAAGCTTATGCTCATATTGAAGCTGGTGCGATAAAAGTTATAATTTCTGCTCCAGCTAAAGGTGATGTTAAGACCATTGTCTATGGTGTTAACGAAAATGTTTTAGATGGAACTGAAGAAGTTATCAGTGCCGCTTCTTGTACAACTAATTGCCTCGCACCTGTAGTTAATGTTTTAAACCGTGAATTTGGTATTATATCAGGTTACATGACAACCGTTCACGCTTATACAAACGACCAATCAATCCTCGATTTAGCGCATAAAAAAGGCGCTAAATCAAGAAGAGGAAGAGCTGCTGCTAGTAATATAATTCCATCTTCTACTGGCGCCGCTAGTGCTTTAGGCAAAGTGATTCCCGCTTTAGATGGCCGGCTTGATGGTAGTGCCTTAAGAGTACCAGTAATTACTGGTTCTGTTGTTGATTTAACTTTAAAATTAAATAAAAAAGTAACAGCTACGGAAATAAATGAGGCATTTAAAAGAAATACTAGCGATACTTTAGCTTATACAGAAGATCCAATTGTCTCTAGTGATGTCATTGGTTCACATCATGGTGCAGTAGTTGATGGTCTTTTAACAAGTGTTTTAGAAGCTGAAGATGAACTTGTAAAAGTAGTTGCTTGGTACGATAACGAAATGAGTTATAGTGCCCAAATGATTAGAACTGTTAAATATTTGTGTAATTTAAAATAGAAGTGCATTTTAATGTACTTTTTCTTTTCCGTATCTTGTAAATAATAGGAAATTAGTATAAAATAATAAATAGGTGAAAAATATGAAAAAAGGTTTTACATTAATTGAACTTTTAGGAGTAATCGCTATTTTAGCTATTATTGTTTTAGTAGCGGTTCCGGCTTTTATTGAAAGCAATCGTAATGCTACTTTAACCGAAGAAGAAGATTTTAATGAAACAATTGAAGTTGCTACAAAAGACTATATTAATGCTTGTCCTAGTTTAGAAAAATGCCTTAGTAAACATCCTGATGGTTTTGATAGTTTGTTTACAACAAATCAAACAATAGCAATCAGCGTTAGTGATTTAAAAGAAGCCGGTTTTTTGAAAAAAGATTTAAAAACGCCGGATAACCAAGATGTTACAGGAACTATTTCTGTAACAAGTAAAGATGGGAAATTAACAGTAAAATACGGAGGATAACATGAAAACAATAAGAGATTTTGATTTAAAGAATAAAAAGGTTATCATTAGATGTGATTTTAATGTCCCAATGCAAGATGGAATAATTACCGATGATACAAGAATAAAAGAAAGTTTAAAAACCATTAATTACGCTATGAAAAAAGGTGCTAAAGTTATTTTACTTTCGCATTTAGGTAGAGTAAAAACAGAAGAAGATAAAGAAAAAAACAGTTTAAAACCAGTTTGTCAAAGATTAAGCGAACTTTTAGATAAAGAAGTTATTTTTTCAGAAAATACTAGAGGAAGAAAAGTTCGAACTTTAGTTAATAATTTAAAAAATGGTGATGTTTTACTTTTGCAAAATACTAGATATGAAGATATTAACGGCAAAAAAGAAAGCGGTAATAATAATTATTTAGGACGCTATTGGGCGAGTTTAGGTGATATTTTTATTAACGATGCTTTTGGTACCGCTCATAGAAAACATGCTTCTAATGTTGGTATTGCGCGACATTTACCTAGTGGTATTGGCTTTTTAATGGAAAAAGAAATTAAATATTTAGATAAAATTACTAAAAATCCTAAAAGACCATATACTGTGATTCTTGGTGGCGCGAAAATCAGTGATAAAATAAATGTTACTAAAGCTTTAGCTGAAAAAGCTGATTATTTGTTAATATGTGGAGCCATGGCTTTTACTTTTTTAAAAGCCACCGGCTTTAATATAGGTTCTTCTAAATGGGAACTTGATGAAACCTTTTTCTGTTTAAATTTAATAAGTGATTATCCTGATAAAATTATTTTACCTATTGATATTGTTACAGCTTTAGAAATTGATAAAAAAGCGAAAACTAAAGTACGGTTTGTTAATGAAATAAAGGAAGATGAAATAGGCCTTGATATTGGCCCGGGGTCTTTAAAAGTATTTAAACAATATATTTCTGATAGCAAAACTATTTTTTGGAATGGACCAGCGGGTTATTTTGAACTCGATAATTTCGCTGATGGCACCAAAAAAATATGTGAAATGATAGCTGATACTAAGGCATTGACAATTGCCGGAGGTGGCGAGACAATAAGTGCAATTAAAAAATTTAACTGTGCTGATAAATTTACCCATCTATCAACCGGTGGCGGCGCTAGTTTAGCATATTTAGAAGGCAAACCTTTACCAGCTTTAAAAGTAATCGATGAAAAAAACATATAAAAGTTTAATATTAATTACTTTAATTGGGGCAGTTATATTATATTTAGTTTTTAAAGATGATTTTGATACAAAAGTAAGTTATTTATTCGCATATAGTAAAGGATGGTTAATAGCTGGTTTTATTTTAATATTTTTATATTATTTTTGTAAATCACTAGTTATATATAACTGTACAAAAAGATTTAAAACCGATTATAAAAAAAGAGATGCCTTTAGTACAATGCTCTCAATACAATTTTTCAATAATGTGACACCATTTTCAGTCGGAGGTCATCCATATTTAATTTATAAATTAAAGCGTCAAGGACTTTCGTTGGGACAAAGTACTAATGTGGCGTTGCAAGATTTTATCGTCTATCAAATTGCTTTAATATTATTAAGTAGTTTGGCTATTCTAGCTAATTTTATCTTTAACATTTTTCCTGAAAATCATTTGCTTAAACAATTAGTTCTTTTAGGTTTTATTATTAATGTTATGGTTATTGTGTTCTTGTTTATTGTCTCTTTTAATAAACGCGGTAATAAATTTATTTTAAAAATGGTTTATAAAATTATTACTAAATTTAACCTTGTTAAGAATAAAGAAAATTTAAAAGAGCGGTTTGATAATTTTGTTTTAAATTTTCATAGTAGTGCGCTTGAACTTATGAAAAGCAAATGGCATTTTATAAAAATAATTTTATTAAATATTTTAGGTTTAAGTTTTTTATATTTAATCCCATTTACTTTAATTATGGGACTTGGCGAAGTAATAAATCCATTAATTGTCATTGTTTGTAGCAGCTATGTTATGCTTATCGGTTCTTTTGTTCCACTTCCTGGGGGAGCTGGAGGCCTTGAATTTAGTTTTATGGCTTTTTATGGTAATTTTATAGGACCAGAAAAGCTAGCTAGTATATTAGTTGCTTGGCGAATAATTACTTATTATTTAGGAATTATTGTCGGAGCTTTTACAATAAATAGGAGGTGATTTTATGCGTATAGGAATTTTTACAGAAACTTATACCCCTTATATAAGTGGCCTAGTTACTAGTGAAGTAATGCTAAAAAAAGGATTAGAAAAAATGGGCCATGAAGTTTATGTCGTCACAGCTAATTTAGAAAGTTTTCATTATGAATACGATGAAGAAGAAAAAGTTTTAAGAATTCCAGGAATTCCCACAGGTATTTACGATTCTAGGCTTACGAGTATTTATCCAATAAAAGCTGTTAATAAAATAAAAAATTGGAATTTGGATGTTATTCATAGTCAAACAGAGTTTGCTATCGGAACTTTTGCCAGATTATTTGCTAAACAGTATAATATTCCAATTGTACATACATATCATACGATGTATGAAGATTATGTTCATTATATAACAAAAGGATATTTCAATCACTCTAGTAAAAAAATTGTCGAATATTTAACAAAATTCTATTGTGATAAAACAATTACGGAGCTTATTGTCCCGACTAAAAAAGCTTATGAACTTTTTAAAGAAAAATACAATGTGGAAAGAAATATTCATATAGTGCCAACGGGAATAGAGGTAGAACGCTTTTATCAAGAAAATAGCAGCATTAAAGACATTAGTGCTCTTAGAAAAAGATATAATTTAACAAAAAAAGATTTTATCGTTATTTTTGTCGGCCGTATTGCTGAAGAAAAAAACATTCCTTTTTTAATTGAAGTTATGGAAATGATTCAAGAAAAAAGTATAAAACTTTTAATTGTTGGTGATGGGCCTGATAAACAAAAATACGAAGAAATGGTTAAAAACAAAAAATGTCAAAACAACATTATTTTTACTGGAAAAGTTGCTTGGGACGATATGCCAGTTTATTATAATATGGCTGATATTTTTATTACGGCTAGTACTAGTGAAACCCAAGGACTTACTGTTATTGAAGCTATGGCGGCCTCACTACCAGCAATTTGTATTGATGATGAAAGCTTTAATATGACAGTTGTTGATGGTCTTAATGGTTATTTATTTACCACAAAAGAAGAGTGCAAAAACATTTTAGAAAAACTTTTTAAAGATAAAAAAACTAGAAATGCTTTAGCTAAAGGTGCTAGAGATAGTGCGGATAAACATTCGGCCAAATATTTTTCAGAGCAAGTTTTAGATGTTTATAAAAAAGCTATTATTAATAGAAAAAAAGGTCTTAGAGAAAGGTTTATGGCTTTTATAAAAGGTGATAAAAAATGATATTTTTAAATCATAAAATGAATTTAACTCTTGATGAAGTTAATAATTATATAGAAGCTTTAAAAAACTATAAAGAAAAAATTATAGTTTTACCAACGGCGTTATATGCTAAAGAGTTTATTAATAGTGGTTATAAAGTTGGTTTGCAAAATATTTATTATGAAGAAAAAGGTATGTATACTGGCGAAATTAGCCCTTATCAAGCCTTTCAATTAGGCGCTAGCTATGTTTTAATAGGTCACTATGAACGAAGAAGTATTTTTGGTGAAAATAATGAAATGGTAAATAAAAAAATAAAAAGTGCCTTAAAAAATAAATTAAAAGTTGTTTTATGTGTTGGTGATAATGATGATAACAATGATTTTTTGACCCGACAAATAAAAGAATGTTTAAAAGATGTGCAAGAATCAGTCATTATCGCTTATGAACCTATTTATGCCATTGGTACAGGCATTATTCCTAAAATAGAGGATATTCAAAATAAAGTAAATTATATTAAAAGTCTTACTAATAGCAAAGTATTATACGGCGGTAGTATTAATGCTCATAATATTGATGAATTAAAAACAATTAAAAATTTAGATGGCTTTTTAATTGGTAAAGCCTCGATAGATGCGCAGGAAGTAATAAAAATTTTAGAAGTTGCCAGTAAGTAACTTCTTTATTTTTTTCAAAATTTTTTCGACAAAATTAGCTATTATTTACTCTAGCAAAAAGTGTCAAGGATATGTATAATTATTTTAGAATAAAGGAGAGGATAAAAATGGAAAAAATAAATATATTAATGATTGATGATAATGTAAATTTAATAAATATGGTTAAGGAGTATTTTAGTAGTAATAGTGAAGTTTCAATTACTTTTGAAGCGCATGATGGAGTTGAAGGAATTAAAGTTTTAGAAGAAAATAAAGAGAAAATAGATTTATTAATATTAGATTTAATTATGCCTAAAAAAGATGGCATTTATGTTTTGAGTGAAATGAAAAAGCGCGGTATCAATAAAAATGTTATTGTGGCTACTAGTTATAATGCTGCAGAAGTAATTCGGGAAGTTTCTGAATATGGTGTAAATTACTATATTTTAAAACCTTTTGAATTAGATGATTTAAAAAATAGAATATACGATGTTATGAATAAAAAAGAAGAAAATAAAAACATTGATTTTTATAATAGTAATTTACAAGTTTCTATTACTAAAATGTTGCATGAACTAGGAATACCGTCACATATAAAAGGGTATCAATATATAAGAGAAGCAGTTAATATTATTTTTACTAGACCGGAAGTAATTGGCGGAATTACTAAAGAATTATACCCAGAACTTGCTAAAAAATTTAATACAACTGTCTCTAGAGTTGAAAGAGCTATTAGACATGCGATTGAAGTTAGTTGGAATAGAGGAAACATAGATTTTATGGAAGAACTTTTTGGTTATAGTGTTGATATTGATCGGGCTAAACCGACTAATTCGGAGTTTATGGTAACTATTGCTGATAAATTGCGTTTAGATTTTCATAAGGTTGGTTAAATAAAAAAGTATTTACTTATAAGACAGTATGTGGTATATTATTCATAGGAAAGATATTGTTATTATTTTTTTGTAAATTTTATAATTTTGTATAATTGTTTTTTTGTCTGATACAAATTTTTCATATATTTTTATTATATATATTATTTCTACTTTTTAACAAATCTTTCCGTTTTATAAAAACTTAGTCTTTGTTAAAACTAAGTTTTTTTCTTTAAAAATTTTTTTATTTTTATATTTTCGTGGTATAATTGATATAGAAAATAGGTGATGATTTTGCAAAAGGGATTTACATTAATTGAACTTATCGGGACAGTTGTTATTTTAGCAGTTATCAGTTTAATTGCTTTTCCCGCTATTTTAAATATGCTTAGTAGTTCTAATGATGAATTAGATACCCAAACTAAAGAATTTGTGAAAAGTGCGGCTTTAGAATATGTAAGCGATCATAAAGATAGTTTTCCTAATAATCAGGTAAAAAGTGTTTCTGTTCAAGTTTTACTAGAAAATGGTTATTTAGCTACGAGTTTTATTTGTAAAAATTGTGAGGCGTATAACGATACTGTTAGCGTTAAATATAATGGTGAAAAATACGATTTAACTTATCAAGAAGTAGGGGGTGGCACATGTCCAAGTGGTTGTCAGTAAAAGGATTTACATTAATTGAACTTTTAGCGGTTCTTTTGATTTTAGCTGTTTTGGCAATAATTACGACTCCAGTAGTTTTAAATGTTATAAATGACGCTAATGAAAAAACATTTTTAGATACTTCATATTCGATAAATAAAGCGGCTAACAATTATTATGCGCTAGTTGCTACTTCTGGCAAAACAGTTCCATTATTAATTACTTATAATAACGGTAATGTTGTTAGTAAAACAACTGAAAAAACGGAAAGCAAAAATTATTTAGATTATACAGGTACGCACCCTTATAGTGGCAATGTTTATATTAGCGCTAGTGGGGAAGTAGAAATGGCAATATATGATAATCAAAGTAAAATTTGTGTAACTAAAGGTGCTGAAGATAAAACGCCAGTTAAATCTAATAAGGCCGCTAGTAATTGTAAATTAAATAAAACTATTCCATAAAAAAATAGACTAACAAAGTCTATTTTTTATGTGGTTACTGTTTTAGCTAAGTTTTTCGGTTTGTCGATATCTCTATCTAATAATTTAGCTGTTTCATAACTAATTAATTGTAAAGGAATAACCGCAATAATTGTTTGAATAAAATCAGAAGTAGCGGGAATTTTAATAATTTTATCAGTTATATTTTTAGGTATTTTAATATTATCAGCAACGATTAAAATAATATAGGCGCCTTTTGTTTTAATTTCCTCAATATTTTTTATGGTTTTATTAGCTATTTTTTTATCAGTTATAATAGCTATAACGGGGGTTCCTTCTTCGATTAAAGCCATGGTTCCATATTTAAATTCACCGGCTGGATAACAACTGCTATTTAAATAGGCAATTTCTCTTAATTTTAAAGCTCCTTCTTTGCACAAAGTATAATCAATACCTTTGCCAATATAAAAGCAATTAGGATAATTCACTAAATAATGCGCGATATCTTGATAATTAGTTTTAATCATTTGTTTCGTTAATTTTGGCAATTTTTCTAAATCTTTTATAATTTCATAAACTTTTTTTTCAGTTAATAATTTTTGTTTATAAGCAATATTTAAAGCTATTAAACTTAAAACAGTTATTTGCGCTAAATAGGCTTTAGTAGTAGTAACCGCTATTTCCGGACCGGCTTTTGTGTAAATAAAATTGTCAGCTTCTCTAGCTAAGGAAGAAGATAAAACATTACTAATAGCTAAAGTATTTGTTATTTCTTTAGCTTTGCGTAAAGCAGCCATGGTATCAGCCGTTTCTCCTGACTGGGAAATTAAGATAACTAAAGTATTTTTATCTAATAATGTTTTTTTATCGATAAATTCACTAGCCATATCGACATTTACTGGCATATTACTGTATTTTTCAATTAAATATTTACCAGTAAGTCCGGCATTATAAGCACTACCAGAGCCAATAATTTGAATTTTATGGTATTTAGTAAAATCGGGCATTTCGTTAATTAACGATTCTAAACCAAATTTCAAAAATGGCGCCATAGTTTGCTTTAACACTTTTGGCTCTTCATATATTTCTTTAAGCATAAAATGATCAAAACCATTTTTTTCAGCATCTTCTATGTTACCATCAAAAGTTAAAACTTCTTTATTAACCGGTGTTAATGTATCGTCATATATGGTTATTTTTTGATTAATTTCAGCAATCTCATTACTTTCTAATAAGATGTATTTTTTAGTGTATTTTAAAATAGCTGGAACATCTGAAGCGACAAAATTATCATTATCAGATGTGCCAATAATTAAAGGACTATCTTTTCTAATAGCATAGATTGTGCCAGGAATATCATCGCATAAAATAGCTAGGGCATAAGAACCAGCTAGAAGTTTTTTTATTTGCTTTAAAACTTTTAAAATGTCGCTTTTTTCACTATATAATTTATCTAAAAGTCCAGCAATAATTTCACTGTCTGTTTCTGATTTAAATTTATATTTTTCTTTAGTTAAGATTTTTTTTAGAGCTTCATAATTTTCAATAATACCATTATGGACAATAGTAAATTTACCAACTTTATGGGGATGAGCATTTAAATCATTAACTTTACCATGTGTCGCCCATCTAGTGTGACCAATCCCAATGTTTGTGTTGATACTATAATTTATTTTGTTTTTTAAATTTTGGAGTTTTCCGCTAGTTTTAATAATTTCAATACGGTTGCAAGTAAGGTAGGCGATACCTGCTGAATCATAACCACGGTATTCTAATGCTTCGAGACTGGTTGTTAAAACTTTAATAGCGTTTTTAGCTCCAACATAACCAATAATTCCACTCATAAATATCCTCCTTCTTATTTTAATTATATAAGAAAAGATGAAAAAATACAAATTTTATATTGACGAACAAATTTTCGCATAGTATACTTATTATAGATTGGAGGGCATATGCGTATTAATAAAATACAAAAAAAAGGTCATAAGTATAAAATTTATTTGGATAATGAAGTTATTGATACTTATGATGAAATTATTTTAAAATACAACTTACTTTATAAAAAAGAGTTAACAGAAGATTTGTTAAAACAAATAACAAAAGATAACGATTACTATGAAAATTATCATAAAGCGCTGGATTTTATTAATAGAAGACTTCGTAGTGAATATGAAGTATTAAACTATTTAAATAAAATGGATTGTAATTGTTCTAAAGAAATCGTGGATAAATTAAAAAATATTGGTCTTATTAATGATGAGAATTTTGCTAAAGCATATGTTAATGATAAGGTTAATTTATCTTTAGATGGCCCTGATAAAATAAAAAATAATTTAAAAAAGTTAAAAGTTAACGAAGAATATATTAATAATGCTTTAAATAATATTAATGAAGATATTTTTTTAGAGCATTTACAAAAACTAGTATATAAAAAAATAAAAAGTACTAAATATACTGGTTATGTATTAAGAAATAAAATAACTTTATATTTAATTAATTTAGGTTATAATAAGTACTTAATTAATAAAGGATTTTTAGGTATAGATTTAAATAATAATTTAACAGGTGAGATGGAAAAAATATATCAGAAATTATCTTTAAAGTATCAAGGTGATGAACTTAAATTAAAATTAAAACAAAAACTTTATAGTAAAGGTTTTACTTCTAGTGAAGTAAATGAATTTATTGATAAAAAAACATGGAATTAATTTTCCATGTTTTAATTAGTGCTAGTTTCAGCTAAAGCTTCTTTGATGTTTTTATTATAACTTTTGTTAATAGCGTTATCGTTAATTTTAAAGTTATATTTTTCACGAAGGTCAACTAATGCTTCTGTTTGTAAAGTTGTATCTTCTTCTAATTTTTGATCTACTAATTTATCGATAACATTATCTTCAACTTCATTTAATTTTGGTTTATCTTTAGCGCTTTCACGGTAAATAATATGATAACCGTAATCTGATTTAACTGGTTTTTTGCTATATTTACCATCTTTTAATTTACTAGCGGCATCCCAGAATTCATCGACAACCTCACCATAAGTAATAGTAAGTTTTCCGCCTTCACTGGCTGTTCCTTCATCATCTGAATATTCCTTAGCTAATTTAGCGAAATCTTCACCGTCATCTAATTTTTTTATAATTTCTTCCGCTTCTTTTTTAGCTTTGTCTTCCGCTTCTTTAATTTCATCATCAGTCATATCGTCATCAGTTTTTGGACTAATTAAAATATGAGCTCCTTCGATATCTCCGAAAATATTATCGTCATAGTATGATTGAATTTCGGCATCAGTTAAGTTTGCTTTAACATAATTTTCGGTAACTTTTTGTTTTTTATATTCAACAATTAAAGCATCTTTAAAGTCATCAGCATCTTTATAACCGGCACTTGTTAAAACATCTTCAAAGTTTTGACCATTGCTTTCATATGAAGATTTATAAGATTCATATTGTGAATCAGCGTATGTTTTAGCATCGTCATCAGTTTCAATTTCTTTATTAACGATAAAAGTGTCAATCATATTTACTAATACATTTGCGCCACCTTGGTCTTTTAATTCTTCATATAAATCGTTGGCAGTAAATTTTTTACCATCAACTGAAGCAACTACTTCTTCACCATTTTTAAGGGTTGGTGTTCCACAACCGGTAAGCACTAATGTAACAAGAAATGCTCCGGCAATTAATAATTTTTTATTCACTTTTGTTCTTCCTTTCATAATGTACTTTCCATACATCATTAATAATACCAAAAAAACAAAGAAAAAACAACAATTTTTAACTTTTTTTCACAGAAGTACGCACAACTTTGCTAAAAATCCATAAAATACTGAGAAAAGAAAAAAAAGGAGGATGATTTATATGTGTAATACAGGTGCAAGTGGCGCAGCAATCGTTTTAGTACTATTTATTCTTTTAATAATCATACTTGGAGCTTATATTTAAGAGATAGGAGGTAATTATGGCTTGTAATAATTCATGTGAAAACACATGCGGAAGAACTAATAACAATTGCGGTTATTTAATTATATTAGTTTTATACATTTTACTTGCAATTTTATTAGGTTCTTGTTTCTATTATTAAGAAAAAGAGGTCCATGGACTTCTTTTTTTAAATTTTAAAAAATTGATAATAGTATCTCAAATTAAAGATATACTTATTTTTTCTTTAAAAATAGCCATAATATAATTGGTGATATAGTGGAAAAAATTTATTATAATGGAGATATCCTTACAATGGAAAATAAAAAAGTTGAAGCCATATTTATTAAAGATGGGCTTATTAAAAAAATAGGTTCTAAAGAAAAAATCATGAAATTAAAAACTAAAGATACGATACTTATAGATTTGCAAGGAAAATGTTTAATGCCAGGTTTTATAGATGCCCATAGTCATATAACTGCTGTAGCTAGAAGTATGCTTTTAATTGATTTAAGTGGCGCTAAAAGTTTTAATGATATTATAAAAATATTAAGAATTTATATTAAAAACAATAACATTGAAAAAGAAAAATGGGTAATGGGCTATAATTATGATCACAACAATTTAAAAGAAAAAGTTCACCCGACAAAAGAGGTTTTAGATAAAGTGTCAGTAAGTCACCTGATAGCAGTTACTCATGCATCAGGTCATATGGGAGTAGTTAATTCTTTAGCATTAGAAAAACTAAATATTAATGAAAAAACTAAAGATCCAATAGGAGGACGCTTTGGAAGAAAGGCCGGAACAGATGAACCTAATGGATATATGGAAGAAGTAGCTTTTAGAGATACTATTCAAAATAAAAATATTCATTCTAAAGAAGAATTGGCAAAAGCTTATAAAAAAGCGGAAATGTTATATGCATCATACGGAATTACGACAGCAAGTGATGGTCTGCTTGATGAAATTGGTTTTCATCTTTTAGAAAATTTAGCTAAAGAAAATAAACTTAATTTAGATGTTATTGGTTATATATCAGTAGAAAGTAAAAATAATTATCAAGAATATTTAAACTATTATAATCATTTTAAAATAGGCGGTTTTAAAATACTTTTAGATGGTTCTATTCAAAGTAAAACCGCTTATTTATTAAAGCCTTATAAAGATAGCGATAAATATGGTTATCCAGTTTATTCTGATGAAAGATTGAAAGAAATAATTTTATATTCTTTAAGAAATAAAATGCCTCTGCACGCCCATTGTAATGGTGATGGTGCTAGTAATCAGTTTATTAAATGTTTTAAGAATACTATAGAAAAAAATAATATAAAAAATACATATAGACCAGTGATGATTCATGCTCAAATGGTAAATAAAAAAATGATTTTAGAAATGAAAAAAATAAATATGATAGCCTCATTTTTCCCTAGTCACATTTATTATTTTGGACTTGTTCATTTACAAAACCTTAGTAATAGAGCTTATCTTTTAAATCCATTGAAAGATGCGGTAGATAATAAATTAATTTTTACTATGCATACTGATGCGCCAGTTATAAACCCCAATATTTTAGAAAGCGTTTGGTGTGCAGTAAACAGAAAAATAAAAAACGGTGTAATTTTAGGAAAAAATGAACAAATATCTGTTTATGACGCTTTAAAAGCTGTGACAATTAATGCGGCTTATCAATATTTTGAAGAAAAAAGTAAAGGAAGTATTAAAGAGGGCAAAACTGCTGATTTTATTATTTTAGATAAAAATCCTTTAAAAATTTCCAAAAATGATATTAAAAACATTAAATTATTAGAAACTATTAAGAAAGGAATTACCATATATCAAGTATAAATTCCTTTTTTTGTTGTCAAATATTAATTTTTTTCAAAAAAAACAAGGGAAAACTATTTACAAAAATATATTTAAATAGTACAATGGTGGTGTACAGTGTTACAAAGTGGGTTAAAGTGGGTGATATTATGTTTATGGGTGAATATCATCATACTATGGATGATAAAGGAAGATTAACAATTCCTTCTAAAATCCGGTATGAATTAGGCGAAGGCTTTGTTGTAACAAGAGGCCTTGATGGATGTTTATTTGTTTATAAAAATAAAGACTGGGAAGAACTTATAAAAAGTTATAAAAAATTACCAAATGTTAAAGATGCCCGTAATTTTATGCGTTTCTTTTTATCAGGCGCGAGTAAACTTGAATTTGATAAACAAGGCCGCATTAATTTATCTGCTCCGCTTATTAAGTACGCTGATTTAAAAAAAGACTGCACGATTATCGGGGTTGGTGACCGTTTAGAAATCTGGAGCCAAGAAAGATGGAATAGTTTTATTACCGAAAATGAAGATAATTTAACTGATATGGCGGATAACCTATTTATGAGTAAGTTAGATGCATAATACTGTTTTATTACAGGAAGCTGTCCAAGCTTTAAATTTAAAAGAAAATAGCATAGTTGTTGATTGTACACTAGGTTATGCTGGCCATAGCTTTGTTATTTTAAAAAATATCCCTAAAGGTTATTTATATGCTTTTGACCAAGATAAAGAAGCTATAAAGTATGCGAATAATAAATTAAAAGCACTCGGTAATAATTATGAAATCATTAATACTAATTTTGAAAACTTAAAAGAAGAAATTACCAAAAGAAATGCTAAAGTTGATGGAATACTTTTTGATTTAGGTGTTTCTTCACCGCAATTAGACAATGCCGCAAGAGGCTTTAGTTTTCATCAAGATGCACCTTTAGATATGCGTATGAATCAAACGCAAAAATTTTCAGCTTGGAATGTAGTTAATGAGTATGAACAAAACGAATTAATAAATATTTTTTATAAATATGGTGAAGAAAAATATGCGAGTAGTATTGCGAAAAATATTATAAAAAATAGACCCATAAATACCACTTTAGAACTTGCTGAACTTATTAAAGAAAGTGTTCCCGAAAAATATCGTAAAAAAAGTCATCCGGCTAGCAAAGTGTTTCAAGCAATTAGAATTGAAGTTAACAATGAACTTGGAGTATTTGAAAAAGCTTTAGATAGTGCGTTAGAATTAATAAATGTTCACGGAAGAGTTGCTGTTATAACTTTTCATTCTTTGGAAGACAGAATATGTAAGCAAAAATTCAAAGAAGTAAGTACGGTCCCTCAGGAATTAAAAAAATTACCAGTTATTCCTGATGAATATAAACCAAAATATAAAGTTGTGGCAAATATTGTGCCAAGTGATAAAGAAATAGCAGAAAATCATCGAGCACGAAGTGCCAGACTTCGAGTAATAGAAAGGGTATGGTAAAATGGCTAAAGCTAAAAAAAGAAAAATAAAAATCACTAAAGGTGAAAAATTATTATATTTTTATGGTATTAGTGCATTGGTTTTTACCATGGCTCTGAAAATATTTTGTGGCGCTTCCATTGGGGAAATGAAAATGAGCATTGAAGAGATGAATTATAATATTGATGCGCAAGAAAAAACTAATGAAAGTTTAACAATGAAAGTAAATGAACTCACTTCTTTTGAAAATGTTAGTGAGGTTGTCAAAGACATGGGACTAGCGTATAATAATGATAATATAATAGTTGTTGATGACTAAAAGAAGGTGAAATAAGTGACTAAGAAAAAACAAAGAAGAAAAACATGGAAATTCCCGCAAATAATCTTTTTTGTTTTTTTCGTGGTTATAATTATTTTATTTGTCAGATATTTATATATAGCTTTATCACCTTCAGTCAATGGAATTAATTTAAAAGAATTCGCGGCTAACCGTAATACTGTTTCGAAAGTTTTAAACGCTAAAAGAGGAACAATTTTTGATGCAACTGGCAATATTTTAGCGCAAAATGTTACTTCATATACTTTAATTGCTTATTTAGATCCTTCAAGAAAAAAAGGAAATTATGTTAAAGACATTGAAAGTACGGCAAAAGCTTTAGCTAGCGTTTTAGAAGGCGATGAAAAAGATATTAAAGCAAGACTGCAAAAAGGTAAAGACGAAAATAGATATCAAATAGAATTTGGCAATATTGGCAAAAATATTACGGAACTTAAAAAAGATGAAATAGAAGATTTAGGCCTTGCGGGAATTGATTTTATCGAAGATTATAAAAGATATTATCCTAATGGTAATTTTGCTTCATATATTTTAGGTTATGCGAAAACAAATGAAAAAGAAGTTAATGGAGAAATCGTTACTAGTATTGATGGCGAACTTGGAATAGAAGCTAAATACGACGATTTATTAAAAGGCACTGATGGATATTTATCTTATCAACAAGATCGTTTTGGTTATAAAATACCGGATACAGCGGAAACGAGAACTGATGCTTTAGATGGTAGCGATATTTATTTGACTTTGGATTCATCTATTCAAAGATTTGTCGAAACAGAAATAGCTAATATCGCGGAAAGATTTGATCCAAATTGGGCGGTTATTGGCGTATTAGATGCTGATACTGGTGATATTTTGGCTGCTAGCTCAATTCCATCTTTTAATCCAAATACGAGAGATATTACTAGCTATCAAAATCCTTTAGTTTCCGAAGCGTTTGAACCAGGTTCGACGATGAAAACATATACTTATATGTGTGCGATTGAAAAAGGAACTTATAAGGGTGATGAAACATTTAAATCAGGAAGTATTGAAGTAGTTGATGCGACGATTCGAGATTGGAATAATACTGGTTGGGGGACGATTACTTTTGATAAAGGTTATGAATATTCAAGTAATGTTGGTGTTGTTAACATGATTGATAAATTTGTAACGCGCGATGATTTGAAGGCTTGTTTTCGTGATTATGGTTTTGGCAATCTTACGGGCGTTGATTTGGCGAGAGAAGTAGCCGGTGATTTAGACTTTAAGTATCCAGTAGAAGTTGCTAATGCGGCTTTTGGGCAAGGTCTTAATACAACTGCTATCCAGCACCTACAAGCTTTAACCATAATTGCTAATGATGGTAAAATGTTAACTCCACATATTGTGAAAAAAATTGTTAATCCTAATACTGGTAAAACAACTTATAAAAGAGAGGTTAAAGAGAGTAAACAAATAGTTAGTCAAGCTACAGTTAATAAAATGAAAGATTTAATGTATAATGTTGTTAATAGCGATGACCCCGCGGCTTCTGGTCGTAGATATAAAATAGAAGGTTTTGATGTAATTGGTAAAACGGGAACAGCGCAAATATATAACGAAAAACGCGGAGGTTATTTGACGGGTGATACCAACTATATTTATTCTTTTGCCGGAATGTATCCAAAAGATGATCCGGAAATTATTATTTATGCGGCCGTTCGCCAGCCTAATGTTGGTTCTTCTATAACGGTTAGTGATGCGGTTAATAATTTAATGAAAAATATTGCAAAATATAGAAATATGTTTAGTGAAAGTACTAATAATAAAGAGGAAGTTAAATTAATTACCTTAGACTCTTATACTAATCAAAAAACGGAAGTTGTTAAAGCTGAGCTTGAACGCGATAAAGTGAAAGTTATAACCATTGGTAGTGGTGATAAAATTATTAATCAATATCCGGAAAAAGGTAGTAAAGTTCTTTCTTATGATAAAGTATTTTTAATTACTAATGGCGATGAAGGAA
>CALVIK010000018.1 GCA_944329545.1 uncultured Bacilli bacterium
AATTATTTACAAAATATAATAATAGTGTTAGAGTATTACCAAAGATATTTTAGTGGATGCTTTGACTATTAAAAAAGAGAGGATTTAAGTGGGCCAAGAAAGAATTAATACTTTAATTAAATTAGGCGAAGAAATAAAAAAGAGGGAGGACAAAATGACTGATATAAGACCAAGAGATTGGATGAATTTAGATACTAAAGTTTCCAAAACTTTAAGATTATTAATAGAAGCTGAAGATATGTTAATGGAATTTGATGATTACCAAATGGGAACTGGTCAATATTATACTGACTTTGAAGAGTTATATAATCAGTTAGCTGATGTTAGAGAACATTTTGCTGATTATATTGATAAACATCTAGAATTATTAACAATGGACGAAGATATTGATAAATATTTTGAAGAGCAAAGTGTAAATAAATAATTGTTTATTATAAATTTTCTTACAGGAGCTTTTAAAATGAAAAAAGAAAAATTACATAAGTTTGAGGGTGAAAATGGAGAAAGACATCTAAAAGTGATATAGTTATTGATAGCTATATGGGGAATGTAAAAGATAATCACGATATACTTACTTTAAATGTTACTCAAGGAACATTATCAGGCCATGGTTTTGGGCATCAAGATTCATTTGATACTAGCAAAGATAATAATCTTTCAAAATAAAAACAATTCATAAATAACTATATTTATGGATAATAAGATAAATGATTATTTTAATAGCACTTCTTTTTAATACTATATTTTTATATATTGATATTTTTTGTTGACATATTTTTTTATTAAGTTATATATAATAGGTATAGAATGGAGTGATATAGTGGATAAAAAACTTGTCGGTATTGTTAGTGTGTTTATTTTTTTAGTAGTTTTAAGTGTGGGTTTTATTTTTTCTAGTAATAAGTTAGAAGAGGCACCAACGAAATCATTAACTGCTACGGTAATGAATGTTGATGGTGCTAATGTAACTGTACAAGATGAAAATCATGTTATTTATACTTTTAACGATATAAATAATGTTTTAACTGATGCTATGGCGGGCGATATTGTTGAGATAGAGTATGATGGTAAGCTGAATAAAAATAAAGCTTTACAGAAAACGGCAGTACTTAGTTATGAAGCGGTAGAAGTAAGTACAAGTAGTGATAAAGTTCCTAGTAGTTGGCAAGATAATGGTATTTTTAGTGATTTTTATTCTTTTGCTAAAGAGAAGTTAGATAAAATGACTTTAGACGAGAAAATAGCGCAGTTACTTTTAGTGAGATATCCAGATAATGCGGTGTCGGCTTTGCGTGAATATCAGTTTGGTGGTTATGTTTTCTTCGAAAAAGATTTTAAAAACAAAACCAAAGCTGGTGTAAAAAAAATGATAAATGATTTACAAAATGTTGCGAAAATACCTATTTTAACAGCGACTGACGAAGAAGGCGGGACAGTTGTTAGAGTTAGTAGTAATCCTAATTTAGCTAGTGAAAAATTTAAATCATCGAAAGAATTATATGATAAAGGTGGTTTTACGGCTATAAAAGAAGATACTGTACAAAAAAGTACTCTATTATATAGTCTTGGACTTAATGTTAATTTAGCGCCTGTTGTTGATGTTTCAACTAATCCTGATGACTATATGTATAATAGAACTTTAGGGGCTAATACGGAAACAACTGCAACTTATGCCAAAACAGTAATTGCTGCTAGCAAAGGACATGGTGTATCTTATACTTTAAAACATTTTCCGGGATATGGAAACAATGATGATACTCATGGTGGTGCGGTAACAGATAATCGGCCATATGATGATATCGTTAAAAATGATTTACCACCTTTTGAAGCGGGAATAGAAGCTGGAGCTGAAGCTGTTTTAGTTAGTCATAATACTGTGACTAATATAGATAGTAGTAATCCGGCATCGCTTTCACCTGATGTCCATAATTTGCTTAGAAACAAATTAGGTTTTACGGGAGTAATTATTACTGATGATTTAGCTATGGGAGCAACATCTTCTATTGCAAATGCTACTGTTAAAGCTATTTTGGCGGGAAATGATTTAATTATTACTACTGATTATAAACAAAGTATTAGTGATATAAAAAGTGCTTTAGCGGATAATACCATTGATGAAAATTTAATTGATAAACTAGCGTTTAGAGTTCTTGCTTGGAAATATTATAAAGGTTTACTTTATGAAAATCAAAAGTAAATCTTTTTTATTGCTTTAATCAATTATTCATGGTATGCTTTTTATAGAAAAAGGTGATATTAATGCTAAAAGTGATGACTTTTAATATTAAAAATACTTATCAAAATGAAATTAGAGATGGAGTTTTCTCTGCAAGAATCGAAAAAATAATAAAAATTATTCAAAAAGAAAATCCGGATATTTTAGGTTTACAAGAAGTTACAAATGAGGTTAAAAAAATATTCGATAAAATTTTTGTCAATTATCACATAATTGGACGCTCGCGTTATGAAAAAAATATTAGACGGAATGAATATAATTTGCTTTTAATAAAAAAGGAAATTCCTGTAATTACTTATACAACTTATAGTCTAGGTTTAAATATTAATAAAATTCGTTCAAAACAGCTTTTATCTATGTTTCCGCGAATTTGTACTTATGCCAAAATAAATTATCAAGGGACTTATATTAATGTTTATAATACGCACTTAGATCATTTTTTTAAAAAGACTAAAGAAAAACAATTAAAAATTTTAGAAAACATAGTTAGTAAGGATGACGAACCGGTAATTATTATGGGGGATTTTAATATGTCGCGGGGTAATGAAATATTTAAACAATTTTATAAACCATATCTTAATGTAGCTACAAAAATTAAAATACCGACTTTTGGAAAATATTATTTGGATCATATATTGCTTAGTGGGCATTTTTCTTTAATAAAATCTTATGTTCATAAACATGAAAATTATCCAAGTGATCATTATCCAGTTATTGCTGAGATTGATTTTAAGTAATAAAACGGGCCTTTCAGACATATATATTTTTTTTCGAACAAAAAAAGGGACTTTTTAATCCGCTTTTTTATTTTTTTATGAAATTTTTACTATAATAATTTGTGCAAGGAGGTGTAGGTAATGAATGTAGAAAAGATATTAAATTGGATGTGCAAAGACTTAACCTTATGGTATATAGAAAGTAATAATCATAAGGAAATTATTTATCCTTTAACTAAGGAAAAACAAAAAATTGTATGCGATATTTTAAATGAGCAAGCAGATATGATGGTATATGGAAAAAACTTTTATACATTAGATAAGGATATTGAAAAAACAATTTATAAAACTTCTTATATGTTTTATTTAAAAAAAGCTAATTCTTATAAAAAGAAAAAGATTAGAGATTTACTTCCCTATGATATAAAAGACGATAAAAAAATTGTTATTAATAAAATGTTATCATATTATCAACAAAATAATTTACCATACTTTTTAGTAGTTTTAGATGCTAAAGCATTTAAAGAAAATTTAATTAAAGCTCTTAATCCTTTCAGTTATTTTAATATTGCCACAAAACAAATTTTATTACATCAAGATCTTATTGTAAATAGTAATGGGAAATTAATTATTTTAGTAACAGCTGAAAATTTGGCGGCATTAGAAAAAAAGCGTTTAAAAATAGAAAAAGTTATAGCTAGTTATGCGAAACCTAATGAAGTTAAAGTTATGGATAATCAAAAATTTGATATTGAATATTTTTACAGTGTTTTACTGCCTATTTAATTAGGCTTTTTTCATATTTAAATTCTTTGAAAATATACTTAAATATGATAAAATATTATATGAGGAGGAATTTGAATGATATGGATAGTAATTTTAATAGTTATTGTACTTGGAATAATCTTTTTATATAACTATTTAGTGAGATTAAATATTAGATGTCAAAATGCTTGGTCGCAAATTGATAATCAGTTAAAACGAAGAGCTGATTTAATTCCTAATTTAGTTGAAGTAACTAAAGGTTATGCTAAACACGAAAGTGAAGTTTTAACTAATATTGCTAAAATTAGAAGTGAAAGTACAATGAGTCAAATGGCTTTGCAAAGTGAAAAAGTTAGTAATAGTTTAAACAACTTGTTAGCTGTAGCTGAGGGATATCCTGATTTAAAGGCAAATGAAGTGTTTAAAAATTTACAAATTGAGCTTACCGGAACGGAAGACAAAATTGCTTTTGCCAGACAATTTTATAACGATACAGTTCAGCATTATAACAGTGCTATTATGATGTTTCCAAGTAATATTATGGCAAAAATTCTAAAATATACAGAAAAAGAATATTTTAAAGTGTCTGAAGCAGATAAAAAGGAAGTTAAGGTGGAATTATAATGATATTAAAGTCAGTTAGAACGAATAAAATCAAAACCGGTTTTATTATTACTTTATTTTTTATATTTATTACTTTATTTGTATACTTTTTGTCGCGCATATTTTTTGATAATATTTATATAGCGGCGGCAATAGGTTTAAGTGTTTCAGTGATTTCGGCTTTTGTCTCTTATTATAACTCTGATAAAATGATTTTAAGCTTAAATAATGCAAGACCAGCTACAAGAGAAGAATTTTTACAATTAAATGTTTCTTTAGAATCTTTATGTATTGCCGCTGGGCTTCCATTACCAAAACTTTATGTGATGGATACGCCAGCTTTGAATGCGTTTGCGACTGGCCGCAATCCTGAACACGCGGTTGTCTGTGTGACAACTGGATTATTAAATAAATTAGATAAATATGAATTAGAGGGCGTTTTAGCGCATGAACTTTCTCATATTAAAAACTATGATATTTTACTTTCGACAATTGCTATTGTTATGGTTGGTTTTGTTACGATTATTGCCGATATGCTTACTCATAGTTTTCTTTGGGGAGGTAATCGTGATAGTGATAATAAAGCATCAGCTATTTTAGTGATTGTGGGAATTATTTTCTTAATTTTATCACCAATATTTGCTAATTTATTAAAATTGGCTATTTCTCGGAACCGAGAATATTTGGCTGATGCTAGTGCAGTGGAAATTA
>CALVIK010000019.1 GCA_944329545.1 uncultured Bacilli bacterium
TTGGTTAGCTACTGTTATGGTATATGTTATAGAATCTCCTGGACTTACTAGGTTTGTACTAAATGTTGCCGTTGTTTCAGTATGAGTTGGTTCTACTTCATTACTTGCATCTCCTACTACATCACCACTTGTGATATCTGTTATTAGTACGCGCCAGTTACTTGAAATATTACTTGTTCCATTTATTTTTAGTTGCGCATTAAAAGCTGCATATCCGATACCCATAAGTAGTAATATACAGCATAAGCCCCCTATTATTAGATTATTTTTTTGTCTTCTACTTAAATTTTGCATTTTTTACTTCCTCCTATTTATTTATTATGGTTAAAAATAACTCTTTTAATCACAATATAGTTTTTTATTCTCTATTTTATTATCTTATAATAAATTTTAGCATCCAAATGAATGCTTGTCAAGGTATGCGAACAAATTATTGTTAAAATTGACATAGAGGTGAAAAAATGTGCTTTAAAAGAATTAAAGATTTACGAATAGATAATGATTTATATCAAAAACAAGTAGCAAAAATATTAAAAATAACAAGACAACAATATAGCCTTTATGAAACCGGTAAAAAAGATATTCCGGTTGATTTACTTTGTAAGCTTGCTGATTATTATAATACCAGTACTGATTATATTTTAAATAGAACTAATATAAAAAACAAAATTCCAGAAAAAGACAAAAGTTTTCAATAAAGATAAATATAGAAAAATTAAGGAAAATATGCTATAATTTTGTAAAATATATAGATGAGGTTTAAATATGGAAAATGAAAAAATTTTAATTGAAATTGCAGCATATTGTGATGATGAATTACTAAATACCGTCAAAAGTGCACTTATACAAGCAAAATATCCGCATAGAATACATTTTGCAATTTGTTATCAAAGTGACGATTTAAAAGATTATTATGAACTAAAAAAAATTAAAAACTGTAAAATAATTTATTTAAAAAAAAATGAATCTAAAGGTAGTGTCTATGCTAGATATTTATGTCAAAATTTAATTACTGATGAAAAATATGTCTATCAAATAGATGCTCATATGCGCTTTGTTAAAGATTGGGATATAAAAATTATTCAGCAATTGCTATCTTTAAACGATAATAAAGCTATTTTATCAGGCTATCCACCAGCTTTAACCGAAGAAATGTTAATGTTACCTTTAAACGATAAAATATTTGATAATCCCGGAAGTGGTGTTGTTATGTACGCTAAAAACTTTAGAACAGATTTTAAAGATAGCTGTTTTATTGCCTGTGCTAGTAAACTTATCAACAAAAATAATCCTTTAGCGTATAAGAAAAACGCTTTTATTGCTGCTGGTAATTTCTTTACTTTTAGTCTAGCGCATAAAATAGTTAAACCCGATATAAATATGTATTTTTATGGAGATGAACTACCTATGAGTATTAGATTATATACGCATGGCTTTAATGTTTATAATCCTGGCGAAAGTTTTATTTATCATTTATATAAAAAAAAATTTACTGAATTACCTGGTTTGAAAAAAAATACTTTAAAAAATGAAAACCAAAGATTTCAAAATTTATTAGGTCTAATAACAACCGAAAACATCCCATCTGAATTTAATCTTGGAAAAATAAGAAGCCTTAAAGATTATCAAAATACTTTTGGCATTGATTTTAAAAATAAAACTCTAACAGATTTAGCTAAAACTGGTAATTTTGAAAATATAAAAAATATCTAGTAACAAACTGGATATTTTTTTACATTTCAACATTATGATAGATGTGCTGAACATCTTCAATATCATCAAGCATTGTTAAAAGTTTATCAAAAGTTTCTTTATCTTCACCTGTTAAAACAACCTTATCTTTAGCAATATAAGTAATTTCATCCATATCAAATTCTATATTAGGTAATTTTTTACTAATAGCTTCTTTAATATTAAATAAATCATTAGGGTGTCCATAAACAACCGTTTCCCCTTCATCAATTTCAATATCAATAAAATCAGCATCGTTTTCTAGTAAAGTTTCCATAGTTTCTTCTTCATTTAAACCTTTAAAACTAACAATGCATAAATGATCATACATATAACTAACACTACCTTGCGCACCTAATTTAACATGACATTTGTTAACTGCCGCTCTTATACTACTAACACTACGGTTAACATTATCCGTTAAGCAAGCGACAATTAAAGTTGAGCCAGCTGGACCAAATAATTCATAATTCGTACTAGTATAAGTTTCATCTACACCGCTATTTACTTTATCAATAGCTCTATTAATAATATCACTAGGAACTTGTTCTTTTTTAGCTCTTTCAACTAATCTTTTTAAAACTGCATTACTTTCTTGCTCTACGCCACCATTTTTTGCTGCTTGATATATTTCTCTAGCATACATTGAATAAAGTTTAGCTTTCGCTGCCCCTGTTTTTTGAATACTAGCTTTTCTTACCTCATATGCTCTTCCCATTATTTCACCCTTTCTGTGCCTTTTCTAAAGCATTTTTAGCGGCTAACTGTTCCGCTTGTTTTTTACTATGTGCGATACCTTCACCATAAACAATATTATCGATAATAACTTCAGCTGTAAATGTTTTATTATGAGCCGGTCCTTCTTCATTAATAATTTTATATTTTAAACTTTTTTTATCCGTCTGCACATATTCTTGAAGTGAAGATTTATAATCTTTAAAATAATCAATCGCATGACTTTCAATAATTGGAATAACTATTTCTTTAAAAAATTTTCGCGCCACTTCTATTCCTTGATCTAAATATAAAGCGCCTAAAAAAGATTCAAAAATGTCAGAATTAGTTGCTTTTCTTTTCATGCCACCACTTTCAAGTTCTCCTTTACCAAGTCGCAAATGCTCACCAAGCCCTAAAATTTTCGAATATTCATAAAGGGCTGTTTCACAAACATAGTGACTTCTAAGTTTTGTCATTTCTCCTTCATCAATATGCCTTGTATTAAATAAATAATCACTCATTAAAAGTTGTAAAACCGCATCTCCTAAAAATTCTAACCTTTCATAACTTTCAACGCCATGTTCATTCGCATAAGATGTATGCGTAAAAGCTGTTTGATATAACTCAATATTGTTAGGTTTTATTTTTAATTTTTCAAATATTCGCACATTTATCACCTTTCCAATTATATCACAGTTTTCTTAATTAGTATATGTTTTTATTAGAAAAAAAATATAAGAGCACCCTTATATTTTCTATAATCTTTCTGTATCGTCACTAACCATATTTAAGTTTTCTGACGATTTAATATTATTTGGCAAATTTTCTTCTGTCGTATTAATAGTTGCATTATTCATGGTAGCTGGATTTTCAGTAACCGGATTTTCAATAACTGGTTTTTCAGTAACTTCTAAAGTATTTTCATTTACCGGCACTATTGAATCCGTATTTAAATTCTCGGCTACTGGCATAGCTGTTTCTAAAGGCTTTGGCATAACTGGTTCATTTGGTACCGGCGTGGTTGTCGCCATAGGTTGAATATTATTACTAGGAGAATTATCAACTTTAGTTTGTAACAATTCTTTTTTCTTTTTATGATTTTTACTTATTTTTTTAATAATTAAAATTATAATAATAAGTAATAATAAGGCAATTGCTCCTATTACAGCATAAATCACATATTTGCTAATAAGTGAAAATTCAAATTCCATATTACCATCATTAGAAACTAAATTCCAAGATAAAGTTTTTCCATCGTTTGAAACTTTATCAGCATTATGATTAATAACTTCATTTGGTAATGTCACAACTAATTGCATATCAAAATAAGAATTTAAAGAGCTACTGTCTCCCGTAGTTTCTCTTGGAATACTAGCTTTATAATTAAGACCATCTTTGGTAAAAATAGACGCTTTTAAATCTAAAGAACTTTCTTTAGTATTAGCTATCGTACCTTCAGTTTCCGCTACCGCTTCGTTAATATCAGTTTCAACATTAAAGTTTATATCTTCAAGACGAATGTCTTCAATATTTTTAAAACTTTTTGTAAAACGATAGCCTTTATAATCATCTTTACTATATCTTTCTACTTTATAGCCTTTTTTCTCGTAAGCTTGGCGATCTTGCTTAGAAATAGTCTCATCGATTAAAGCCCATTTTTCTTCTTCATTTAACGAAGTACTATCTTGAACTTCCGCCGTTTCATCAGTTAAATCAGTGGCATTATTTTCAAAAGTATCTTCGCTAGCTATTTCGCAAACTACTTCGCCGCTTTCATTATTACAAGTATAACCATTATATACTAGACCAGTAATTGTAATAGTTCCATCCGGTAAAATTGTAAAAGTTCCCGCCGTAGCTGAAGGCTCTTCTACTGTAATTTCACCGATAATATTATTATCAGTAATATTACCTGTTAAACCAGTAGCTGGTATCTGCACAGGATTAGTTCCAGTTTGATTTGCTGTATAAGCATTTTGAATAGCTTCAATATAAGCATTAGTTTTTTCAATAGCTAATTCTTCTTCATCTTCAGCCGTATTTTCGCTCATAGCATTAAGAAATTCTTCATCAAAAGCCAAAATAACTGAATAATCCATTGATTTATCGCTATTAATTGCCATATTATATTCAGTTTTAACTGTACAACCACTAATTAAAACTGTTACCATTAGTAAAATAAATATTTTTTTCAGATTTTTCATAAATATCACTAACCTTTCCCTACTTTATTCTTTTTAACTATACCATAATTGCTAATAACTAGCAAGATTAGATTTAAAATAAAAAGAAAAACTGACAATAATTGACACAAAAAAAGATGATACTTTATTTAATATCACCTAAAAAATCGTCAATTGTCATCATTTGTTCATCAATTTCTTCTAAAGATACTGGCGCCTCTTCCTTACTAATATCTTTAACATAAATAAAGGCATTTTTAATGTTCCCATGTGCAATATTACTACCAGTTTGATAACGATCACATAGTTTAAAATCAGAAGATTTTAAATAATTTATTTTATCAGTAACAACGCCTATTATATTTTTTCCCTCAATGATAAATGATTTTATAATACTATAAGGATTAGTTTTAACATCACGAACAAGTAAAACACCTTTTCGCGCTCGAGATGTTATTTCTACTTCTTCTAATTTAACTCTTTTACCCGTGTTTTTATCAGTAATAATTAAAATATAAGTTGCTTCTTTATAAGATGAGGCACTCACAACTTCATCATCTTTTAAATTAATAGCTTTAACACCACTACCGCGCAGACCTGTAAGTGGTACTTCTAAACTCAAATAGCGAAGTCCATAGCCATTTTTAGTTGTAATAAATATTTCTTTATCAGCTATTACTGTTTTAATAACTTTATCACCAGTTTTTAATTTCATTAAATTAATTGGTTTAGAATATCTTTGAACCTTTAAATCTTGTAAAGAAGTTTTCTTAACCATTCCATTTTTAGTAAATGATAAGAAATGAATATCAGTAAAATCATTAGTTAAATAACTTCCGACAATGTCTTCTCCCGGACTTGTTTTAATGATATTACTAACATGTTTCCCCATATCTTTCCATTTAGCTTCGGGAAGTTCATAAACAGGAATATAAAGGAAATTGCCAAGAGAAGTAAATAATATTAAAGTATCCATAGTGTTAGCTTCATAAATATTTAAAACAAAGTCGCCTTCTTTAAGACCGGTATCATCTTCTGATGCACTATAACTTCTAATAGGAACTCTTTTGACATAACCTTCATTAGTTATGGTAACCATACAATCTTCTTTAATAATTAAATCAGTATTATCTATTTTAACTTCAGTTACTTCATCATTAATCATGGTTTTTCTAGCTGTGGCATATTCTTTTTTTACTAATTTAAGTTCAGTTTTCATGACATGTTTTAAAGCTTCTTCGTTGCTTAAAATTTGTTTTAAAAGATGTATTTTATTTTTAAGTTCTTCCATTTCAGCCATTAAAGCATTAATATCAGTATTAGTTAAACGATAAAGTTGTAAATTAACAATAGCTTCGGCTTGTAATTTGGAAAAATCATACTCTTTTTGCAAATTTTCAATAGCATTAGCTTTATTTTTACTTTGTCTAATCGTTTTAATAACTTCATCTAAAATATCCAGCGCTTTAATTAAGCCTTCCACAATATGCATTCTGGCTTCAGCATGTTTTAAATCAAATTCTGTTCTTCTAGTAATAAATTCTTTTTGATGAGCAATATAAGCATCTAAAACAGCTAAAAGGCCTAAAACAACAGGACGGTGATTAACGATAGCGACCATATTATAATTATAAGAAATCATCATATCAGTATTTTTAAGTAAATAATTAATAATAAGCTCTTCGTTCGCCCCTTTTTTAAGATCAATGGCAATTCGAATACCTTCACGATCAGTTTCATCGCGAACTTCACTAATGCCATCAACTTTTTTATCAATGCGAACATCATCAATTTTTTTAACTAAATTCATTTTATTAACTTCATAAGGAATTTCCGTAATAATAATTTGTCTTTTGTTTTTAGGGCCTTCTACTTTAAATTTAGATTTAATCATCACTTTACCCCGGCCTGTTTCAAAAGCTTTTCTAATACCCTCAAGGCCTTCAGCCACACCACCTGTTGGAAAATCGGGGCCTTTTACGATATCCATAATCGTCTCTAACCGGCAATTAGGGCTTTCAATTCTTTTGATAGTTGCATCAATTACTTCACCTAAATTATGTGGAGGAATATTTGTCGCATATCCCGCACTAATACCCGTACTACCATTAACTAAAAGATTCGGAAATTTAGCTGGCAATACGGTTGGTTCAAGTAATGTATCATCATAGTTTAAACTCATTAAAACCGTATCTTTGTTAATATCAGCTAGAAGTTCACCAGCTATTTTCGTAAGCCTTGCTTCCGTATAACGCATCGCTGCTGGACCATCACCATCCATCGAACCATTATTACCTTGCATTTCGACAAAGCATTCATTATTTTTCCACCACTGACTCATTCTAACTAAAGCGTCGTAAATTGAAGAATCTCCATGAGGGTGATAAAAGCCCATAATATTACCAACGGCTTTAGCCGATTTTTTCGTCGGTTTATCATAGGTATTACCATCTTTATACATGGCATATAAAATTCTTCTTTGTACAGGTTTTAAACCATCACGGACATCCGGAAGTGCCCTATCTTGAATAATCGTTTTCGCATACTGCGCAAAACTCTCTCCCATAATATCTTCTAAAGCGTAGTCATGTATTCTTTTTGTTATATCACTCATTTTATCACCCTACATCTCATAATTATCTTCTAAAGTAAATTTAACATTTTCTTCAATCCAAGCTTTTCTTGGTTCAACTTTATCACCCATTAAAACACTAACTCTTCTTTCGGCAAGTGAAGCATCAGTTAAATTAACTTTAATTAAATTTCGCGTATCTGGATTCATCGTTGTTTCCCAAAGCTGTTCGGCATTCATTTCCCCGAGACCTTTATATCTTTGCTTTTCTAACTTCACTTTGTTATTTTTTCTAATTTCATCAGCCTGTTCATCATTCCAAGCATAACCATATATTTTATTACCATTTTTTAAAGCATATAAAGGTGGCATCGCAATATATAAATGACCATGCTCAATTAAAGGTCGCATATAACGGTAGAAAAAGGTCAGCAAAAGTATTTGAATATGAGCGCCGTCGTCATCAGCATCAGTCATGATAATGACTTTATCATAATTAGATTCTTCAGCTTTAAAATCACTACCAACTCCAGCCCCAATAGTGTGAATCATAGTATTAATTTCTTCGTTTTTTAAAATATCTTCAAGTTTGGCTTTTTCTGTATTTAAAACTTTTCCTCGTAAAGGCAAAATAGCTTGAAATTTACGATTTCTTCCTTGTTTAGCAGAACCACCAGCTGAATCCCCTTCGACTAAAAATAATTCGTTTATTTTCGGGTTTTTACTTTGGGCAGGCGTTAATTTATCCGATAAGCTTCTTTCTTTTTTGCCTTTCCCTTTACCGTTTCTAGCTTCGTCACGCGCTTTTCTGGCAGCATCTCTAACTTGTTTTGATTTAATCATTTTATTAACAATATTAGTAGCAATTTCTTTATTTTCCTCTAAGAAAAATTGTAATTTTTCAGCAGTTATACTATCAGTAATACTTCTAGCTTCTGGCGTTCCTAGTTTTCCTTTAGTTTGCCCTTCGAATTGTAATAATTTTTCTGGTATTTGCAAACTAATAATTGCCGTTAAGCCTTCTCTAGTATCAGGCCCTTCTAAGTTTTTGTCTTTTGTTTTTAAAAAACCGTTAGTTCTAGCATAATCGTTAAATACTCTAGTAATAGCCGTTTTAAACCCCACTTCATGAGTTCCCCCATCACTTGTTTTAACATTATTTACAAAGGAAATAATGTTATCAGAATAAGTATCAGTATATTGAAAAGCAACCTCAACATTAATTCCATCTTTCATTCCTGAAAAGTCTACAGGTTTATGCAGAACTTTTTTATCTTCATCTAAATAACTAACAAAACTATTTAAACCATTTTCATAATGATAAATTTCTGCCTTATTGTCAGCTTCATCAACAACTTCAACAGTTAAATTTTTTAGTAAAAAAGCACTCTCTTGCATTCTTTCGCAAATATTAGTAAAAGAAAAATCTGTTGTACTAAATATAGTATCATCAGGCATAAAATGAACTTTAGTTCCCGTCCGGTTTGTTTTACCAATTTTTTTCAAAGGTATAACAGTATGTCCACCATTTTCAAAACGAATAAAATATTCAAAGCCATCTCTTTTAACGATAACTTCCATCCATTTCGATAAAGCATTAACAACCGAACCGCCAACACCATGAAGACCACCGGATACTTTATAACCAGAGGTTTCAAATTTACCACCAGCGTGCAAAACGGTGTAAATAACTTCCGGCGTACTTTTGCCAGAAGTATGCATACCAGTTGGGACGCCCCTTCCAAAGTCTTCAACCGAAACACTACCGTCTTTATGAATTATAACTTTTATTTTATTACCAAAACCATTGATAACTTCATCAATGCTGTTATCGACAATTTCCCATACTAGATGATGCAGTCCTCTTTTATCGGTTGAACCAATATACATACCTGGTCTTTTTCTAACTGCATCTAAACCTTCTAATATTTTTATTGAACTTTCATCATATTTTGCCATATTATCACCATGTTTCATTTTATCAAAAAATGTTTGCAAAAGCAAACAAAAGTGTTAAAAAATGTATATAAAATAAGGAATTATTTATTCTTCCTTTTCTTTTTTTATTAAAACTTCTCTTGGCTTTGCGCCATTTTGTGGTCCAACAACTCCACGCTTTTCTAAAATATCCATACAACGAGCCGCTCTATTATAACCAATTTTAAAGCGTCTTTGTAAAAGAGAAGCACTAGCTTTACCTTGTTCGATAACAAAGTTCACTATTTCATCGTAAAGTGGTTCTTCATCAGCATCTTCAACCATCGTTGTTGCGCCTTTATCTTCATCACTAACGGCTAAAGTTTGATCGTAATGAGCTTTTTGCTGACTAATAGTATAATCGACTACAGCTTTTATTTCATCGTCACTAATAAAGTTACCTTGCACTCTTATCGGAATATTTTCCCCTTGTGGTTTAAATAACATATCACCTCTACCAAGTAATTTTTCCGCACCTGACATATCTAAAATAGTTCTAGAATCAATACTACTTGATACCGCAAAAGAAATACGAGAAGGGATATTAGCTTTAACAACACCAGTAATAACATCCGTACTAGGTCTTTGCGTAGCCACGATTAAATGAATTCCGGCAGCTCTGGCCATTTGCGTAATCCGCATAATTGAATCTTCTACTTCTTTAGCTGCAACTAACATTAAATCAGCAAGTTCATCAATAATTACGACGATATAAGGAAGTTTTTTTAGTTTTTCATCTTCACTTAATTTTTCATTTTTTTTATCGACATAAGCATTATAACCAGCAATATTTTTAGTTTTACTGCCTTCAAATAAATCATACCTATCTTCCATTATTTGGACAATTTTTTTAAGAACGATATTAGCTTTTTTAGGACTTGTGACAACTGGTGTCAGTAAATGCGGGATACCATTATACATTGATAGTTCCACTTTTTTCGGGTCAACTAAAACTAGTTTCACTTCATCTGGTTTAGTTCGCATTAGTAAAGATACAATCATACTATTAATACAAACTGATTTACCACTACCCGTTGAACCGGCAACTAATAAATGCGGTGTTTTATCGATTTCACACCAAGTAGGATCGCCCATGATACTTTTTCCTAAGGCAACTAATAATTTACTGTTTGCATATTTTCCAGGAACGGCTTCTAAAATTTCTCGAGCCGATACAGGACTAACTACTTTATTTGGTATTTCGACACCGACAGTTTTTTTACCAGGAATAGGCGCTTCTATCCTAACATCTTTAGCTTCAAGTTCCAAAGCAATTTCTTTGTTAATACTATTAACTTTACTAACTTTGGTTCCGCTTTTAAGTTCAACTTCGTATTGCGTTACCGCTGGCCCTATATTAGCAGCCACAACTTTACCTTCAATACTAAAATCGTGCAGAACTTTTTCTAATCTTTTGACAACATTTTTAATGGCTTCGGCATTTTCTTTAGCCGCACCTTTTTTTTCTTTAGTTCTTACTAAAAGCCCCATCGGTGGAAGTTTATAACCTTTTAAGTCCATTTCATTGTTAATTGGCGGCATATTTTCAGCCTTAGGAGTTTCTTTAGGAGCCGAAATTACTACTTCTTTTTCCTTTTCTTCTTCGTATTCTTCTTCAGCTTCTTTAGCCGCTTTTTCAGCTAATTTATTAATATGATTTTCTTTAGCTTTATTAGCTTTTTCTTTTAATTTCATAACAACATCATATATTGAAACTCCTGTAAACATAATAAGACCACAGATAATTAAAGCAATACAGACAACTCTTGCCCCATCTAAAGTTAGAAGATCTACAAATAAAACCGCGAAAATAGCGCCAATAATTCCGCCACCTTGAAGTTCGATTTGCCCATTAATAAAACCCATTAAATTGTTAACTGTTTCTTCTAATACAGCAAAATCAGTTATCCCATTTTTGCTTAAATTTTCAATATAGCCAGTATGTGATAAAATTAATATCCCTAAAGATAAAATATATAATCCGATTAATTTTGAGGTTAAAAAATCGGGTTTTTCCCGTTTTACCATCATATATACACCTATTATACCGACAGCAATTAATAAAACTATATACCAAACCCCAACTAAAAAGCCAGAAAAGCCTTTTATTAAACTAGCAACAACGCCAAAAGGACAGCAACCAATAATTGCAATTAAAATTAAAACAATACCTTTTAGCTCAATACTATAAGAAGGAGCGCTTTTTGTTTCTTTTCTTTTCTTTTTTTTTGCCATTTTTCTACCCTCCACTATGTAACATTATAATATAAATAATTTATTAAAACAAGAAAAATAGTTAATTTTACTATATGTTTACACAAAAAAATATAGACTATATATCTATATTAATTTGTAATTACAAATGGGTCATCAATGGAACCTGTACCTTGTAAAGTGATATCAGATGACAGATAGAGAACTGGGACGACGCCGTTGTTGCTGTTGTTCGCGTTGTTGTTGCTCAAATTGCCATTCGAATTGACATTGAACATGTTATTCGAGTTACTGGCGTTCGGAGAAATAATCCCACCATTTTCCTATATTATCCCTATATATCCCACTTTCCTTCCCTCGAATATTTCTATTCTACCTTCTACTATTTTCTTCGCCTTTATTTTTGTTTTTAGGCTCCGCTCGCAGTCGCTCGCGGCATACCTTCCCCGAACTATTTGCTTCGCAAAAGTTCGCCCCCAAGCCCTCGCAAGCGAGAACTTGCTGAAATAGTTATATTTAGTTTATAACTCTAACTTATGACATATGGATCACCAGAAGTCCCTATTCCAGATAAAGTGATATCAGATGACAGATAGAGAACTGGGACGACGCCGCCGTCGCTGCTGCGCGCGAAGTCGTTGCCCAAACTGCC
>CALVIK010000020.1 GCA_944329545.1 uncultured Bacilli bacterium
ATTATTAGTTTGAATATAATATTCTCTTATTCCTTGATTAGTGTTTATTCCATATGTAGCTCCATAATTTAAATTAATTTGAATATATTTATTTACTAAATCATAATCATCGCCACTTTTAGTTAAATTACTATAAAATGATGAGAAAAAGATAAGATTACGAGTTCGTTTAGCATCAGTATAATCATTTAAATTTACTTCAATATTAATATAAGAGTTTTTAGTTTTAGCTATTATATCAACTGTTTTTTTCTTTTCATGAACCTTTTTAGCAGTAAGCTCATTATTTATAAACTCTACTATTTCCACTGGTTCATTTAATATTTGCGAGATTAATGCTTCAAGTATTCTTTTTCCATGAATAGGGTCTTCAACAATAATCTTAAACATTTGATCATTTGATCCTTTAACGAACTTTATTTCTTCCGTAAGCAAGATATCACCTCCTTGGCTTTATATACTAGCACATTCATTTTAAAAAAATTGTTGGTTTTTGTCGAAGGTATAAAAAAAATTGCATTTTTTGCAATTTTTTTAAATATTTCGGTATAAACCAATAGCTTTTCCAAGTATGGTGATATTATCAAAAATTAAAGGAGCCATTGTATCATTTTCGGGTTGTAATCTAATATGATCATTTTCTTTATAAAATGTTTTTAAAGTTACTTCATCTTCATCAGTCATAGCTACAACTATATCTCCATTATTAGCAGTATTTTGTCTTTTTACTATAACATAATCATTATCATATATACCTTTATTAATCATTGATGTTCCATTAACATGTAAAACAAAACAGTTGCCGTTTTTAGGAATTAAAGCTTGTGGTAGGTCAAAAAATTCATCTGGTTGTTCAATTGCTAAAATAGGACTACCAGCAGTAATTTTACCTAGGAGTGGAACTTTAATTACATCCTCATTATTTTTTATATACTCATTGTCTACTAATAACTCAATTGTTCTAACTTTATTATTTTCTGTTTTTATATATCCTTTGCTCTCTAAATTCTTAACATGTACAAATACAGTTGCAGTACTATTTAAACCAACTCCTAAACAAATTTCTCTTATTGATGGTGGATATCCATGTTCTGCACTATATTTTTTGATAAAAGTCAATACATCTTCTTGTCTTTTAGTTAATATATCCTTCATTTAATACCTCCAATATAATTTTACAATATATTATGTAAAATGTCAAACAAATGTTTTTGTTTTTTATTGACACGAACATATTTTCGTGATAAATTATTTATAGAAAAGAGGTAATTAAAATGTTAGAAGTTTTAAAAAAGTATAGTGGAATAATAATTTTTTATTTAGTAATTGTAGGTATGGTATTTTTGATAAATTCTCGTTTTAGTGAATTAAATGAAGATGAAGAAGTCATAACTGTTGCTTTAAGTGAATAAATTTTAAGTAGAATTATTTTTGGCATTATAGTATAATTGATGTGGAGAGATTTATGAAAAAGAAAATATTGATTACATATGCTCCATATGGTTCTGGTCACAAATCCATGGCTTTAAATATCTATAATTATTTTAGTGATTACAGTGATTATGAAATAAAATTATTGGATATTGCTAAATATTCAAATTTTTTAGGACGTATTACTATTAAAGCATTTGATTTGATAATAAAAAAAAGGTTTCACAAAACATTTAATTTTATATATGATATTGCCAATAATAAAGTCGCTTGCCTAAATCAAATGAAAAACATGAAAAGATTATTTGATAATGCCAGTCTAAGAAGTGAAATTGTTGATTTTAATCCGGATATTGTTATATCTACTCATTTCGCCGGTTCAAATATTACATCTTATTATAATAAGCTCGGCTTAACTAATGCTTACATAATGACTGTTGTAACAGACTTTGTAACTCATGAGTTTTGGTATAAAGATTATAAAAATCAAGATGCCTTTATTGTTGCTAATGATATAGTTAAAAATGTCATGATTAAAAAACATGTTCCTGCAGAAAAAATTTATGCATATGGTCTTCCTTTTGATAGAAAGAAAATGGATAGTGTTGTTCCAAAAGAAGAAGTGTATTTAAAATATAATATAGATGCTACTAAAAAAACATATCTATTTTTTGGGGGAGGTACTGCAGGATCTATTAAAAACTATGATTATTTTAAAGCAATAATTAAGAAAAATTATCCTATTAATTTAATATTTGTTAGTGGCAAAAATAAAGAATTAGAAGAAAAGTGTCGCAGATACATACTTAAAGAACATATTAGTAATGTAACTGTTTTAGGTTTTGTTGCTGATGTTTATAGTTTGCTTAATATAACAGATATTGTAATTACTAAACCTGGTGGAGCAACTTTAACAGAATGTATTGACATGCGAGTACCAATGATTTTAATCCCTGGAAATGGCGGACCAGAAAAATATAATGCTAAATATATTGTCCATAAAAAGTATGGAGCTAAAGTAATTAGTGCTTGGGGAATGTGTAGAGCAATTTCTAAAACATTAAATAATTCAAATATTATAAGTAAATGGAAGGAAAATTTAGCTAAAAATACCAAAAATGAATCAACGAAAAAAATATTAGAACTTACAAATAAGTTGTTGGATAAAAAGTGATTTTGTGATAATATATTTATGAGTCCTCGTAGTTTAATGGATAAAACAAGCCCCTCCTAAGGGTTAGAGTGATGGTTCGATTCCATTCGAGGACGCCAAAAATGTATTTTAGCCCATATGGGCTTTTTATTTTGTCAAACAAATAAATTTTATATAATTTATTCTGATGCAAGTAACTCTTACTATTATTTTTTTGATTTTTATGATATTATAGAAATAAGAAAGTTGGTAGTTAATGAAAAGGAAAAAAATAATTTTATGTATTTTATTATTTATAATAACATATTTATATTTATCATTTTGTACTGGCTTAACCCTAAGAGTTAATGGAAATTTTATAAATAATTTAATAAGTGTAGCATGGTTTAAGATTATCATATCAACTACTATAGCAACACTGGGAGTAATATATTCTAATTTATATAGAAAACAAAATAAAAAAATAAAATTAATTATGATTTTATTAGTTATAGTTATTTGTATAATTGTTTTATGTTTAAATATGTTATATTAAGGAGAAAATTATGTATAATTATGATTTTTTAAAAACACATGAATCAATACTTAAAGAAGCAAGAGATGTAAATATCAAAATTGGTAATAAATACTTTCAAACAAGATTTGTTTTAACAGAAAAAAATTTATTAATATTTTATGATATTAATAGAGGTAATCCTATCTGGGGTGTTGGAACATATATACCACCAGAATTAGAATTGTTATTTAATGTACCTAAAGAAAAAGTAAAATATGTTATAGAAGATGGTAATTTATATATAATAGTTGATAAACAAAAAATAAATTGTTATGATTTTGACTTAGAAGGATTTTTGAAATAACTTTGGAATAACCGAGTTATTCTTTTTTTCTGTTTTTTCTTGTGATATAATGTAGTTGGAAGGAAGTAGATTATGAATGCTTTATTATTAACTTTTTTAAGTGGTCTATTTTATTTAGTGGGCATAATTATATATAAATTTGTAAAACATAAAAATGAACTAACTACTGCTGCAATAGCTTGTGCAGCGGTAGTTATTATTGGCTTAATTATCTTTGATTTAGCTCCGGAATTAATTGAGGCTGATAATAATTGGTTATTTGTTTTTGTGGCTTTAGGTTTTATTTTATTATTTTTAATAGATAAGTTAATACCACATCATCATCATAAACACCACGCACATGATGAGGATACAAAAGAACATAAGAATAGATTAGAACATGTTAGTATAATTACAATACTCGCTTTATCTATGCACAATTTAATTGAAGGTATGGCCCTTTATAGCATTAGTTTAGATAGTATTAAAAGTGGTATACTTATGCTTTTAGGTGTTGGCCTACATAACTTACCATTTGGTTTTCAAATTGCTAGTACAAAAAATAAATTATTAGTATTTTTGCTTGTTATATCAGCATTTCTTGGTGGTTTAGTAGTGTTTTTCTTTGGAAATATTGATGAGTTTTTACAAAGCGTTGTCTTAGCTTTATCTATGGGAATGTTATTTCATATATTAATATTTGAATTATTTAAGGAAATATGCGAAAATATAAGACAAAAGGAAACAATTTATGGTATAATTATAGGTGTTATTTTAATAATAATTATTAACTTGATATAAGGATGTGTTTTATGAAAAAAGTTTTAGTTACAGGTGCTGCTGGCGGTATAGGTATAAATGTAATTAAATATTTGCTAGCTGAGGGTAAATATGAAATAACTGCCTTGGATTTAAGAAATAAAGATGTAATAAAAAAAATAAAAAAATATAAAAGAAAAATAAATATTTTATATGGAGATGTAAATGATAATGTTTTAATTGATGCTTTAGTTAAAGATCAAGATGTAGTAATTCATTTAGCATCAGCTTTGCCACCGCTTTCCAATATGAAAAAAGGACTTGCGGAGATTATTGATTATAATGGTTGTGAAAATATAATTAGAGCCATAAGTTATTATAATCCAAAATGTCATTTATTTTTTGCATCAACTACTAGTATGTATAAAAAAATGGATAATCCGAGTGTTAAATCTAAAATTGTATTAGATGAACATGATTATTTTGAAAAAGCTAAATATGATACAGAAATGTTGATAAAAGAAAAATTAAAAAGATATACAATATATCGAATTCCTTTGGTTTTAAGCAATCCTTTAAAAGAACCATTTATGTATCATGTGAAAAAAAATAGTGTAGTAGATTATATAACTAAAGAAGATTGTGCCTATGCATTTGTTAAGGGAATCAAGTATTGTGATGAACTTAACAAAAAGACTTTTAATGTCTGTGAATCTGAAAGTATTTTATATAAAAACTTACTTAATAAAATTGTTTTAGCCACCGGTTTAACTTGGAAGTTTGTTTTAAGTAGAATATTTTTAGATAAAAACTATTATAGTCCAGTATGTAGTGATAAAGATGAACTTGAAAATGTTATAAATTATCGTAATACAACTTTAAACGAATACATAAGAAAATTAAAGTTTAGCACAAAAAAACGAAAATTTTCAAAATTCTTAGCTAGAGTTTTTATTAAGGATAAATCATGACAGGTTTAGTTTTAGGTGGTGGAGGTGTTCGAGGCTCTTATCAAGTGGGAGTTTATTTAGCACTAAAAAAAGCTCATATAAAACTTGATGGCTTTGCTGGTTCTTCTATCGGTGCTTTTAATGCTGCAATGCTTGCATCAAATAGAGGTGGTGAGCTTTTAAAATTTTGGCAAACTACGGAAATTGGTAAAGTTTTTGGCTTTAGTGATGAACTTATTAAACTTGTAAATAGTGACAAATTTGATTTAAAAATTATTAAAGCTGGTTTTACTGATTTTTTAAAAATTATAAAAAATAAAGGTATAAGTACAGATAATTTAATAAATTTAGTTAATAGCTTAAATTTAGAAGAAACATTATTTAAAAGTAATAAAGATTTTTTACTTGTTACAGTTAGAGTCAAAGACTTTAAACCAATCTATGTCTTTAAAGAAGATATAAAAAAAGGAATGCTTACCGATTATTTAATGGCTAGCTGTTATTTGCCAATTTTTAAAATGGAAAAATTAATCGATGATAATTATTATTTAGATGGAGGATTTTATGATTATGCTCCTGCCAATGCTTTAATTAACCATGGCTATGATAATGTTTATGTAGTTGACCTTGATGCTATAGGTTACCGCAGAAAATATAAAGACAAAGATAAAGTTGTGATAATTAAACCCACAAGAAAACTTGGAAGTATTATTAATATTAATGAAAATAGAGTTAGAGAAAACATTTTAATGGGATATTTCGATACTTTAAAAATAGTTAAAAATCTTGCTGGCTATAGATATATTTTTAAAAATAAAAGTATTAGTTATTATAAATTTTTACTTAGAAAAATAAGTAAGAAAAAACTTAAGGAAATGCAAAAGTTTTTTAGGACTAGTAATGAAAGAAAGTTAGTGTTAAAAGCTTTAGAATATATTATGAATAAAGAAGATTTTAGTTATTATGAAGTATATAGTCCAATGAGTGTAATAAAAAAAATAAAAAAATTAGATAAAGATTATGGAGTATATAGTTTTGTAAAAAAAATGCGTTTTTGGTAGAGGTGATTAATGAAGTTAACTAAAGTAGGAAAGATTGTAGTTGCTCTTTTAATATTAATTGTTGGTATTATCACTTTAATTATTTATTATCAAAATAAGTCTGATTTAAGTATAAAAAAAATTGAATCTAATGAGTTTTTTGATATTAAAATAGATTATGAAAAAACTGGTATTGCTCTTTTAGATGAAAAGGTTAGTGAATTTGTTAAAAACAAAAGAAAACAATTTATTGACATAGTAGATAAAGCTGGTAGGGTTGAGACAAATAAATATAATTTAATTGTTAATGTTAAAAATAATAAATATAATGATGTTTTAAGTATCCATGCATTATCATTTGCATATACTGGTGGAGCTCATTATACTAGAGAAGATGAATCATATGTTTATGATTTAAAAAAAGAAAAGTATATCAATTTTTCAGATATTTTAGTTTCAGATGGTTTTACTAATATAGAGCCAATTGTTTTAGAAAGCTTATATGATTACGCTAAAGAAAAAGATATCATTTTAGATGAAGAATGGGTTAAAAGAGGGTTGAGTCAAAGTGATAGTAATTACAAATATTTTTATTTTAGTAATCAAGGCTTAAATATCACTTTTCCACCTTATCAAGTAGCAAGCTGGGCCGATGGTGAGATAACTATAACTATACCTTATGAAAAATTAGGAGGCATTTTAAAAAGTGAATATATGGATGCTTCTTTAGTTACAGATATCACTTATCCTAAGCCAGGAAAAAGAGATTTAAGTGAACTTGAAGGTAAAAAGTTAATTGCTTTTACTTTTGATGATGGTCCTAATACAAAGACGACTTCAAGGTTACTTGATGGAATTAAAGAATTTGATGCTAGAGTTACTTTCTTTGTTTTAGGAAGTAGAGTTGCAAGTAACACTGAAGTATTAAAAAGAGCATACGTTGAAGGTAATCAAATTGGATCACATACTTATAATCACTTAAATTTATTGTTACTAGATGATGCTAATGTGTTATCGGAGATTAATTTGGCAAATGATGAGATAGAAAAAGTAATTGGTATTAGACCTAGTTTACTCCGTCCTCCATATGGAAATATTAATGATCATATAAAAACTTTAGCTAATATGCATATAATAAATTGGAACATTGATACGGAAGATTGGAAGTTAAAGGACCGTAATTTAATCAAAGATAAGATACTTGAAAGTGCTCATGATGGAGCAATTGTGCTACTTCACGATATTTATACTGAATCAGTTGAAGGAGCAATAATGGCTATGAAAAAGTTAAAGCAAGAAGGCTATGCTTTTGTTACCATTGATGAAATGATAAATTTAAAAGGGGTTAAATTAGATTATGAAAAAACATATTATAATTTTTAAAAAAGGAGATGTGAATTTATGGGAAGAGCTTATGAAGTAAGAAAAGCAAGTATTCAAAAAACAGGGGCCGCCAAGGGGAAAGTTTATACAACTTTTGCTAAAGAAATTTACCTTGCGGCTAAAAAGGG
>CALVIK010000021.1 GCA_944329545.1 uncultured Bacilli bacterium
AGCAGTTTTGTTGTTAGTGACAAATATGCAACAGTGTTAACCGCGATTTCTTATCCTAAATTTGTTCCACCAGGATTTTTATCGCATTTAACCAGTATGTCTGGTGTTAAAATGTGTATTAAACATATTCCAATGCAATTTGGTGTTATTACCAAAATGATCAATAAAGAAATTGCCGATTTAAAAGTTCGTTATCAAGAAGAAAATGATGTAACTATGCAAGAGAGAATTCGCCAAGATTATGAATCTTTAGAAGAATTTATAAAACAATTGGCGGCTAGTCAAGCAAAAATCTATGATTTTCAATTACATATCATGATTACTGCCGATTCTGAAGATGAACTAACAACAAAAAAACTTCAAGTAAAAAATTACTTAGAAGCGATGGAAATGCGAGCTATTCCACTTAGGTTTGAACAAGAACAAGTGCTTAAATCAATGCTTCCTATTTTTGAAAAACAACCAATTGAAGAGAGAATTGGTACGCCAATTCCATCGCCAACAATTGCAGCGATGTATCCTTTTATCTTTGATAGCATAAAAGATCCAGGGCTTTCAACTTTACTAGGTGTAGATTTTTCTGGTGGAGTTGTCTTATTTAATCAATTTCTATATCAAATAAGGAAAGAGCACAACCGTAATAATGCTAATATGATTATTTTAGGTACTTCTGGTTCAGGTAAATCAACGGCAGCTAAATTAATGCTTAGAAGCCACATTAGAAATGATAATCAAATAGTTGTTATTGACCCTGAAGGCGAACTTGAAGATATGGCTAGACTTTACGGTGGCGATTATATTGAACTTGGTAAAGGTGGGGACTTTGGAATGATTAACCCCCTTGAAGTTATTATCGATGCTGATGATGAAGAAATCCGTCAAGGTTTAGGTTATGCTGTTTTAACTAGGACTTTGCAAACTGTTAAAGCTTTCATGAAATATTATGATCCTTCAATTACTGAAGATGTTTTAAATATTTTTAGTGAAATGGTTCAAGAAACATATCGAAGATTTGGTATTAGTTTTGATACTGATTTTACGAATTTCACTTCAAAAGATTATCCGACATTTAGAGATGTTTATGCAACAGTTAGAGGCAAAATAACTGCTATGCCAGAACAATCTAAAGAAAGAGATATTTTAGAGCAACTAGAACTTAAAATAAGACCACTTATTAAAGAGTTAAAATATTATTTTGATGGTACAACAACTATATCGCCAAAAAGTAATTTTATTGTCTTTAATATAAAAGAACTTATGAATGCCGATACTAATATTAGAAATGCGTTGTTCTTTAACACTTTAAAATACTCTTGGAGTTTAACTTTAAATCCTAATGTTAATACCGTTTTAATGGTTGATGAAGCGCATGTTTTACTTTCTGGTAACAACACATTAGGAGCCGACTTTTTAGCGCAAGTTCAAAGGCGAGCTCGTAAATATAATACAGGAACAATGATAATTACCCAACAACCAACAGACTTTAGTGATCCTAGCGTAATTACGCAAGGTAAAGCTATCTTTGATAACGCTTCATATTACTTAGTTATGGGACTTCGTAAACAAGCGGTTACAGATTTAGCTAAATTAATCGATTTAAACGATAATGAAATGGAAAATATTAAAGGATTTAATCAAGGAGAAGCGTTATTTGTTTGTGGAAGTAAAAGAATGCAAATAAATATTGTAGCAACTGAACAAGAATTAGATTCATTTGGTAGTGGTGGCGGACTATAAAAAGTAAGTAGGTGATAATATGGCCCTTCCAGCAGTGGCTTTAAAGGCAAAAAATGCTTTAGGAAAAGCAAAAAAAGCATATAAAACATATGGAACAGCAAAATCATTAAATAGTGATGGGGAAAAAGTTGTTAATACTTTAGGAAAAATAGTATTATTTCCGATAGTTGCTGTTTTATTTTTAATTATTTTGGGAGTATTTATCCTAATTTCTGTAGCTTACCCCCTTATTGTTGCTGCTGGACTTTTTCCAAATAGCGGAACCGGTAATACACCAGCTGCGGCTGGCGAGTATTTGCAGTGGGCAATAAATATTGCCAATGATGATTCACATGGTTATAGTCAATGTGCGAGAAGCGGCCCTGATTATGATTGTTCCAGTTTAGTTTGGTATGCGCTTAAAGAAACCGGTTTTGATGAAAATATTTTAGGTTCATATCCTTTTAGTACTTTTACTGAAGCTAATATTTTAAAACAATTAGGTTTTAAAGAATACACTTATACAGGTCATGCTGATTTGCAGCCAGGCGACATTTTATTAAGAAGTAATCATACTGGTATTTATTCTGGTAATGATATGGTCGTAGAAGCTTCTATTAATGAACATGGTACTATTTGTGGAGGCCAAACTGGCGATCAAACAGGTAGAGAAATTCGTAATGATGTTAATATGAGGAATTGGGATACTTATTATAGGCTGGAGTGATTAAATGAAAGTTAAAATTTTGTTTTTAAGTCTGTGTATATTAGCTTTTTCTGGTTGTAGTGCTACTTATGATTTAACCATTGATAAAAATAATATTACTGAAGATGTTTTTGTTACAGTCCCTAAAATAGCTAATCAAACTAACTCTTATAATAATTTGCAAATACCAATTACGCAAAATACTGAAGAAAAAACTTTTTATAATTATGAATTGTTAGATAATAATACAAATTATGAACTTCATTTCAACTATAAGCACACTTATCAAAGTTTTCAAAATAGTTATTTTGTAACAAGATGTTATCAAAATGTAAATTTATTAGAAGAAGAAGATAAGTTAATTTTAAATACAAGTAATGAATTTTTGTGCTTAAATTTAGAAGATGGGGCTGTGGTGGATAATGTTCAATTAAGAATTAAGACCAATTTAGATGTAATTCAAAGCAACGCTGATGAAGTTAATGAAAATACTTATATATGGAATATAACTAATGATAACTATCAAAACAAACCAGTAAATATAGAAATTCAAAAAGGTATAACTATAATAGATGAAAATACACCAATTGCGCTATATGTTGCCATTGGTATTGCTATAATATTAATCATTTTAATCTTTTTGTTTATTAAAAGCAAAAGAAAAATAGCCAATAATTTTTAATGTAGTATGTTTGTAAGAACGGTGGTGGTATTATTAATAAAAGAGTTTTAAATATAGTTTTAAGTGTTTTAATAATTACTTGTATACTTTTTGTCAATATAGTTCCAGTAAATGGTGCTTTTATGGATGAAGAAACTGAGGCAAATAAAAAAGAAAGACAAATTATTAAAAAAATTGAAATTATTCATGAAACATTTAAAAGCCAAACTGATCCAGTTGCTTTATATGCAACAATATCATACCAAGAATACTTTGGTGGATATGTTAATGATGCTTACGATGAAAACTTTGATGAAAACGCTTATAAAGATACATGGGAAACTTTTAAAACTGATTATGATGATTCCATGGCTATTTATAATAACGGCACTGGAGATAATTGCGGGGAGAATTGTATTAATCAAGTAGAAATTAATAATCCATCACAATCTTATGAAACGACTGTTGCTAGTCAAACAAATAAACCTAATTCTATTGATTTGTTAACAGCTGCTACTATTGTCATGCTCGATTCTAGTGGTTGGGTAGGCAGTTATAATGAAGAAAATTATAAAAAAGCTTTAGCTGGTAATAGTTTAGTTGGTTCACTTTTATATGAAAGCGATGATCAATATGTTCAAAAATTTATAGCTAGCATTTATAATGGAGCCTTTTGTGCTGTAGGAGCTTTTATTGATACGGCGACTGCGGGAGCTGGTGTTGACTTTGCGCTAACTGGATTTAACCCAACTAAATTACAAGAATTTGAAGCGTCAAATTTTTTCTCAAATGGTCAGGAACGATTAGGACGATATTTTACGATGGCTAGTATTTGTATGAATGGTTTTATTGGTGGTGTCTATCCAGAAGCACAAAATATTAGTAATCAAGAATTAAAACAAGCCAAAAAAGATAAAATTGCTCAGGATATTATTGATTATGCAGAATATTTAAGAGGTCTTTATGGTTCTAATGATGATTGTTTAACAGGCAATACGCAAACAGGAGATTTAAGTGATATGACACCGGCTAAATGTGCTGAAAAATTTGGCCCTATGGCACAAGCTGAGTATTCAAGAACTGGAATTTTTGCTTCAATTACCCTTGGACAAGCTTGGCTTGAAAGTAACTGTGGTAAAGCTACACCACCTAATTCTAATAATTTATTTGGTATAAAATGTTCTTCTAATTGGGATGGTGAGTGTTCTTACACTAGTACAGGTGAAGAAGTAAATGGTGGGTATATTACTATAAATGCTGGTTTTAGAGTGTATCCAAGTGTCGAAGAAGGCATTGCTGATCATAGTAATTTCTTTATCGATAATGAAAGATATAGTAGACACGGTGTTTTTACAGCTACTAATTATGCTGAACAAGCTAGAGCTATTAAAGCGGCTGGCTATGCGACTGCTTCAAATTATGCAGAAATGTTAATTCAAATTATTGAAGAAAATAATTTTGATAAGTGGGATGTTAAAACAAATACTACCTCATCTGCTGATATATGTGCGCCAGTTGGCCTTGGCGGTTGGAATATTCGAACCATTGCGCCAGTACAATCTGATAGTGCTTTTGCCGATCCTAATTCTAGTACTAATCAAGGTGGTAATGTTGGCCAGTGCGTTTGGTATGCTCAAGGTAGGTCGTTAGAAATAGTAAATGAACTTGAAGAATCCGGTAAATTAAGTGCTGATGAAGCACAAAAAATTAGAAATTTAATATATCCTGCTTATGGTAATGGTGGCGATATTTATGATATGGTTAAAGCCGCCGGAGCGTTTAAAACAAGTAATAATATTCGCGAACCTAAAGCTGGTTCATATATCGTTTGGAAAGAACCCGGTGCTTATGGCCATGTAGCGGTTATTGAAGAAGTTAATACAGCCGATAATACAATTACCATAACTGAAGGCTGGGCTACTGGTGGAGCTAGTTGTCCATCAAATTGGAGCTGTGTTAGATTTCAAAATTCAACATTTGATTTAGATGATTTTTATACGGGTTATGGTCAAAATTATACCGGTGGCTATCAATTTTCTGGTTATGTTTATTTCTTAGAACCACTATAGGAGGAAGCTATGAAAAAATATTTATTAATATTGTTTTTAGTAATTTTGTGTACTACAGGGTGTGAAGCCACTTATAATTTAAACATTACTGAAACTGGCATGACCGAATCTGTCGATTTCTTAGTACCTGATAATAAAGAAAATCAAAATATTTTAAAACAGTATTTATCTAGTACATATATGGCTTATTATAATATGGATCGCCGAGAATCAGTTAATTATGAAAAAAAAGAAATCAGTCAAAAAAATAAAATAGGCATGAATTTATCTAATACTTACCGTGGTGATGATTTACAGAAATCTTCCTTACTAGATAAATGCTATTATCAAAAAAGTGTTATTAAAAGTGATGACGAAATAATTATAACAACTGACGGTAAGACTTCATGCTTTTATAAAGATCAAGTAAAAACTTTAGATAAGTTAGTAATAAATATTACAACTGATTTAAAAGTAACGGAAAGTAATGCTGATAAAGTAGAAGGTCATACTTATAAATGGATTATCGATGAGACTAATTATCAAAATCATCCAATAAATATAAGAATGAAAATTGTTGATAAACAGACAATGAGTAGTAATATTGTTCTTTGGATAATAATTGGTGGACTAATTATTGCCGCTTTTGCCATCTTTACATATATTAAAAGAAAAAATAGAAAAAATAATGAATTAACTTAAAAAATGAATATGTCCAATATTCTTTTTTTATGATATAATGTTATTATGTGAAAAACTATTGTTTTTTAAATAGAATTAGTATATACTATAAAGAAAATTAATGGGGAGGCATTAGAGATGAAATTAAAATTTAGAGCAGATAAAAAAGATTGGATAATGTTTGGCATATATGCCGTAGTTTTATTATATGTTGTCGCTATTGCTATTTTGAATATCGCGCAGTTTGCTTTTGGTGATGTTGATCATTTGTTTTATGGATTTAACCCATTAAAAGCCTTTACTCCCGGGTACATCGGCCTTACTTTATTTGCTTATATCGTTGCTTTAGTAGCGTCAATTATGAGTGTATCTGATAAATTCTTCGATCGTGAAAAGGGTTTTGGCTTTTCCATGGAAGCTAAAAAAGAAACTGGTTATTCCAAATGGGAAGACGAGAAAAAAATGAAAGATGAACTTACTAAAGTTAATCCTCGTGATGAACATCTTGACGCAGCGGGTATTCCACTTATCAACGATGGAAAAAATATTTGGGTTGATGATGGCGAGTATCACAATATTGTTATCGGTTCAACTGGTTCAGGTAAAACAGAAATGACTGTTCAGCCAATGGTAAAATTACTTGCTAAAAAAGGCGAATCGATGATTATTACAGACCCTAAAGGGGAAATTTATGAAACAAATGGAAGAGAATTAGAAGAAAAAGGTTATAATGTAGTTCTTTTAAATTTCCGTGATCCCCAAAAAGGTAGCGGTTGGAATCCCTTAACCTTACCATATGAACTTTATAAAAATGGTAATAAAGATAAAGCTAACGAACTTATTGATGACCTGGCAGCTAATATTCTTTACGATGAAGCGGCGCAAAATAATGATCCGTTTTGGGAAAAAACCTCAGCCGATTATTTTTCTGGCCTTACTTTAGCTTTATTTGAGGATGCTAATGAAGAAGAAATAAATTTAAATAGTGTCAATATGTTTACAACGGTCGGTGAAGAAAAAAGTGGTCCAACTACTTATGTTAATCAATATTTTAACATGAAAGATCATAACTCGCCAGCATATACAAGTGCCTCTTCAACTTTAATTGCTCCTAATGAAACCAAGGGTAGTATTTTATCGGTATTTAAACAAAAATTAAGATTATTTGCGGCACGCGAAAATATTTCGGAAATGCTTTCGCATAGTGATTTTGATATGAAAGATATCGGAAGAAAGAAAACAGCAGTGTTTATCGTTATTCAAGATGAGAAAAAAACATATCATTCATTAGTTACTATTTTTCTAAAACAATGCTATGAAACATTAATCGATGTTGCACAAGAAAATGGTGGAAAATTAGAATACCGCACTAATTTTATCCTTGATGAGTTTGCCAATATGCCACCACTTAAAGACATTACAACTATGATAACAGCAGCTCGTAGCCGTAAAATAAGATTTACAATGATTATTCAAAATTTCGCACAACTAAAACAAGTTTATGGTGAACATGATGCTGAAACTATTCGTGGTAACTGCGGAAATATTGTTTATCTTCTTAGTACAGAGCTTGCTTCATTAGAAGAAATTAGTAAATTATGTGGCGAAGTAAAATCAAAAGAAAAAGATAAGACCGCTTCAACACCGTTAGTTACAGTAAGTGATTTGCAAAGATTTCCAAAATGGTCAATTATTGTTATTCGCTGGCGGATGATGCCATTTAAAACAAAACTAGAACCAAACTGGCGAATGGTTCAAAATAATGCTTGGGGTAAAAATTATGATAAAGCTGATTATCCACATCGTGAAAAACACGAAGTAAAAATTTTTGATTTAAAGACATTTGTCGATAAGAAAAAAGAAGAACGAATTAATGAACTTATTAAAAATAATTTAGGGTCAGCTAAATCAAGCCCTACACCAGTACCGAAAAAACCAAGTAGTGTGGATGTTAATGATTTAGTTAAAAGAATTGATGCCCGCATAGCGGAATTAGAAGCTGAAGAAAAAGATGAAAAAGAAAAAAAAGCAGCTAAGATTAATGCTAAAAAAATAGAAACAACAGAAGAAGTCAAACCAGCTGTTAAAAAAGAAACAAAAGTTACTGAAGAAAAGAAACCAAAAATAGTTAAAGATAAATCTAAAAAAGAAATCAAAGAAGAAATAAAATCTAGCAAAATAGAAAAAGAAATACCAAAAGAAAAATCCCATACTAGTAAAGCAACTAAAGATGCTTTTGCTGCAAAAATTACTAGCAAAATGAATGCTTCTGATAAAAAGAATAACGCTATAAAAAATGATAAAGAAACGGTTAAAAAAACTAGTAATAAAAACGATGTTACTGATGATCAATTTTTTGATGATTTCTTTGCTGATGATGAAGATTACTATTAAAAAATTCTTCTTTTTTTTTGCTACAATAACCGCGGCATTAATCGATAATATGCATATTATAAACCGGAAGGTGATAATGTGGATATAACGGTAATTGATTTATTAAAACTAAAGACTAATAATATTATAGATATTCGTAGCACGAATGAATATAATAATGGTCATTTACCAAATGCTAAAAACATCCCGTCAGAAAAATTACTTTTAAATCCGGAATTATATTTAAATAAAAAAGAAACATATTATATATATTGTCGGTGTGGAATGACTTCAACAAAAATTTGTCAACATTTAATTAATAAAAATTATAAAGTAATAAATGTTATCGGTGGTTATCAATCTTATTTAAAAATTATCTAACTTTATATAGATAATTTTTTAGATATAAAACTTTTATTTTAAAAAGAAATATGATAAAATGTTAGCATAAGAGGTGGCACATAATGAGAAGAAATAAATATGTCGATGAAAATGGAAATCCAATTAATTATGGCTTTGAAAGCAAAAAACCGCTTTTAAATTTATTTTTTGTATTTAGTGTTGTTATTCCTATTGTACTTATTGGGGTAATAATTTATACAGTTGTTAATACTAATTATTGTCATAATATTTATGATGATATAAAAAAGGCTAGTTTTAAATATTTAAAAGATAATAAAAATTTACCAGAAAATGAAGGTGACCATAAAGTAGTTCAAATAAAAGATTTATATGAGCATTCATATATTACGGATGGTAAGACAGCTAATAAAACTTGTACTGGAACAATAAAAGTTACCAAATATGAAGATGAATATCTTTATACTTTAGATGTGAATAATTGTGATAAATGTTCAGTAAGTAGAAGATATAAAAGTTATGGCGAAGAAAGTGATTATTTAGATAGGACTAAAACCATTGTGGATGTTACTCCATATTATAATCTTTACGACCGGCAAATAGGTGTGACAGAATGGTCCGATTATTATGATGCTGAAGAGCTGGCTAAAAAAGCATCAAAATATGGTGTGCGTTTGCCAAAAGATAAAAGCGAAATGCCCGAAGAGCCATCTGGTTCAGCGATAGTTGAAGCACAAAAAGAAGAAAAAACTTTTTATAGTTATAGTGATAAAAGTTGGAAGTGGTATGATATAGTAGGTGATTATTCTGGTTTTGCTTCAGAGCAACCAAGTGGATATGCTTATCGCGATGATGATACACGAAAATATACGGAATATACTGATTATTCTTTAAATTATCCCGAAGAACATGAATATCGTGATATTCGTCAAAAAACTGGGTATAAATTTTATTATATTGATGAAAATGGTAAAAAAATTTATGCTAATAATGGTGAATATACTGTAGAAGATGAAGATGATTTAAATGTTTATACTGAGCGTGATGATGAAAGTGCGACGATGTATTCTTACCGTGATGAAGTATGGCGCTGGTATAATGGTGAAAAAAGATCATATAGTTCTTTTAGAAGGACGGGAACTGATGATTATCCTTATCGTGATGATGAACTTTATTCTTTAGATTCTTATAGTAGTTGGGATGAAGAATCTAATTTAACGCCAGAAAATGCTTCTTATCGTGTTGAAAAAACTAAAATTATGACCAGATTTAGATATGTTTATGAAATATTATCTTTAAAAATTTTAGATAAAGATTTACCAAAAAAAGAATTTGAAAAGCAGACAAACATGACTTTAAAACAAATTAGGGAAAATGAAAATTATAAATTAGAAGTGAATTATAAATTTAGATATCGTGATGCTAAATAAAGGGTAATTCTTATTTTTTAGTAAAATAATGTTTAAAAAAGTTATTTCGTTTAAAGAAAATAACTTTTTTATTATATATAAAAAAATAAAAACATATATTATATATAAGATGAAAAGAATAAGATTGAAGAAAAAATTAAAAATAAAAAAAATAAATATATTATTTTTGGTTATTATATTAATATTTATTGGAATAATATTAATATTTAATTTTGTTAATAAAAAAATATCGACAGTTATTATGGATTATGCTACTTTAGAAGCTCAAAAGTTGTCGAGTATTATCATTAATAAAGCCGTTTCTAAACACATAACTGAACAAATTGAACCAGAAGATTTGTTTTCAGTTACTCAAGATAGTAATGGAGAAATTAAATCAATCGATTTTAATAGTAGTACAGTCAACAAATTTTTAACCGAAACTACTAATAGCATTCAAATAAATTTGCGCAATATTGAAAAAGGTGATATTGATGCTTTAGAGTTTTCTGATAGCATTTTAATTGATTATAATAAAGAAAATTTAAAAAAAGGAATTATTTATGAAATAAGTAGTGGTCTTATTTTTAATAATTCCTTGCTTAGTAATATTGGACCTAGAATTCCTGTAAAAATAAGTTTATTAGGTGATGCTACTGGAAGTGTGTCTAGTGAAGTTAAAAATTATGGCATTAACAATGCTTTAATTGAAGTTTATGTAGAGCTTGCTATTAATGAACAAGTTATTTTGCCATTTTATGAAGATGTAATTAAAGTAGAATCGAAAATTCCCGTAGCCATGAAAATTGTTACTGGAAGTGTTCCAGATTACTATGCGAATGGGCTTAATTCTGCTACGCCAGCTTTAACGATTCCTTATGAAAATTCTAGTAAAAAAGGTGGATAAATGTTATAATTAAATAGGTGATTATTGTGGAAAATATAAATGGTATTAATTATGAAATTATTAAAAATTATAAAAATGCTTATAATAAAGAAGATATAATGAATAAATTTACAGATTATTTTGAGCCTTATGATTATATATTAGGTGATTACGCTTATAATAAACTTCGTTTAAAAGGTTTTTGTGATAAAAGTAATGAAATTTATAATCAAATTAATGACATTGCGTCGTTGGATAATTATATAAAGAAAAATTGCGCTTATGAATGTGCTTATTTTGTATTGAAAAAAATTAAATGAAATTAAAAAAATAAAAAGGAAATTTAAAACAAATCTTCTATAATATAAATAGAGGAGAATTATTATCGGTGCCTGCTTTCTTTATTCAGGGGGGAGACTTCTTAGTGAAGGGAGCGTGATATTATGAAAAGAAAAACGACTAATGATATGTACCATTTCATAATACTCATATTATTGCTTATATTAGCTTTAAAGTTAGTATAAACAAAAAGAAAGCACCGCCATATTAATGGACTGTGCTTTCTAAACAAACAATTTAGCAGGCACCTTATAAATAAGGCTCCTCCTTTAAATAGAATATACCATTTTTAAATAAAATATGCAAGAGAATTTAATAAAAAAAATAAACATATTAAAAAAAATAATAAAATTTTGGAAAATTTATGAAAAACAGTTCATAAGCTAGAAAAATGAAAGATAAAATGTTATAATGGATAATGATAGGAGGTAAGCTACATGGAAACAAAAGAATTAATAAATATATATGCGGCTTATCAAATTCGCATAAACGATTTATGGAGGTCACTTTGACCCAGAAAATAAACAAAAGCAACTGGATAATTTAAAGCAAAAAATGAACGATTCTCATTTTTGGGATAATAAAAAACAAAGTGAAAAAACTATTAGTGAATTTAATGAATTAAATAGTTTATTAACTGATGTTAAATCATTAAAAGAAGAAATTGACTTTTATTTAGAGCTTCTTCAGGATAATACTTTTGATGAAATAGAAACTGCTGAAAATGAGATAGAAAACATTGCTAAAAAATTAAATGCTTTAGAAATTAAAATTTTATTAAATGGTGAATATGATAAAAATGATGCCATTTTAGAAATTCATGCTGGCGCCGGCGGAACAGAAGCCTGTGATTGGGCTAATATGCTATATCGTATGTATGCAAGGTGGGCTGAAAAGCATCATTATAAAGTTGAGGTTGTGGATGAGCAACCAGGTTTAGAGGCTGGTATAAAAAGCATTTCAGTTATTATAAAAGGCCTTTATGCTTATGGCTATTTAAAAGGTGAAAAAGGTGTTCATAGATTAGTTAGAATATCACCTTTTGATTCTGGTAAAAGACGACACACCTCATTTGCCGCCGTTGAAGTAACTCCAGTGACAGAATTTAGCGAAGATATCCAAATCGAAGAAAAAGATCTGCGTATTGATGTTTTTAGAAGCACTGGTGCTGGTGGACAAGGTGTTAATACAACTGATAGTGCAGTTAGAATAACGCATTTGCCAACGAAAATTGTTGTTACTTGTCAAAATGAAAGAAGCCAAATTCAAAACAAAGAAAAATGTATGCAAATCTTAAAAAGTAAACTTTTAGAACTTCAAAGATTAGAAAATGTTTCTAAATTAGAAGAAATTAAAGGTGAACAAAAGAAAATTGATTTTGGTTCACAAATTAGAAGTTATGTAATGTGTCCTTATACTTTAGTTAAAGATAGTCGGACAGGTACAGAAAGTACAAATGTGAGTAAGGTGTTAGATGGTGATATTGATAAATTTATAGAAGATAATTTAAAGGGAGCAAAAATATGATATTTAATTTAAACAAATTTGATGGTGAAAAAATAGTTGAATCCGTTTATAATAATGCTAAAGTAAAAAGATATACTTTATTTATTTTCGCAGTTTTATTACAAGCTATAGCTTTTAATATCTTTATTTTACCTTGTAATTTAATTTTTGGTGTTAGTGGTATTTCGGTTATTTTACATGATATATTTAATTTAACACCGTCTTTAGTTATTTTATTAGCTAATATTTTACTCGTTTTAGCAAGTTTTACTTTTTTAGGTAAAGATGCTACTAAAGGAACAATTTTAGGATCTTTACTTTATCCACTTTTTATTGAATTAACCGCAGGTCTTACTAATTATATTGATTTAGAAAATACCGAAATAGTTGTCATTGCTTTAGCCGGTGCTGTTTTAACCGGAATTGGTTCAGGCATTGTTTTTCGTGAAGGTTTTACGACTGGAGGATCCGATGTTTTAAAACAAATTCTTTCGGAATATGGTAAAATGTCTTTGGGAAAAGCTACTGTTTATGTTGAAGGTGTTATTATTTTATTAGGTTTATTAGTGTTTGGTTGGCAATCGTTTATTTATTCTATTTTAGTACTAGCAGTAATGAGTGTTATTACCGATAAAGTTTTAATAGGTATATCACAGTATAAAACATTTCAAATTGTAACTACTAAAGAAAAAGAAGTTAAAGAATTTTTATTAAATCAGCTTCGTCACGGTGTTACAGAAATTGAAGGGAAAGGTGCTTATACTGGTCATAAACAAAAGATGCTATTAAGTACTTTACCAACTAAAGAATATTTTTTAGCTAAAGAAGGCATTTTAATGATTGACCCCCATGCTTTCTTTATCGTTACTGATGCTTATGAAGTTCGTGGTGGGGAATAGAAGGATGGTGTATTATGGATTTAATTAGATTAACAAATGTTAAAAAAACATACAATACTGGCGTAACCGCTATACAAAATATGAATTTAACAATAGGAAAAGGCGAATTTGTATTTATAATTGGTTCAACGGGTTGTGGTAAAAGTACTTTAATTAAAATGCTTTACCGAGAAGAAAAACCATCAGCTGGACAAATTATTGTCGGTGGTATTGATGTTGGAAGGCTTAGAAATAGAAAAGTTTACAAAATTAGAAGAAAAATAGGTGTGGTATTTCAAGATTTTAAATTATTGCCCAAATCAACTGTTTATGAAAATGTAGCTTTTGCTTTAGAAATATTTGGTTTACCAAAAGATGAAATTCATGCCAAAGTAGTTAAAGTATTAGAACTTGTTGGACTTAAACATAAAATAAAAAGTTATCCAGCTCAGCTTTCTGGAGGAGAGCAACAAAGGGTAGCTATCGCCAGAGCCATAGTAAATGGTCCTAAGCTTTTAATTTGTGATGAACCAACAGGAAACTTAGACCCAAAAACCAGTATGGGAATTATGGAAGTATTAGAAGAAATTAATAAACTTGGAACAACAATTATCATGGTTACTCATGATATTGATATTGTTAAAAAAATGAACAAAAGAGTTATTGTATTAGATTCAGGAAGGGTGCTTAAAGATTATGA
>CALVIK010000022.1 GCA_944329545.1 uncultured Bacilli bacterium
AATGTTTACACCTTTATGAGCTTTGACATACTCACTCTTATTATTTACTAATTGCTATAAATGCAGTGGCAAAATAAGCTTAATACTTAATAATACTCCATTATCTATTATTCTATCTTAAGTTTGACAATGATAAAACATTATACAGCGCTAGAAAAACATCAAACAGGTGTTAACTTATCATCTCATATTAAGGGTGTACCACTAAATGTAAAACCGCTTTTAACACAGCATCACATCCTTTCGTTATTTTCAAGATAACATAAAAAATATTTTATCTCTCTAATAACACTAAAATTATATCATAAATGATCTTTTTCTTCCAGCATTTTCCAAAAAAATTTTATATTTCTATAAAACCGCTATACTCATACTCAACATCATATTTTTTAGTGTATTTACTATTTAATCCTCTAGTAATAGTAAGGGTATCATTTATTAGACAACAAGGTGTATTGGTGTAACTGAAACCCCTTGACCAAAAGCGGTTGTTGCTAGTTCAACCGGACCAACTTTATCTAAAGGAAAGATAATACCAGTACTTTCACCATTCAAGTCAATACCAGTTTTTTTGCCAAAACCAAATTTGTTAATGTAATTAAAAAGTTTATTTTTTCCAAGGCGCTGGCCTAAAACAACGAATCCGGGGTTACATGAATTTTCTACAACTTGCATAAAAGTTTCAGCCCCATGACCCCCATGTTTCCAACAATGAATAGTGGCGTTTTCAACTTTAATACTACCAGAGTCGTAATAATGATCTTTAGCCAAATCAACTGTTCCTTCTTCTAAAGAAGCGGCTAAGGTAATTATTTTAAAAGTTGAACCGGGTTCGTAAGTGGCCCAGATTGGTAAATTGCGATTTATTTCTTCGGTATTATAATCGGTGTAATTAGCTGGCGAGTAATTGGGTCTTGCTGACATGGCCAAAATTTCTCCATTATTGGGATCCATTACAATAGCCAGAGCATTATCGGGATTGAATTTTTTGACGGCGTTATTAAGTTCGCGTTCGACGGCTTCTTGGATTTCATGATTAATAGTTAAAGTTATATTCATACCACTTTGTGGTTTTTCATAAATTTCGCTCAGCTTCAGTTTATTACCTTTCGCATCACTATAATATTTAATTGCTCCGTCTTCACCGGTTAAATAATCATCATACATTAGTTCAAGCCCACTAAGGCCTTGATTATCAATGCCAACAAAGCCTAAAGTGTGTGACATATAAGTATCAAAAGGGTAGTACCTTTGAGATTCTTTTACTAAATAAACGCCTGGTAAATTTAAATTTTCAATTTGGTCAGCAGTTTCATAAGATAGTCTTCTGCCTTCTGGGTGAACTCTTTCAATTGATGTTTTTTTATTAATATGTTTTAGCATTTCTTCTTTTGAAACCCCAAGAATTGGCGCTAAAGAATTAGCGGTTTTTTCTTTGTTTTTTATTTGATTGGGGATTAATACTAAAGAAGTTGTTGTAATATTATCAGCTAAAATAACACCATTACGATCATATATTAGGCCTCTATCAGCTTTAATTGGCAAATTACGGCTCCATAAATTACTAGCTGATTTATTAAGTTTATCATATTCAATTACTTGAATATAAAATACTTTAGCGCCAATAAGAATAAAAGTAAAAATAATAAGAGCTAAAATAATTTTTATTCGACTATGAATGTGTTTAATGAACAAAGAACATCACCAGTAAAATGTATGTCTTTTTCTGTAAAAAAAGTACAAGATGTACTTGCAAAAAGCAATAATATTTTTTATAATTATTATAGGTGAGGAATATGAATAAAGGATTTACTTTAATTGAACTTTTAGGTGTTTTGGCGGTATTAGCTATATTAGCCGTTATTACGGTGCCAATTATCCAGGGCCTTATGGAAGATAGTTTGGAAGAAAGTAAAAATATTCAAGAAGAAGCTTTTGAAAAAGCGGCCGAAAGTTGGGCTGGTCGTAATGCTTTTAGCTTGCCAACAGCAAATGGTGGTAATATATCTATTAGTTTACAAACTTTAGTTAACGATGGTTTTTTAGAGACTAATAGTGATGGAACAATTACTATTGGCAATAGTGATGAAAAATACAATTTAGCTAAAGATTGCGTGCGTATTGAAAACACGGGAACAGCTACTAAAACCAAATATAAATATACTTTTATGGAAAATTGTTCTAATCCTTTATAAACATAGATTTTAAAGCTATGTTTTTTATATAGACGAAAAATATATTTTTTGATAAAATTAAAGTGGTGATTTTATGCTTTATACATCTTTAAATAATCCTAAAATAAAAGAGATAAGAAAACTAAAAGAGAAAAAATATCGGGATAAGGAAGAAATGTTTTTAATTGAAGGGGCGCATTTAGTAGAAGAAGCTTTAAAAGCAAATGTTTTAAAGGAAGTTTTTGTTTTAGAAGGTTATAATTTTTCTTTTGATGGAATAGTTAATTATGTCAGTAGGGAAGTTATGAAAAGTTTAAGTGAGCTTCCTTCTATACCTAAAGTAATTGGTGTTTGTCAGAAACAAAAAGGAAAAATTGTTGGTAATATTGTTGTTTTAGATGATATTCAAGACCCAGGTAATCTTGGAACTATTATTAGAAGCAGTGTAGCTTTTAATGTTAAAACAATTATTTTAAGTGAGAAGTGTGTGGATATTTATAGTCCTAAAGTATTAAGAGCCGCACAAGGAATGATTTTTCACATTAATATTATTAAAGAAGATATTGTTAAAACGCTACCAAAATTAAAAGCAAATGGGTATATTATTTGTGGAACAAAAGTTGATGCTGGAAAAGAGATAAAACTACTTGAAAAAAATAAAAAGTTTGCTATAATAATGGGCAACGAAGGAAATGGTGTTCAAAAAGATATTTTAGATTTTTGTGATGAGTATCTTTATATTCCGATGAATAAAGCTTGTGAAAGTTTAAATGTGGCGGTGGCAACTAGTATAATTTTATATGAATTAGGAAGGTGATAAAATGATTTGTATTGGTAAAATGACAAATACGCACGGGATTAAAGGCGAAATCAGAATCCTTTCTAATTTTAAATATAAAATGGAAGTTTTTAAAAAAGATAATTATATTTATATAAATGGAGAAAAATTAAAAGTGAAGACACACCGAGTTCATAAAAATTATGATATGTTAACTTTAGAAGGTTATAATGACATTAATGAAGTTTTAAAATTTAAAGGCGAAAAAGTTTATATTGATGAAAACGATTATAATTTTTCGGGCGTTTTAAATGAAGATTTAATTGGTCTTGATGTTTATAGCAATAATGAAATAATTGGGAAAGTTTTAAGAGTAGAAGAAAATGCTGGTAGAGAACTTTTAGTTATAAAAAAAGAAGATAAAGAGTATTTAATTCCTTATGTTGATGAGTTTGTAAAAAGAATAGAAAAAGACAAAATTGAAATAAATTTGATAAAAGGACTTATCGATGAAAATTGATATTTTAACAATATTTCCAGAGATGTTTACTGGTTTTATAAATTCATCAATAATTAAAAGAGCTATTAATGATAAGAAAGTAGAAATTAATATTCATAATTTCCGTGATTATAGTAAGGATCCGCATAAATGCGTTGATGATTATCCTTATGGGGGCGGACAAGGGATGGTTTTAATGCCTCAGCCTATATTTGATGCGGTAGAGGACCTTAAAAATAGCGATACTAAAATTATTTTGTTATCACCTCAAGGCACAAAATATAATCAAAAAAAAGCTTATGAACTTGCTAAAGAAAAAAACTTAATGTTTATTTGTGGTCACTACGAAGGCTTTGATGAGAGAATCAGAACTTTAGTTGATGAAGAAATTAGTATTGGTGATTATGTTTTAACGGGTGGTGAACTTGCTAGCATGGTTATTACTGATAGCGTGGTTCGATTAATCCCGGGAGTGATTAACGAAAATTCTCATTTAAAAGAATCTTTCAACGATGGTTTGTTAGATTATCCAGTATATACAAGACCAGCTGATTTTCGTGGTTTGAAAGTTCCTGAGGTTTTGCTTTCAGGTCACCACGCAAATATTGAAAAGTATCGCCAAGAAGAAAGAATAAGAATTACTAGAGAAAAAAGACCAGATTTGTTGAAAAAATAGAAAGAAGAGCTGATTTTATGAGTAAATATTATGCTATAATAAAGACAAGTAATAAAGTAGAAATTTATTTAAATGAAAGTAATGTTAATGGCTTTCATATAAAACCGCAAAATAATATTGAATATGAAGGTATTGAAGTAAGTAAACTAACGGTTATTGAGCCTTTATTAATTGAAAATGTTTTAAAAAGAAAAATAACTAATAAATTAGATGCTTATTTAAAATATTTATATGGAGTTTTAAATGATGATGATACAGATCCTGATGATTTAAATTTAGTTATTAATGATTTGCAAAGATATAAACAAATTATTATGAATAGATATGCTAAGTATTTAGATCCTTATTATATAAGAATGCTTCTTTCAAAGGTCAAACTGGTTGAAGACGAACTTAAAAGAAAAATAAAAAATACGCAAAAACAAAATAATTATACTGCTGGTCATCATCGATAATTTTTTTCAAAGCACTTGCATATTTTTATAATATGTGATAAAATTTTCATGTCGTGGTCCGCTGGGACTCTACTTATGACCATAGATTTTAAGTAAAGGAGAGATACGCGTGAATATAATTGACAAAATTACCAAAAGTCAAATAAGAACTGATCTTCCTGAATTTAGAGTTGGAGATACAGTTAGAGTAAATTACAAAATTATTGAAGGTAAAAGAGAAAGAATTCAAGCCTTTGAAGGTTTCGTAATGTCAATTGCTGGTAGCGGTGTTGGAAGAACTTTCACTGTTAGGAAAAAATCTGGCGGCGTAGGAGTAGAAAGAATATTCCCTTTTAACTCACCAAGAATCGATAGTATTGAAGTTGTGAGAAAAGGTCGCGTTAGAAGAGCAAAACTTAATTATTTACGAAATTTAAAGGGCCAAGCAAAAATAAAAGAAAGAAGATAAGGCTAAGGCCTTATTTTTATTATAAAGGTGATGAAAATGGAAAATGTAGCAGAAAAAAAAGAAAAGAAAAATATTATAAAAGAATTAATTCCGTATATAGTTATTATTTTTATCGTTGTTTTACTTAGAACATTTATTGTTACACCGGTTCAAGTAGAAGGTACTTCTATGTATCCGACTTTAAAAGATAACGAGATATTGCTTTTAAAAAAATATGACCATTCTTTTGAAAGATTTGATGTTGTTGTTTTTGATTACAATGGCTCAAGGCTTATTAAAAGAATTGTTGGTTTCCCAGGAGAATATGTTGAATATAAAAATAACAAATTATACATAAACGATAAAAGAATTAAAGAAAAGTTTATTAGTACGCAAAAAACTAAAAATTTTAAACTAGAAGAAATTGGTTATGATGTTATACCTGAAGGGTATTACTTTGTAATGGGTGATAACCGTAATAATTCAACGGATAGTAGAATTATTGGACTTGTAAGTGCGAAGGATATAGATGGTTCTACTAATTTAAGTTTATTTCCATTTTCTGAAGCTGGTAAGATAAACAAGTAGATTTGCATCTGCTTGTTTTTTGGATTGAAAAGTATGATATAATGGAATAGATTTAAAAAGAGGAAGTGGTTCTAATGAATGTAAAATTAAATATCAATTGCTTGATACCAATTTATTTAACCCCTTCGAGAAATCCTTATAAATAAAGAGTTGGCAAAATTTGAAATCTTGCACGTTTTTCAAAAAAATAGTAAAAATAATAAAAAACGATTAAAAATAGTTAAAAATTGGGTATTTGTTTTTAGTTGATACCACAAGGTTAACCCCATAATATTTTGACGAGAGGAGATGAAAGATGTATGTTAAATGAACAAAATAACTTATTAATTTATAAAGACAAAAGTGGAAATATAGTGGTTGATGCAATATATAAAGATGAAACTTTATGGCTCACTCAAAAAGGGATGGCTAAAGTTTTCGAT
>CALVIK010000023.1 GCA_944329545.1 uncultured Bacilli bacterium
GTTGGGCTGTTCGCCCATTAAAGTGGCACGCGAGCTGGGTTCAGAACGTCGTGAGACAGTTCGGTCCCTATCCGTCGTGGGCGTAGGAAAATTGAGGAGAGCTGTCCTTAGTACGAGAGGACCGGGACGGACCTACCTCTGGTGTATCAGTTGTCACGCCAGTGGCAGCGCTGAGTAGCTATGTAGGGAAAGGATAACCGCTGAAAGCATCTAAGCGGGAAGCCAACTTCAAGATGAGTTTTCCCATTTCTTGTAAAGTAAGTTCCCAGAAAGACTATCTGGTTGATAGGCTGGAGGTGGAAGCATGGCGACATGTTGAGCTGACCAGTACTAATAGAACGAGGATTTAATCCTATACTTATTTTTCTAAGAGTTATTTAACACATTATCATGTTTTCAGAGAATTATTTTCTCTATGTTTATTCGTGACGATAGCGAAGTGGATACACCTGTTCCCATCCCGAACACAGAAGTTAAGCACTTCAGCGCCGAAGGTAGTGTATGCGAGACTAGGACGTTGCGAATTTTTTTATGCAAAAAAATCCTTATTTTTAAGGATTTTTTTCTATATAATTGTTAGATAATTATTGTCTGTCAAAATAATGTTAATTATATTATTTTAGTAAGAAAAAAATATAAACACTATAGCTTATATTTACACATTAAGTTTATCTTCTTTTGGTTCGACGCATAATTGATACATTTCAATATCTAATACTGCTGCTAAATGCCATAAAGTACCTAAGGAAAATGTTTGATGAGTGTTATTTTCCATATTTGAGATAAATTGTTTGGAATAATGAGCCTTATCGGCAAGCTCCGCTTGTGTCCATCCTTTTTTCTTACGATAATATCTAACATTTTTGCCGATAAAACCGTAAACATAATTTTCATTTTCTCTATCAAAATTCATAAATATCACCACTATTATTTTCCCATATTTTACCAGTAACAGAGTGTCACTGTTCGTAGTATAAAATAATATAAACTATAAATTATCTTAAAATACTTGTATTATTATTTATCTTTTTGATATAATATTTTTGGTGATTGAAATGGAATATAAAATTATTTCAAAAAGTGAGAAAGATACTATTGAACTTGCGCAAAATTTAGAATCAGAAAAATTTCCGAATATGATTATTTGTTTAAATGGGGAACTTGGTAGTGGAAAAACTGTTTTTACTAAAGGTTTTGGTAATGCTTTAGGTATTAAGGAAAATATAACTTCCCCAACTTTTAATATTATTAAAGAGTATGATGGAGAACTTCCCCTTTATCATATGGATGTTTATCGGTTAGATGGTAATTCAGAAGACTCTTTAATTGAAGATTATTTTACAAAAGGTGGAGTTGTTATAATTGAATGGGCAAATACTATAAAAGAAATTTTACCAAAAGAAAGATTAGAAATTAAAATAAAAGTTGCTGGTGAGAATTCTCGGATTTTATTAATTACGCCATATGGAAAAGCTTATGAGGAATTATGCGAGGCTGTTTTATGAAATATTTGTTTATAGATTCAGCGACTGCGAATTTAGTAGTCGCTATTATTATTGATGAAAAAATTAAATATTTTTTTAACGAACATACAGCCAATGATACTTCTTCAATTATAATGAAAGTAATAGCAGATGCTTTTAAAACCGCTAATATTACTCCGCAAGAGCTTGATAAAATTTTTGTTTCCACAGGGCCTGGTTCTTTTACAGGAATTAGAGTGGGCCTTACTGTAGCAAAAACAATGGCCTTTGCTTTAAATGTACCAGTTATTCCTATTTCTTCATTAGAGATTATTGCTAGTAGTACACCTGATAATAGTAATATTGCGTTAATCGATGCTAGAAGGGGCTATGTATATGCCGGTATTTATGATAAAAATTTAAATAATATATCTCCAGATAAACATATAAAACTAGTCGATATAACTGTTTCTGGGACTTATATCAGTTATGATAACATAGAAGGAGCGATTAAACCTAATGTCGATATTTTAAAAGTAATCAAAAAGCATGAAAATTCTTCTAGGGTTAATCCTCATACTTTAAATCCTCGTTATTTAAAATTAACGGAAGCCGAAGAAAGATTACAAAAAAATGATTAGAGAAGTTAATAACAATATGGTGGAAAACTTATTTAAAGATTATTTTCCTAATTATCATAGAAGCAATATTTATGAACACATTATTATTTATGAAGAAAAAGAAATTATGGGCGCCCTTTCATATAGTCTTATTTATGATAGAATTGAAATTAATTATTTGCTTACTTTATTAAAATTTCGAAAAAAAGGGATTGCTTTAAAACTAATAGATTATTTAATTAAAATAGCGCAAGAAAAAAAATGTCAAAATATTAGTTTAGAGGTTGATATAACTAATGAAGCGGCTATTAATTTATATTTAAAAGCAGGCTTTCAAAAAAAAGCTTTGCGCAAAAACTATTATCAAAATCATGATGCTTATTTAATGATTAAAGAATTGGTGGTGAGAAAATGAACATTTTAGCAATCGAAACTAGTTGCGATGAAACAAGTGTTGCGATAATTAAAGATGGACATAAAGAAATTGCGACAACCATTTTATCCCAAATGAATACTCATGCAGTTTTCGGTGGCGTCGTTCCAGAAATTGCCAGCCGTATGCATATTGAAAATATAACTATTGTTATTGAAGATGTTTTAAAAAAAGCCAATATGAAATTAACAGATATTGATGCTTTTGCCGTTACATATGGTCCCGGACTTATAGGGTCTTTATTAGTTGGTTTAATGGCGGCTAAAACCTTAGCATTTATTTATAACAAACCATTAATTCCCGTGCATCATATTGCGGGCCATATATATGCGAATAATTTAGTAAAACCTTTAGAGTTTCCATTAATGGCTTTAGTTGTTAGTGGCGGTCATACTGAACTTATTTATATGAAAGAACATTATAATTTTCAATCTTTAGGTAGTACTTTAGATGATGCCGTTGGTGAAGCTTATGATAAAGTTGCTAGAGTAATAAATGTTCCTTATCCAGGGGGACCGTTAGTAGATAAACTTGCGCATCAAGGAAATGATAGTTATAATTTACCATTGCCTTTGAATGATGATAGTTATAATTCTAGTTTTAGTGGTTTAAAGAGTGCTGTTATAAATTTAGTACATAATGAAAAACAAAAAGGAAATGCAATTATTCCTGAAAATATGGCGGCCTCTTTTCAAAATAGAGTGGTAGAAATTTTAACAAAAAAAACAATGCATGCTTTAAAAGATTATAATGTTAAAAATTTAATCGTTGCAGGTGGTGTAGCTGCGAATAAAGGATTGCGCGAAAGTTTAACTAAAGAGTGTATAACTAATAACATTAATTTAATTATTCCGGAAATAAAATATTGTACTGATAATGCGGCCATGATTGGCGCCGCCGCTTATTATGCTTATAAAAGAGGTGACCAAGCCGATTTAAATTTGAATGCTAAAGCCGTTGAAACACTAAAATAAAACATGTGGAACAATCACATGTTTTTATTTTTCGGTTTTTTATAGTACATTATATCTTCTAATTGGCAATTAAAAATAAAACAAAATTTAGCTAAAATATCTTTATCATATCTAGTTACGGTACTATTATAATATCTTTCAATAATTTGGTGATGAAGTCCTGTTTTTTTAGCCACTTGATTTTTACTTAAGTTTCTTTTTTTCATTATTTCTTTTATATCAAAACAAATTGTCCCATAATCGGCATAAATAATTACACTGTTATTCATTTCATCATCTCGTTTCTAAAGCTAAGAAACGGGGTTTTTATCTTTCCTACAGTTTTAATGTGTGATTTTCTTTTCAATAAAATTAACAACATAGTACATTAAAGTAGCTACAATACACAGAATAAATATTCCAGTAATAACAAGATTTAAATTAAATACTTGTGAACCATACATAATTAAATGACCAATACCTGCTTTTGAAGTTAAAAACTCTCCCATAATCACTCCAATTAAAGACATACTAATATTAATTTTAATAGCATTCATAATGTTACCAATATTACAAGGTAAAATTAATTTATAATAAATTTGCCATTTATTAGCTCCAAAACTTTTCATTAAGCTTATTTTAT
>CALVIK010000024.1 GCA_944329545.1 uncultured Bacilli bacterium
TTGCTTGAAGCATTTCATCACCAGTTTGTGGAGCGACAGAAGTTTGTTGAACTGGTTCCGGAGTTGGAAGTTCCGTTGGTTCCGGAGTTGGTTCTGGTGTTGGTTCCGGAGTTGGCTCTGGTGTTGGTTCCGGTGTTGGTTCTGGAGTTGGTTCTGGTGTTGGTTCTGGTGTTGGCTCTGGAGTTGGCTCTGGAGTTGGTTCTGGTGTTGGCTCTGGAGTTGGTTCTGGAGTTGGTTCTGGCGTTGGCTCCGGAGTTGGTTCTGGAGTTGGCTCTGGAGTTGGTTCTGGAGTTGGTTCTTGAGTCGGTTTTACTGGTTCATGGGTATCTGGATCAATGTATTCTTTTGGCGTTGTATTAACTCCCATAGTATCTTCATACATTGTTTTATCATAAAACACCGTATATTCTTTGGTTTCAGGATTAAATACCACTTCACCACCATTAAACACACAATGCATTAAACCAGTTTCTGGATCAGTGTAATCAAATTCACTATAAAATTGATAATCTTCGGTTCCATCTAAATTAACAAGCTCTGAATTAACTAAATTATTATGAATTAAATCTTGATTTGGATTTCCATAACTTTGATCTGTCCAAATAACAATTTTATTGCCATCTTTACCATCAACAACTATAAGATTAGTATTATCCGCATTAAAATGAGCTTCGCCTTGACTTGAAGTAATGTCTGAAACATCCACACCATCGACAGCCTCAGTTGGAGTTAAGTATTCTTCTTCATCTTTAATTTCTGCACTTTCCCCGTCAGACATCGTAGTTGTTTCTACTTCTGGTTGATTTTCATTAACAGCACTTTCTTCAATATTAACATTTGCATTATCTAAATTATCTGTTTGTTCAGCAACTATATCATCAGCGGTTTCCATAGTAGATTCATCAATTTCAACTTCTGAAATTTCTTTAGCATCAGTTTCTACTTCTGGTTGTTCTGTTGTTATATTTTCTTCCACTATAGCATCATCTGCTGGTTCTAACGCAGGTTCAGCAACTTCTTCTACCGCGTTTACTGCTTCTGATGTTGAATCTGATACTTGAGGAGCTGAATCTACTACAGTATCAGATGTCATATCTACCGCTGAAGCTGTAGCTACTGGAGCTGGTTCTGGCATATCAACCATAGCATCAGCTGGCGCTACATCTACCATATCAGGTTGAACTTCATCCGCAAAAGCCATTTCTGGAGCAAATGGATTTAAAGCCCCTAAATCAGTACCAGTAAGTGCCATAAAAGTACTACGGCAAACCACAAGGCCACCCATAACAGCAGCAGCTCTAGTTCCCCATTTTAATCCTGGATTAGCATTAATCTTATCGCGTAAATCGCTTAATACTTTATTAGCGTTAGTAGTTTCTTTTATCGCTATACTTCCACTAGCTGCTACACTAGCTGTTGCTTGATTAAAACCTTCGACAAGTCCATAAGTTTTAAATAATTCTCTAATTTTACCTAACTCTTTACGAGCAAAAGTAAGTGACTTATGAGCTTTATCTTTCATTAATTTTATTTTCATAATATCCCTCCTAAAAAATAACAAACCCCTTATATATTCTTAATATAAGAATTCCTCAGGTTTCAGGGTCGTATAATACCATGAAACTTGTGTTTTGTCAAATTTAAGCCATAATATTAAAACCCTATTTATACCAATATTATATACTAAAAAAAAGCAAAAAGCAAACTTAATACCGCTTTTTACTCATTCAGACATTTTTTTACATAATTTTAGCCTTTTTTAACTCTTTTTTTACTAATTTTCAATATATCTAGCTTAAAATACTTAATAGTCGCTAGCAAAATAATTGTTAATGGTAAAGCAATGATAACCCCTACTCCTTTAAACAAAATACCACCAGCAAAAATAGCTATAATAATTGCTAAAGGATGAAGTTTATTAGTTTTTCCAAAAATATGTGGATTAATTATATAACCATCTACTATGGAAAAAACAAATAAAGCAATTAAAGTTTTTAAAAAAAGAGCTTGACTTACCGCTAAAGAAGTAATAATTGCTATAATATTAGTCACAATACCTCCAAAATAAGGAATTAAATTACCAATACTAGCCAAAGTTCCTAGCATCAAATAATTAGGATGACCTATAATTGCATAAACAATTAAATATTCAAAAAACGAGATAAAAGATATTTTAAAAAAACCTTCTAAATATTTTGCCATTTCATCATCTAAAACAATAACATAACGATATAATTTTTTGTTTTTATAAAGTAAAGTTTTAATCCCTAGTCTTATCTTATCCATATCTATTAAAAAGTAAATTGTCGCTGATAAAACAATAAAAGCTTTAGTTACATAATTTAAAGAAAGCCCTAAAATGTTTAAAGCACCACTAGAAATATTTTCACTTATTTTAAACAAAATATTATTAAAAGTTTTATTAAGAGCTTCTTCCGCGTAAAAATAGATATTATATTTATTACTGAATTCTTTTAAAAAAGTAATAATACTGGCAAATATATCCCCAACTTGATTCAAAATAGTTGGAAAAATTAATATGAACAAAAAAGTTAGTATTCCTAATACTAAAAAAATAATAATAAATATTGCTAAACCCTTTGGTATGTGTTTGTCAATTAATTTTCTTAAAAAAGGATAAAGAGCATAACTTATCATAAAAGCAATCAAAAAAGGCCCTAAAATGTTCAAAATAACAGTAAATAACCCCAGCCAAATCCTATGTGATTCATAAATAAAGTAAATCATTAAAATAATCAACAGAAAGTTAACAAATTTATAATTTAAGCAATTTTTCGACATAAAACGCCTACTTTCCCATCTCTATATATTTAATGAAATAAAAATGCAAATAATAACTATAAAAGAAAAAAGACTAAAAATAGTCTTAACTTTCAAGTAATATTGTAACTGGACCGTCATTTGTAATTGTAACTTGCATTTCTGCACCAAAAATACCGGTTTCTACTTTAATTTGCTTTTTTAACTTATCATTAAATAAGTCATATAACTTTTTAGCTTCCGCGCTTTTCAAAGCTTTAATATAACTAGGCCGATTACCTTTTTTACTGTCAGCATATAAAGTAAATTGCGAAATACTAAGAACCTGACCTTTAATTTCTAAAACACTTTTATTCATAATACCATTTTCATCATCAAAAATTCTTAAATTCAGAACTTTTTTTACCATATAATCAATGTCTTTTTCTGTATCATTATAAGTAAAGCCAACTAATAAAACTAATCCTTTGGCGATTTTGCCAGTTACTTTATTATTTACGGTAACACTAGATTTTAAACTTCTTTGCACTAAAACTCTCATTTAATAAGCCTTTCTACTTTGGTAATATTATTATTCATTTTTAAAGCGTTCATAAATTTTAATAAATGTTCTTTATTTTTTACCACAATTGTTAGTTCAATAGAACTATTGTGAGCAGTACTATGATTAATAATTTTTTGTACCCCAATATCGTTATTGGCAGCCACGGAAATAATATCAACTAAAATATTATCTTTAGGTAATGTTTCAATTAAAATGGTTGTTGCCAGTTTAGCTGAAGTCACATTCCAGTTAACATTTATTAATCTTTCTTCACCATCAGCAATATTTGGACAAACCATCCGGTGAACACTAATACCATTACCTTTAGTAATATAACCAGTAATTTTGTCACCGACAACTGGAGCGCAGCAAGAAGCTAAAGTAATTTTCATATTAGGAATATTCGAAACATTAATCAAATTATCGCTACTAGCCATTTTTTTGCCAGCTTTTTGGGCTTGTTCAAATAATTTTTCTTCTTTTGTTTGTTTATTGTAAATATTTTCATAAACGCTGCTAGCAGTTATATTGCCACTACCAATATTCATATAAAGTTCTTTTAAGGAATTAACTTTTAAAGTTTTTAAGGAACTAGCCAAAAACTCTTCTTCTAAAAAATCATTAATATTAATTTTATTTTTCTTAAGCTCTTTAATAAATAATTCTTCGCCCTTTTTAATATTTTCTTCTTTATCAGATTTTGCTAAATAACTTTTTATTTTATTACGCGCCTGATTAGTTTTAGCAATTTTTAACCACTCATAGCTCGGAGTTGCACTTTTATTTGTAATAATTTTAACAATATCATTATCTTGTAGTTCGTAATTTAGAGGTACCATTACCGAATTAACTAAAGCCGAAGTCATTGTATTTCCAACATCCGTATGCACTTTATAAGCAAAATCAATTGGTGTTGCCCCAACTGGAAGTTCAATAACATCACCAGCCGGTGTGAAAACATAAATCGTACTATTTAAAACTTCTTCTTTAACTGATTTAACAAAATCTTCCGCGTTTTCTTCACCAGCTTTAAGTTCCATTATTGACCTAAAAAACTGTAATTTTTGTTCCATTTCATTTTGCATAGAAGCTTTGACTGAACCTGATTCTTTATAAGACCAATGTGAAGCAATACCATATTCAGCTATTTTATCCATTTCATAAGTCCTAATTTGTATTTCAAAAAGTTCACCATCAACTCCAAAAACTGTAGTGTGCAAAGACTGATACATATTAGTCTTTGGCATAGCAATATAATCTTTAAAACGATTTGGTTTAGGTTTAAATTTAGAATGAATAATTCCTAATGCTTGATAACAATCTTGCTCAGTTTGCGTAAAAACCCTTAAAGCTAATAGATCGTATATTTCGCTAAACCTTTTACCTTTATCAAGTTTTTTATAAATACTATATATGCTTTTAGCACGCCCTTTTATTTCATGTTTTATCCCATGCTTATTTAAAAGTTCCGAAACACTTTCAATCATTTTTTCAACGCTAGCATCTCTTTCTGTTTTTGTAGCATTTAATTTTTCTACAATACTATAATAAATATCAGGGTTTAAATATCTTAAAGAATACTCTTCTAACTGCGTTTTGATACTATTAATACCAAGACGATGTGCGATTGGTGTTAATATTTCTAAAGTTTCTTTAGCTACTTTTTTTCTTTCTTTTTCATCTAAAACAAATAAAGTCTGCATATCATGAAGTCTACTAGCAAGTTTAATAATAATTACGCGAACATCTTCTGTTAAACCCACTAAAATTTTTTGTTCATTTTTAATAGCCGCTTCAGTTTCGCCATTAAAAGATAATTTATTAATTTTATTAACTCCAAGAACTATACTAATAACTTCTTTGCCAAATTCTTTTTCTAAATCACTACTTGTCTCAGTAATTATTTCACTTAATAAAGCCGCACTTAAAGTTTCCGCGTTGGCTTTAATACTTGTTAGAATATAAGCCGTAGCAAGGGGATGCGTTATAGCTGCATCCCCTGTTAATCTTTTTTTACCAAATAATTTTTTATCAGCATAATCATATGCTTTTTTTATCAATTCTAAATCTTTAGAATCTGTAATATAAATTGTTACTCTATCCCAAAAATCTGCAAAAGTATAATTTTTAGGTAGTTTACTCATGTTATCACCTTCTACTTAAGAATTTATGCCTTTTATTTCCAGTTCATTAACATCATCTTCGGCTTCATACCACATTTTTTTATCTTTCTTTCCCTTTTTATTACTGCGTTTTTCAATTTCTAACCATATTTGACTAGCTACAAATATTGAAGATAAAGTACCAATTACTATACCAAATAGTAAGGCAATATTAAAGTTAATAATATCGTGAGCACCTAAGAATATTAAAGCAACTATCGGTATTAAGGTTGTTACATTAGTAATAATGCTACGGTTAAATACTTCTCTTAAACTTTCGTTAACAATGTTTTTATAATCAATTTTTTTCGTTTTAACTTTACTAATGTTTTCCCGAATTCTATCAAATGTAATAATTATATCGTTAACCGAATAGCCGACTATTGAAAGAATTGCCGCAATAAAGATTGCCGATACTTCAAATCTAAAGATACTAAATAAAGAAATAGTAACAATAACATTAAATAGTAAGGCTAAAATACAGCTAACACCATAACTAAATTTAAATCTAAGAGAAATGTAAATAATCATACCAATAGCTGATAAAATTAAAGCAACAATGGCATTTTTAATAAGTTCATTTTTAACAACATCACTAATAACACCTATATCAGTCGATGCTTCATATTTTTCATTAAAATAATCGCTAACTTTACTAGCTTGTTCTTTATTTAAAGTATCATCAATTTTTAAAGTATAAGCGCCATTATTTTGTTTTTCAAAATCATAAATTTCATAGCCTAATTTTTTAGTATCTTTAGTTATCGCTTTTTCAGTTACTTTTTCATCTGTTTGAATAGTTATAGCCGTTCCGCCACGGAAATCAACACCTAAATTAAGGCCTTTTGTTCCTAAAAAGATAAAACCAATTACGGCAATAATAACGGCCACGCTTAAAAATACTTTTCTTTTGCTAACAAAATCGACATTTTTATAGAAATATTTAGTGCGTTTTTCGCGCTTTTGAACATTTGGAATATCTTTAGGGTTTACGCCAATAAATAATTTAACCTTGTCTTCAAATACTCCCGTTTCAACAATTTTACGAGTTATCCATCTTGTAAAACCAACCATAATTAATAGTGTTGAGAAAATAGTAATAATTAACATTGTTGCAAACCCTTTAACACTACTTTGGCCAAAGATAAATAAAATAATAGCCACTAATAAGGTTGTTAAATTACCATCGATAATTGAAGAAAAGGAATTCTTGTTACCTAATTTAGTTGCTAAAGTAAGACTTTTTCCTTCATATAATTCTTCTTTTATTCTCGAAAAACTAATAACATTAGCATCAACAGCCATACCAATACCAATAATAACTGCTGCTATTCCTGGCAATGTTAATGTTCCATTAATAAGCCAGAAAATAAAGAAAGTAAGAGCTGTATAAATAACAATACCAGCACTAGCAATTAAACCAGCTATTCTATATAACGCTATTAACAATAAACAAATTAAAGCAACACCAACCGCGCCAGCTGTAATTGTTTTGTCAAGAGAATTAGCACCAAAAGAAGCTTCAACGCTTTTAGAAGAGACTTCCACTAATTTAGCCGGCATACTACCAGAATTAATTAAATCAACAAGATTTTGAACTTCTTCTTCTTCAAAATTACCTTGAATAATAACATCGCTACTAAAGCCTTGAGAAACTGAAGCTACGGATAAACATCGCGAATCTTCTAAAGTTCCACAAGTTTCTTCTTCTGAGCTAAAAGAATCAGTCATTGGATCAAAATCAAGCCAAATAACAATACGGTTATCACTCATTTCACTAACTTTTTTAGTTTCTTCATAAAATTTATCACGATCTTTAACGCTTAAAGCTACAACTGGATTCCCAGCTTCATCTTGACTAACTTTAGCGCCACCACTTGTTAAAACATCACTAGTCATCAGCAAATTATCTTCGGTATCTCGGAAAGTTAAACTAGCTGTTTGACTTAAAACTTCACGAGCTTCATCGGCATTATCAACACCGGCCAAGCCCACTCTAATTTTATCGCCTTCAATACTTATTGATGGTTCTAAAACACCTAAAACATCGATTCTTTTTGTTAAAGTGTTATAAGTCGCATTGACCATATCGTCATCGACTTTTTGGCCCTTTTCGATAGGTTCAATATCATATAAAACTTCAAAACCACCTTGAAGATCAAGCCCTAATTTTATTTCTTTTAAAACGGGAATTAAGACTATTACTGAACATGCAACAATTATTAACAATAGTAATATTTTTGACCATAATTTTTTCATTATTTCACTTCCTAACTTTCAAAATACATTTTTCTTTTTTTAGCATTTAATTTTTCTTTAAAAAAATCATCAATTAAAGTATTATCACTACTAAAAATATCACTTACCATTTGATTTAAAGATAAATTAGTGCTTCCTTGCCATTTTTTTTCTTTTAAATAATTCCAAACATCTTCAACTTCTAAATACCTATATCCTTGATGCTTCAATTCATAGACTTTAGATATTAAAGCTGGTTTTAATCTTTCGAATAATTCTTCAACACTATTAAATTGCATATTCATAATATTCCTCCCATTTAAGTACATACTAATTATATATTATTTTTGATATTTTTTAAAGAGAAAAACAAGAAAAAGCTATATTTTTCATAGAAAAAGTGACTTATTACAAATCACTTGTCTTTTCTTTTTAATAAAACATAACTATTACTTGCTTTAGTATTACTTAATACTTCTTCAGTTGTTTGCGCAAATTCCAAAAACTTTTGTTCAAAAATAGCTAACCTTTTTTTATTTTTATAAAATTTATAAACTTTTTTTAGTTCTTTTGGTTTTGTTAAATATAAATCTTCTAAATGAACGAATAATGAATTTATGCCATTTTGTTTTAAACTATTCCTTGTTTCTCCACTATAAATTTTTAATCTTTTTGACGGCTCTAAAAAATGGTTAGTTGTCCCTATAAATTTATATGGTAAAGCATAGATTTTTTTACCAGTAAAATGTTCTTTAAAAACGCCATCATAATCCAATATAATTTTCGCATAAGGGTTTTCAATTGTTTCCGCAAAAAAAGTTGTTTTGCCAAAAATTTTCTTTAAATCTTTGCCATGCAAATAATCAGTGAAGGAACTAGCTCTATATTCATGACTGCCGCCAATTAAACTTGGATCAGTTAAATAAATACCTTTTTTCAATTTAGGTATTTTAAAATCACCTTTTCTTTTATAAAATGTAGCATATACAACTTCACTTTCAGTTTCTTCTACGCTTTGACTATACATAATTTCCCCCCTTAACTAATATTTATTATAACACAGGAAAAACAAAAAATTTCAATATTTTTATTTAACTACTAACATTTTTACTTTACTAGCATATAATATATATTAAAAAAATAAACTTTAGTATGAAAAAAAATGTTTTTATCAAATCAGTTATTTTGCTTATTTTAGGGGGCTTTGTTTCTAAATTAGTAAGCATGATTAAAAAAATTGTTTTAGCTAGATATCTTGGTACTGAAGGCATGGGTTTAGTAGCTTTAGTATCACCTACTTTTGTTTTATTTATGACTTTAGCTAGTTTAGGTTTGCCGGTTGCGATTAGTAAACTAGTAGCCGAAGAAACAAAGAATAATAAAAATTTAGTTTTTTCTATTATTCCTATATCTTTACTATTTAATATTACTTTAACGCTTATTATTATTTTTTCAGCAAAATTTATTGCCATTAACTTATTAAATGAACCAAGATGTTTTTTAGCTTTAGTTTGTATTGGTTTAGTTTTACCTTTTGTTACTATTTCTAGCATTTTAAGAGGTTATTTTTTTGGCAAACAACAAATGTTTCCTCATGTCCTTTCATGTATGGTTGAAGATATTTTAAGGCTTATTATTTTAATTATTGGCTTGCCTTTCTTTTTAGAAAAAGGTATGGAATATGCCGTTGCTTATACAATTCTTGTTAATATGTTTAGCGAACTTACTTCTATTTTTGTTTTATTTTTCTTTTTACCAAAGAATTTTAAAATTACTAAAAATGATTTAATTTTAAATAAGCAAAATGTTAAAGATGTTTTTTCTATTGGTGTACCAACAACTATGGGAAGACTTACTAGTTCTTTTGGGACTTTCTTAGAACCAATTATTTTAACTTTTGTTTTAATAAGTATTGGTTATTCTAATA
>CALVIK010000025.1 GCA_944329545.1 uncultured Bacilli bacterium
AGTCAAAGAGACTGAACTGGGATACTTGTTTTTTTCCAATCATTTTGGTTACTAAAAATAGGGTTACTAAGGAAACTAAGCTTCTTAAGATAACATCTAATAGTTCCATCATTTCTTTTTCCATAAGGATTACTATTTTTATTGTTTATAGTTATTGGAATGATATCTATATATTTTAAATTCCTTAAGGATTGAGCTTGAAAAAAATAAAAAAAATACTAATGATATAAATATTAATTGGATTGAACATTTTAAGAAAGCTAAAAATGTAAATGCTTTGAGTAGAACAATTATTGATGAATTTATTGATAATATCTTGATTGATCAAAATGGTGGTATCAATATAATTTTTAAATATAAAAACGAGTATAATGATGCTTTAAAATTTCTCGATTCATATAATGTATGATATAATGTTAAGCGAATAAATATTATATTAAAAATTGTGATGTACGTTTTAAAATTTAATATGTATTTTTAGAAAAGGAGAAATGAAAAATGGCTAATAATAAAAAGTTCGACAATTCACCTATCAACTGGTATCCTGGACATATGGCAAAAACTAAAAGATTAATTAAAGAAAATTTATCTTTAATTGATATTGTTTATGAAATCATTGATGCACGAATGCCATATTCTTCAAAAATAGAAGATAGTGAAGAAATAATTAAAAGTAAACCGAAAATTTTAATTATGACTAAATATGATTTATGTGATAAAAAAGAAACTGATAAGTGGATAAACTATTATAAAGAAAAAGGTTATAACATTCTTTCTTTGAATTTAGAAGGCAATGTTAATTTAAAACCATTAATTAATTTAACTTTAGAAGTTATGGAAAACATAAATCAAAAAAGAGTAGCTAGCGGTCTTAAAATAAGAAAAGTTAGAGCTTTGGTTGTTGGTATTCCTAATGTTGGTAAAAGTACTTTAATTAATAGGCTTGCCGGCAAAAAAGTCACTAACATTGGCAACAAACCAGGAATTACGAAAAACTTGTCTTGGATTAGAGTCAATGATAATATCGAACTTTTAGATACCCCAGGTATTTTATGGCCTAAGTTAAAAGATAAAGCATTAAACTTAGCTTCATTTACAGCTATTAAAGAAGAAGTTTTACCATTATTTGAAGTTGCCGAATATATTTTAAAAATGTTAGAAAAATATTATCCAGATATTTTAAAAACTAGATATACTGAAAAACTTAATGATGATATTATTGTTACTTTAGAAGAAATTGGTAAAAAAAGAGGGTGTCTTATTAAAGGTGGGGAAGTTGATTATGATAAGGTTATCGCTTTAATTATTAATGATGTTAAAAACGGCTATATTAAAGGTATTACTTTTGATAGATTTAAAGGGGTAAAACATGAATAGTAAAGTTTTAAATATTAATTCTTTAGTTTTAGCGTATTTGGGTGATGCCATTTATGAATTTTATATTAGAAAATATTTAATTAGTAAAAATATTGCTAAAGTAAACGAGTTACAAAAAGATGCCATAAATTATGTTAGTGCGAAAGCGCAAAGTTCTTTTTTGGAAAAAATGATGAGTCAAAACTTTCTAAAAGAAGATGAAATAAATATTGTCAAAAGGGCACGCAATCATAAAAGTCATGCTAGCCCTAAAAATACAGACATTGTAACATATAAAAAAGCAACCGGTTTAGAAGCTTTAATTGGTTTTTTATATATGCAAAATGATAAAGAAAGAATCGAAGAAATAATGAATTTTATAGTGGGTGATTAAATGTATATATATGGTAAAAATGCCGCTAAAGAATCTTTAGCTAAAGAAGAAGTAAAAGAAGCATTTCTTTATGAAAATTTTCATGATAAAAATCTTTTAGATAAATTAATTAATAAAAAAATTAAAATAAATTATCTTTCAAAAAAACAGTTAGATAAATTAGAAAAAGGTAATCATCAAGGAATTGTTTTAAAAGTAAATGATTATGAATATGCGCCTTTACAAGAAATAATGGAAAATGAAATAATTGTGATGTTAGACCATTTAGAAGATCCACATAATTTTGGGGCGATTATTCGTACTTGTGAAGCTGCTGGCGTAAAAAGCATTATTATCCCTAAAGATCGATCAGTAAAAGTGACTTCAGCGGTTATCAAAGTAAGTGTTGGGGCTATTAGTAATGTAAAAATAGCCGAAGTTAATAATTTAGTAGATACTATTAAAAAACTAAAAAAAGATAATTATTGGGTTATTGGAACGGATATGCAAGGTACTGATTTTAAAGAAATCGATTATACTGGAAAAATCGTAATTGTTATTGGTAATGAAGGAAAAGGTTTGAGCCGTTTAGTAAAAGAAAATTGTGATTTTATAGCTTCTATTCCAATGAGCGGGCAAGTTAATAGTTTAAATGCTTCTGTAGCGACGGCTTTAGTAATTTATGAGGCGGTTAGAAATCGATGAATTATAAAAATTTAAATGATTATGAACTGTTGAGTATGCTTTCCGAAAATGAAAACGCCCATAACGCTTTATATTTAAAATATAAACCATTAATCAGTAAAATAGCTAAAAAAATGAAAGAAAAAAATAAAAACATCGAATATAATGACTTTATTCAAGAAGGTTATATTGGCCTTAGCCATGCAATTAAACATTATGATGAAGAAAAAAATATTTTGTTTTTTACTTATGCTAAATTTTGTATTGAAAAAGCAATGTTAAGTTATATTACTGGTAGCAAAAGACAAAAACATAAAATTTTAAATGAGTCTATTTCAATGGAAGCTTTAGATGAACAAGAGTTTTTAAATAGTTTAGATAGAGTGGTTCAAGATGATTCACTAGATCCAAGCAATATTGTTTTCGATAATGAAAGCAAACAGACAAAATATGAAAATTTAAAAAAAATTTTAACGACTTTTGAAGAAGCAGTTTTGGATTTAAGATACTATGGTTTTGAATATAAGGAAATAGCGCAAATATTAGAAAAAGATGAAAAAGCCATTGATAATGCTATGCAACGAATCCGCAGTAAAGCAAAAAAAATTGAATAACCACTTGTTTTTTTTAGGAAAATGTGCTAATATGTAGATGACACGAAAACAAGTGTTTTTTATTTAGAAAAAAATATGAATTAAAGTAGGTGATTATGTGAAAAAAATAGGTAAGTTTTTTGCTGGTGTAAAAAAAGAAATGAGTAGAGTAAGGTGGCCCAAGAAAAAAGATATGGTAAAATATTCTTTAGCAATTCTTGCTTGTATTATTGTTTTCGCCGTATTTTTTGTCGCTTCTGATGTTATTATTGCTGGAATTAGAACATTTGTGGAGGAAAATTTATAATGCAAAAAGAATGGTATGTAGTAAACACTTATTCTGGACATGAGAGTAAGGTTAAAGAAAAATTAGAAATGCGGGCTAGCTCTATGGGCATGGAAGATTATATTTTAAGAGTAGTTGTCCCAGAACAAACAGAAATAACTGAAGATGGTAAAGAAAAAGTCAAAAAAATGTTTCCAGGTTATATTTTAGTGGAAATGATAATGACCGATGAAGCGTGGTTTGTTGTGCGTAATACTCCGGGCGTTACAGGATTTATTGGTTCTTCTGGTAAAGGTGCCAAACCATTTCCGCTTACAACTGAAGAAGTTGATAGAGTATTAGGATCAATGGGTATGAGCAGGCTTGATTTAAATAATGATCTTAAAGAAGGAGAAAGTATTAAAGTCGTAGATGGACCATTTAGTGGTATGTATGGCAAAATTAAATCTGTAGATGTCGCTAATGCCATGCTTGAAGTTGTGTTAGATTTATTTGGTCAAGAGACAGTTGTTGAACTTAAATTATCACAAATTAGTAAGTCATAAAACATCATTTAGTGGTGTTTTTTTATTTTTGTTTGTATAATATGTAAGGCTTTTTAATAAAATATTAAGGAAATAAGTTTACATTTTATAAAAATTGTGCTATTATTAAATAGCTGTGTTTTATGCAGTTTATATAGTGGGAGATTGATATAAGCGGATAATCATTATAACCACTACGCGAAAAAAATATAGGAGGTGTTTTTCGTGGCAAATGTCGCAAAAAAAATAAAATTACAAATTCCAGCTGGAAAAGCTACACCAGCTCCACCCGTTGGTACTGTTTTAGGTCCTGCTGGTATTAATTTGGGTGAATTTTGTACTAAATATAATGATGCAACTAAAGATAAAATGGGAGATATTCTACCAGTTGAAATTACTATTTATGAAGATAGAACTTTTGACTTTGTAGTAAAAACTCCACCAACAGCGTTTTTAATCAAAAAATTTAGTAAAATTCAAAAAGGTTCAACAAAAGGTAAAAATGAAGTTGTTGCAACTCTTACTGCTGATCAAATTAAAGAAATCGCAGAAATAAAAATGCCTGATTTAAATTGCTATACTTTAGAAGATGCTATTAAAATAGTTAAAGGAACAGCACTTAATATGGGCGTAAATGTTGAAGAATAATAGACATAGGTATTACCTATGTGGGAGGAATAATCCGCTTTCCACCAAAACCACATAAGGAGGAATTGAAATGAAAAAAAGTAAAAAATATGTAGAAGCTGCTAAAAAAATTGATAAACATCAACTTTATACTAAAGAAGATGCTGTTAAATTAGTAAAAGAAACTTCTGTAACTAATTTTGATGCTTCAGTAGAACTTGCGATGCATTTAAATTTAGATACAAGAAAAGCTGACCAGCAATTAAGAGGCGCTGCTTTACTTCCAAAAGGAACTGGTAAAACAAAAAAAGTATTAGTTATTGCTAAGGGTGAAGCTGCTAAAATGGCTAAAGAAGCAGGTGCTGATTATGTTGGAGATACTGATTTATTAGATAAAATAGAAAAAGAAAATTGGTTTGACTTTGATGTTATCGTTGCTACTCCAGATATGATGCCAACCTTAGGAAAATTAGGTCGTGTTTTAGGTCCTAAAGGTTTAATGCCAAATCCTAAAACTGGCACTGTAACAGTAGATACTAAAAAAGCAGTTGAAGAAATAAAGAAAGGCCGTGTTGAATATAGAACAGATTCATTTGGTAATGTTCATATTTTAATTGGTAAAGTTTCATTTAGTGAAGAAGATTTATTAGCGAACTTAGTTTCGTTTGTTACGCTTATCGCTAAATCAAAACCAAGTGTTGTTAAAGGAACATATATCAAAAATATTTCTATTGCTTCAACAATGGGCCCTGGAATCAAAATTGATGTAAATAGTTTTGACTTTTAATAATTAATATGTTATAATTTAGTTGTTGAAACAAAAACCGTAGACAGTAGGTGCGTTTAGCTTAATTTCCTACCGAGGATTTATTTGTTAAATCTTTTGCTCTGTCATACGGCAGAGCCTTTTTTTACGGTAAATAAAAAAAGGAGGTGCACAAAGTGGCAAATCAAAAAATCTTAGATAAAAAACAAGAAATAATTAGCGAAATTAGCGAAAAAACCAAAAATGCTAATTCAACAATATTTTTTGAATATCAAGGTTTAACAGCTGAAGAAACTAATGAACTTAGAAGAAAGTTAAAAGAAAATGATTCAGAGTTAAAAATTTACAAAAATACGCTAGTAAAAAGAGCGTATGATACTTTAAACATTGATATAGCTGACGAACTAACAGGGCCTAAAGCTGTAGCTTTTGGTACTGACGCAATTGCCCCAATTAAAGTGCTAAGCGACTTTGCTAAAAAGCATCCCGCTTTAGAACTTAAAGTTGGTATTGTCGATGGCGATGTTGCTGATGCTGCTAAATTAAAAGAATTATCAGCTATTCCATCAAGAGAAGGCTTGCTTACAATGCTTGCCGGTGGTCTTATGGGAACTGTTCGCGACTTATCAATTTGTTTAGATTTATATAGTGAAAGTTTAGAAAAATAAAGAAAGGAATGATTTAAATGGCAAAATTTACAAAAGATGAATTTATCGCTGGTCTTAAAGAAATGACTATTTTAGAAGTAAAAGAATTAGTAGACGCTATGAAGGAGGAATTTGGTGTTGATCCAAGCGCAGTAGCTGTGGCTGCTGCTCCAGCTCAAGCTGAAGAAGCTGCTGGACCTAGCACTGTAACTTTAGTTTTAACTAATGCTGGAGGAAATAAAATCCCAGTTATTAAATTAGTAAGAGATATTACTGGTTTAGGACTTAAAGAAGCTAAAGCTATTGCTGATAATGGCGGAAACATTAAAGAAGACATTTCTACTGACGAAGCTAACGAATTAAAAGCAAAATTCGAAGAAGCTGGCGCTACTGTTGAATTAAAATAATTAGCTAGCTTAAAGCCTGCACTTTTTAGTGCGGGCTTTAACCGTTTATAAAAAGGGAGAAAAAACATGGCACATTATTTTACTAATGATAATTTAAAAAGTGAAGAAAAACTAATAAAAGTAAATATTCGTGGAGCTAATTATACTTTTATTACAGATAATGGTGTTTTTTCTAAAAGGGGTTTAGATTTTGGTACTAGAACTCTTTTAGAAAACATACCGGAAATTAAAGGTGAAGTTTTAGATCTTGGCTGTGGGTACGGGCCGGTAGGTATTGTTTTGGCAGACACTTGTAATGTTGATATGGTTGACATTAACAAAAGAAGTCTTAATTTAGCTATTAAAAATGCAAAATTAAACAATCGAAAAGTTAATGTTTTTGAAAGTAATATATATGAAAACATTCATAAAAAATATGATTATATAATAACTAATCCTCCTATTAGGGCGGGTAAAGAAATTCTTTGTGAATTTTTATTTTCTGCTAAAGATTACTTAAAAGAAAATGGACAACTTTGGCTTGTTATGCATAAAAATCAAGGCGCTAAAAGTATGTTTGAAAAGTTAAAGGTAGAATATGAAACAAAATTAATTACGAAAAATAAAGGTTTTTATATAATTGCGTGTCAAAAGCGTTGACAATTTGCTACCAATCGTTTATAATTATAAATTGGCGACATATACTTTTTTTGGTATGTGGACATATAAAAAAAACTAGTCTATAGGGGTGAAATCTTGGGTTATACAATTAAAAAAATTAATGACAAGCGTGAGAGAAGAAATTACGCAAAAACAAAAAATGCTATTGAACTTTCTAATTTGTTAGAAATTCAAAAAAAATCATATGAATGGTTTTTAACTGAAGGAATAAAAGAAGTTTTTGAGGATATTTTTCCAGTAGAGAGTTTTACTGGAAATTTATCGCTTGAATTTGGGGATTATGCTTTTGAACAACCTCGTTATACTATTAAACAGTGTAAGGAAAGATATTCGACTTATGCTGCGCCACTGCGAGTAGAAGCAAGACTATTTAATGTGGAAACTGGTGAAGTTAAAGAGCAAGAAATTTATTTAGGTGATATGCCATTTATGACTGAAAGCGGATCTTTTATCATCAATGGAGCTGAAAGAGCTATTGTTTCTCAGTTAGTTAGATCACCATCTGTCTATTTTAGCAAAGAAGTAGATAAGAAAAACGGCCGTATTACAATTGGTTCACAAATTATTCCATCACATGGAACTTGGCTTGAATATGAAACAGATGCTAGAGGTATTGTTTATGTGCGTATTGATAGAACAAGAAAAGTTCCAATTACAACACTTTTAAGAGCAGTGGGGTTATCTAGTGATGCTGATATTATTGATTTGTTTGGCGAAGATGAATATCTTATAAAAACAATTGAAAAAGATACTAACAAAAATACTGATGAAGCTTTAATTGATATTCATTCTAAGTTAAGGCCGGGAGAGCCATCTACTTTAGAAAGTGCGAAAAACCAATTAATTACAAGATTTTTCGATGCTTTTCGTTATGATTTAGCTAAAGTAGGTCGTTATAAATTTAATAAAAAATTAAATGTTGTCGATCGTCTTATTGGCGCTACTTTAGCCGAAGATATAAAAGTAGGTAGTAAAGTAATTGCTAAAAGTGGGGAAATAATTACTAAAGAAGTTTTAGAAAAATTAAAACCCGTTTTAGCAGATGGCTATGGTAAAAAAGAAGTTTTAATTAATGGTGATTTGGATACTTATAATGAAGTACAAGTTATAAAAGTGTATTCAAAAGTAAATCCAGATAGAGTTGTTAAAGTTATTGGTAATGATCAAAATATTGAAATTAAAAGACTTACAATTTCTGATATTTATGCTACAGTATCATACTACTTAAATTTATTCGAAGGTCTTGGTAAATTTGATGAAATCGATCATTTATCTAATCGTAGAGTAAAACAGGTGGGTGAACTTTTACAAAATCAATTTAGAATTGGTATTAGTAGAATTGAAAGAAATATTCGCGATAAAATGAGTACGCAAGATGTTAATGATGTTACACCAAAAAGTTTAATTAATATAAGACCGCTTACAGCGGCGATTAAAGAATTCTTTGGAAGTAGTCAGTTATCACAATTCTTAGACCAAGTAAACCCAATTGCTGAGCTTACTAATAAAAGAAGATTATCTTCACTTGGACCAGGCGGGCTTTCAAGAGACCGTGCTGGTATGGAAGTTCGTGATGTTAACCCATCACATTATGGACGCCTTTGTCCAGTAGAATCTCCAGAAGGGCCAAACATTGGACTTATTACTTCCCTTGCAAGTTATGCGAAGATTGATGAATATGGCTTTATTATGACACCTTATCGTAAAGTTAATGACAGCAAATTAACTGATGAAATTGTCTATATGACAGCTGATGAAGAACTTGAATATTATATTGCTCCAGCTACGATTAAAGTTGAAGGTGATATAATTACTGAAGAAAGAGTTCCAGTTAGGTATCAAGCAGACAACTTAATGGTTTCCAAAGATAAAGTTGATTATATGGATGTTTCACCACAACAAATTATTTCAATTACAACAAGTGGTATTCCATTTTTGGAACACGATGATGGAAAAAGAGCTTTAATGGGCGCTAATATGCAGCGTCAAGCTATTCCACTTTTAAGAGCCGAAGCTCCGCTTGTTGGTACGGGAATTGAAGCCATAGCTGCGCGTGATTCAGGAGCCGTAGTTCTTGCTAAAGCAGATGGCGTTGTTGATTATGTCGATGCGAGAAAAATTATTGTTAAAGCAAAAAAAGGTACTGACACTTATTATTTAGATGATTTTGAAGGTAGTAACCAAAATACTTGTTATCATCAAATTCCAGTTGTTAAAAAAGGTGATAAAGTTACTAAAGGTATGGTTATTGCTGATGGGCCTAGTACTGATGAAGGCGAAATGGCTTTAGGTAAAAATGTAACCGTGGCTTTTGTCAATTTTGAAGGTTATAACTACGAAGATGCGGTAGTGTTAAACGAAAGATTAGTAAAAGACGATGCTTATACATCAATTCACATCAAAAGTTACGATATTGAATGTCGTGATACAAAATTGGGTGCTGAAGAATTTACTAGAGATATCCCAAATGTTAGTGAAGAAGCTCGAAAAAATTTAGATGAAAATGGTATTGTTAGAATTGGTACAGAAGTTAAAGATGATGATATTTTAGTTGGAAAAGTTACACCAAAAGGAATGGCTGAACTTACTAGTGAAGAAAAATTATTACACGCTATTTTTGGTGAAAAAACTAGAGAAGTTCGCGATACCTCTCTTAGAGTTCAACATGGTGGTGGCGGTATTGTCCACAATGTCCAAGTTTTAACGAAAGAAAATGGTGATGATTTACCAGCTGGTGTTTCTAAAAAAGTTAGAATTTATATTGCGCAAAAGCGTAAAATTACAGTTGGTGATAAAATAGCTGGTCGTCATGGAAATAAAGGTGTAATTTCTTTGGTATTACCAGAAGAAGATATGCCTTATATGGCTGATGGAACACCGGTTGATGTTTTGCTTAATCCACTAGGTGTACCTTCTCGTATGAACATTGGCCAAATTTTAGAGTTACATTTAGGTATGGCTGCTAAGAGTTTAAATGTTTATATGGCAACGCCAGTATTTGATGGAGCAAGCCGTGAAGAAATTATTGAAGCTTTAGACGAAGCTGGTCTTTCAACCGATGGTAAAATGGTATTATATGATGGCCGTACTGGTGAGGCTTTTGATAATCGTATTAGTGTTGGTGTTATGTATATGATTAAACTTGACCACATGGTTGATGATAAATTACACGCGCGTTCAACAGGCCCTTACTCATTAGTAACGCAACAACCATTAGGTGGAAAAGCGCAGTTTGGTGGCCAAAGATTTGGTGAAATGGAAGTTTGGGCTTTATATGCTTATGGAGCTGCCCACATTCTACAAGAAATGATGACTATTAAATCTGATGATGTTACAGGTAGAGTTAAAGCTTATGAAGCGCTTGTTAAAGGCGAACCTTTACCAGAACCAGGGGTTCCAGAAAGTTTCAAAGTTGTTATTAAAGAGTTCCAAGCTCTTGGACTTGATATAACAGTTCTTAATAAAGAAGGTAAATTTGTTGAACTTAAAGAACTTGAAGAAGCTGAAAAAGATAGTTATGTTGTGGAATCTAATTTAGAAAATGAAATTCTTAAAGCCAAAGAAGATGCTATGAAAAATAATGACAAACATCCACTTGGTGCTGAATTAAAAGATGGAATTCCTGAACTTTTAGAAAAAGTAAAGGAATTAGAAGCTTCTAATAACGATGAAAATAATAATGAAGAAATTTCTGAAGCTAAAGAAGAGACTACAGAGCAGGAATCTACTTTAGAACAAGAACAAATTATCGAAGAAAAAATTCCGGAAGGGGATGATAAGTAATGGATGCAAGTAATTTTGAAGGCTTAAGAATAGCCATCGCCTCACCAGAAAAAATTCGTTCATGGTCATATGGTGAAGTAAAAAAAGCTGAAACAATGAACTATCGGACCTTAAAACCGGAAAGAGATGGACTATTTTGTGAAAAAATTTTTGGACCAACAAAAGATTTTGAATGTGCTTGTGGTAAATATAAAAGATTAAGATATAAAAATGTTATTTGTGACCGTTGTGGGGTTGAAGTAACAAAATCTAAAGTTCGCCGCGAAAGAATGGGACATATTGAACTTGCTACACCAGTATCACATATTTGGTTTTTCAAAGGTGTACCATCAAGAATGGGGCTTGTTCTTGATATGTCGCCAAGAGAACTTGAAGAAGTATTATATTTTGTTTCTTATGTTGTTTTGGATCCAGGAGATACTCCACTTGAGAAAAAACAAACGATTAGTGACAAAGAATATCGAACTTATATTGAAAAATATGGCACTAGTTTTCGTGCTGGTATGGGCGCGGAAGCTATTAAAGAATTATTAGCTGAAGTTGATCTTCAAAAAGAAGTTGATACTATTAAAGCGGAAATATCGGAAATTAAAGATTCTAATAGTCAAAAGCGTATTCGTTTAATTAAAAGATTAGATGTTTTGGATGCTTTCTTAGAATCAGGCAATCGTCCTGAATGGATGATTTTAGATGTTATTCCTGTTATCCCACCAGAGCTTCGACCAATGATTCAATTAGATGGTGGCCGTTTTGCAACTTCTGATTTAAATGATTTATATCGAAGGGTAATTAATCGTAACAATCGATTAAAAAAATTAATCGATTTAAATGCTCCTTCAATTATTATTCAAAATGAAAAGCGTATGCTTCAAGAAGCTGTTGATGCTTTATTTGATAATGGTCGTCGTGGTAAAAATATTACGGGGCCGGGAAATCGTCCATTAAAATCATTAGCTAGTATGCTAAAAGGTAAGCAAGGAAGATTTCGTCAAAATTTACTTGGTAAGCGTGTTGATTATTCAGGCCGTTCAGTTATTGTTGTTGGCCCATCACTTAAAATGTATGAGTGTGGTATTCCTAAAGAAATGGCTTTGGAGTTATTTAAACCTCATGTTATTAATGGTTTAGTATCTAAAGAAATCGCTAGCAATATTAAAGCGGCTAAAAGAATGATTGAAAATGGCGATGAAAGAGTTTGGGATATTGTTGAAGAGCAAATTAAAGAGCATCCAGTTCTTTTAAACCGTGCTCCAACTTTACATAGACTTGGTATTCAAGCTTTTGAACCAAAATTAATTGAGGGTAAAAGTATTCGTCTGCACCCACTTGTTTGTGAAGCTTTTAATGCCGATTTTGATGGGGATCAAATGGCAGTTCATGTACCAATTAGTGAAGAAGCACAAGCCGAAGCTCGTATATTGATGTTAGGGGCCAATAATATTTTGTCACCAAAAGATGGATCACCAATCGTTACCCCTAGACAAGATATGGTCTTAGGAAATTATTATTTAACAATGGAAAAAGCCGGTGCTAAGGGTGAAGGACTTATCTTTAAAGATAGTGATGATGCGATTAATGCTTATGAAAGAGGCGACATTACTCTTCATACAAGAATTGCTTTACCAGTAAAATCTTTTAGGCATAAGATTTTCCCAGATAAATGTATGAATAAATATTTAGTAACAACACCTGGTAAATTAATTTTCAATTCTGTTTTTCCAGATACATTCCAATATATTAATGATGGTTCTGCGGAAAATGTAGAGAAAATTACGCCAGCTAAATATTTTATTGCGCCGGGAGAAAATATTCCCGAAGTTATTAAAAATATGCCAGTAGTTAAAGCTTTAAATAAAAGCCCAATTGGTAAGATAATTGCCCAAATTTATAAGAGATATCAAACAACAGAAACATCTTCAATGCTTGATGCGATTAAAGATTTAGGCTTTAAATATTCGACAATATCTGGTATTAGTATTTCAATTGATGATGTTAAAGAAAGTACGATTAAGAAAGATGTTATTGAAAAATCTCAAGCTAAAGTAGATCAAATAACTAAACAATTTAGGCGTGGATTAATTACTGATACTGAAAGATATGAAAATATTATCGATGTTTGGTTTGATGCTAAAGATCAAATTTCTAATGACTTAGAAAAACAATTAAAAGAAAATCCAGAGTCTTCAATGGCAATGATGATTGAATCAAAAGCGCGTGGTTCTATTGATCAATATACTCAACTTGCTGGTATCCGCGGGGTTATGGTGAAACCAACAGGTGGTTATGTTGAAATTCCAATTTTATCATCATTAGGTGAAGGTGTTAGTGTGTCTGAATTCTTTATGGGAACTCATGGTACTCGTAAAGGTGCTGTTGATACGGCTTTAAAAACTGCTGATGCTGGTTATTTAACAAGAAGACTTGTTGATGTAGTTCAAGATGTTATTGTAAGGCAAGATGACTGTGGCACTGATCAAGGTGTTATGGCTGAGGCTTTCTATAATAGCGATGGAACTTTAATTGAATCTTTAGAAGACCGTATTATTGGTAGATATACAAGCAAGAAAATTTTAGATCCAGAAACTAAAGAAGTATTATATGATAAAGACACTTATATTACGGAAGATATCGCCGAAAAAATTGTTAAAAAAGGCATTACAAAAGTTCCAATTAGAAGCGTTTTAACTTGCCGGACTGAGCATGGAGTGTGCCGTAAATGTTATGGCCGTAATCTAGCAACCGGTGCTGAAGTAGAAATTGGTGCAGCTATTGGTATTATGGCTGCTCAATCAATTGGTGAACCAGGTACTCAGCTTACTATGCGTAACTTCAATACTGGTGGTGTAGCCGGAGGAGACGATATTACTCAAGGTCTTCCGCGTGTTGAAGAAATTTTTGAAGCGCGTAATCCGAAAGGAAAAGCGACAATTGCGGAAATTAACGGTGTAGTTAGTAAAATTGAAGAAGATGGTGGAAGCTTTAAAATTTATGTTAAAAATGATGCTGAAACTAAAGAACATATAACTAATTATGAAGCTAAACTTGCGGTTAGTAAAGGTGATGAAGTTAAAGCTGGTGATCGTTTGACACATGGAGCGATTAATCCTAAAGAATTGTTAGTTGTTACTGATCCAATTACAACGCAAGAATACATTTTATACGAAATTCAAAAAGTATATCGTTCACAAGGTGTTGATGTTAGTGATAAACATATCGAAGTTATTGCTAAGAGAATGATTTCGAAAATCAAAATTGTTGATTCGGGAGATTCGTTCTTCTTACCAGGAGCAATGATTGATATTAATCACTTTATTGAAGAAAATAAGCGCCTTATTTTAGAAGGTAAACGCCCATCTACGGGTAAACCAGTACTTTTAGGTATTACTAAAGCTTCATTAGAAACAGATTCATTCTTATCAGCAGCTTCTTTCCAAGAGACTACAAGAATTTTAACTGATGCGGCTGTTCATGGTAAAATAGATTACTTAACTGGTTTAAAAGAAAATGTTATTATGGGTAAATTAATTCCTGCTGGTACGGGAGCTAAAGAATACCGTGATGTTGAATATACTTTAGAAAATGATTTATACGCTGAAGAACCTCTTGAGGCGTTAGAACAAGAACTAATGGATTAGATTATTAGTTCTTTTTTTATTTTTTTTAAAATAAAAAAAGGGATTTAAAAATTTATCTCGTATAATATATATAGGGGCAAGTGAGTGTGATAGTGGGTCTATAAAAGGAGGAAATATGGAAAAGAAATTTTATACAGCTAAATACGATGCGGTATTTAAA
>CALVIK010000026.1 GCA_944329545.1 uncultured Bacilli bacterium
AAAATATAGTATAATATGTTTTCAGGAGGCTAACTATGGAATATTCACCTAATAAATTGCAAAAAGAACTTGAAAATAAGAACTTTAAATTTAAAAAAAAATTTGGTCAAAATTTTATTATTGATAAAAATGTTATTGATAATATTGTGGAAAAATCTTTAATTGATAAAAACACTTTAGTAATTGAAATAGGTCCTGGTGCCGGTTCTTTAACAAGTAAATTAGGAAAAAAAGCGAAAAATGTTCTGGCTTACGAAATAGATAAAGATATAAAACCTATTTTAGAAAAAAATATCCACAGTAATACAAATATTATTTATGATGATTTTTTAAAAAGAAATATAAAAAACGATATAAAAGACTATAATTATCAAAAATTATATGTTGTCGCTAATTTACCTTATTATATAACAACACCAATTATTATAAAATTAATTGAAGAAAAAATTGATATTGATAAAATAGTAGTTATGGTTCAAAAAGAAGTAGGTGACAGATTTAAAGCTAAAGTAGGAACGAAAGATTACAATTCACTTTCTATCTTTTTAAATTATTACTTTGATATTAATAAATTATTAGATGTTAGCCGTAATGTTTTTTTACCTAAACCAAATGTCGACAGTATAGTTGTATGTTTTACAAAAAAAGATAAAATATTTAATGTAAAAAATGAACAAATTTTCTTTAAATTAATAAGAGATAGCTTTAAACAAAAAAGAAAAACATTAAAAAACAACCTTAAAGAGTATGATTTATCAAAGATAGAAAATGTTTTAAAAAAACATAACATGAATTTATCAGTTAGAGCAGAACAAATTCCTATTGAAGTTTTTGTAGAGATAGCTAATATTTTATAAAATATTTAGGGGGAACTTGGATGAATATTAAAAACAAATTATTTAATAAAGGAAATATAAATTTACCGAATATTATAACATTAACTAGAATTGTTTTAGCAATTATAACAACAGCTTTATTAGCTTTAGGAGCTCCAATGCTGTTAGTAGCATCTTTATTTTGTATCTCGGCTCTTACCGATAAAGTAGATGGTTTTTTAGCGCGAAAATTTAATTGCGTGACTAATTTAGGCAAATCAGGAGATGCTTTAGGTGATAAAATATTAGTAACACCAGTACTAGTAGTAATGGCTCTTCAAGGAATGATTCCTTTATTAATTCCTTATTTAACTTTTTTTAGAGATTCTATAGTTGGAATAGTTAAAGAAACGGCTAGTAAAAAATCTGGAACTATTGGAGCTTCCAAATTAGGAAAAGCTAAAACAGCAACAACAATGATTGGGATGGCTGGTATTTTATTAGGTTTGCCCGAAATTCTTAATATTATATCTTATGCTCTTCTTTATTTAGGAACGACACTTTGCGTAATTTCTGGAGGGCAATATGTTTATAATTATAAAGAAGAATTGTTTGGAAAAAATATTGAAGAAAATCAAGAAATAGTAAAAGAAGAAATAAAAAAAGAAGAAAAAATTTTAAGACCACAAGAGAAAAAAGAAAGTATGAATAGTATAGAAGAACCTTTATTTATTAACAATTCTAAGCCTAAAGTATTAACTTATAAGAAAAGTCATAAATAATTATTACCTAAGCATAAAATGTTTTAGGTGATTTTTTATGTTCGGAATAATAAATGCAATATTATGGGCGGTCGCAACAGCTTTAATAATTGTATCAGGAATTTATTTTAGCAAAATTTTAAATTCGCCTCAATTTAAAATAATAAAAATTTTTAAATCTTTAAGGGCTAGTACATATAAAGGTATAACACCAATAAAAACTTTATTTTTAACTTTAGCTGGAAGAATAGGTGTAGGAAGTATTGCTGGTGTAGCTTTAGCTATTTATATAGGGGGTCCAGGAACTATTTTTTGGATGTGGGTTATAGCTTTAATATCAGCCGTTTTAGCTTATGCGGAAACTTTAATGGCTATTAAATATCGAACTAGTGTTAATGGTGAAAATATTGGTGGCCCGTTTTATTATATTAAATATGGTTTAAATAAAAAAGTTCTAGCTAGTATTTATGCAATTATCATTATATTTGCATATTTACTTGGTTTTATTCCTATACAAGCTAATACTATAACGAAAGCTATTACAAATATGGAAAATATTAATTATATTTTTATTGGTTTAATTATGGCATTTGTTACTTATAAAATAATAAATGGTGGAATTAAAAAAATAATGAAAGTAACTGATAAAATAGTTCCCATAATGACCATATTATATGTAATTATGGTTTTTTATGTATTATTTAATCATCTGGCTATCTTTAAAGATATGATTTTTTTAATAATAAATAGTGCTTTTGAATTGAAACCTTTTTTTAGTGGTTTTTTAGTCACTATAATAATCGGGATTGAAAGAGGCATATTTTCAAATGAATCTGGTCTTGGTCTTGGCGCTATTGCAACGAGTGCTTCTTCAGCTAAAACCCCAGCTATCAATGGTTATATTCAAGTTCTTGGAGTATACATAACGACAATTATTATTTGCACCGCCACGGCTTTTATGATTTTACTTTTTAATTATTCAGCATTAGATATTACAAATCCCAATGGAATTGAGATAACAGGCGAAGCTTTTAATTATCATTTTGGTTCTATGGGGCAAATTCTTTTAATTATAATTATTATTTTATTTGCTTTTTCCACCATATTAACAGGCCATTATTATTGTGAGAGTGCTATTAAATTTTTTGATGAGAAAAAAGATGTGTCTTTTTTAATTTTAGCAACACCTATAAGTGTTTTTATAGGGGCAGTTACTAGCCCAACAATTATTTGGAACATTATTGATATATTAGTTGCTATACTGGCTTTTATCAATATTTATTCTTTATTAAAACTTAAGGATGAAATACTAGTATATCATCAAAAATATGATAATCTTTAGTGGCGCTTAATAATATTGCTAAAGAAAGTGATTTTGAAATGGTTTTTATTGATAAAAATAGTAAATTACTTGCGAAAAATCATAATTATGATAGAATATAACTTGAGGCGAGAAGTATGATTAATAAAAAATGGGATATTATATTAAAAGATGAAATGAAAAAACCATATTTTCGTGATT
>CALVIK010000027.1 GCA_944329545.1 uncultured Bacilli bacterium
TAGTCATGAAGAGGCTTTAAATCATGCCAAAAAAGAATATGGTAAATATAAAAATAGAATTGCATTAAGCCCTAGTGAAGTGGAACTTCATTACTTACAAAGTATTAAAGATTTAGAAATGATTGACACGAAAAAATAGGCATTTCATTTGGCTTAACTAATTGGAATAATTCCCCGTAAGGAAAAAATATTAAAATCAGATGTTATTGTCGCTAAAAATTATTTGAGCGAAAAAGAACTTAAAAATATAAATAATTTAGTAAATTTATTTTTAGATATTGCTGAAAGCAATGCGGAAAGAAATATTCTGATGAAAATGATTGCTTGGCAAAATGAAGTAGAAAACGCTTTAAAATTACTTCATTATGAAATGCTAGATAATAAGGGAAAAATATCTACTAATAAAGCTAAAGAAAAAGCTGAACAAGAATATGAAAAATATAAAATAATTCAAGATGAAAATTTTGTTTCTGATTTTGATAAATTATTGTTAGAAACAGAAAAAATAGAAAATAATAAATAAAAATAAATTTGAAAGAAAGTGATATCATGTTTGAGTTAGTTTCAAAATTTAAACCAAGTGGCGATCAACCAGAAGCTATTAAAAAATTAGTTGATGGCATTAAAAAAGGTAAAAAACAGCAAGTATTATTAGGCGCTACCGGGACTGGAAAAACTTTTACAGTTGCCAATGTTATTAAAGAAATAAATAAACCCACTTTAGTTTTAGCGCATAATAAAACTTTAGCAGGTCAACTTTATGGAGAATTAAAAGAATTATTTCCCAACAATAAAGTGTGCTATTTCGTTAGTTATTATGATTATTACCAACCAGAAGCATATGTTGCTAAAACAGATACTTATATTGAAAAAGATGCTTCTATTAATGATGAAATAGACGAACTTAGACATTATGCTACAGCTTCACTTTTAAATAGTAAAGATGTTATTGTTGTAGCTTCAGTTTCTTGCATATATGGTATTGGGGAAATTGAAGATTATGAAAAAAAAGTATTGTTTTTAAATCAAGGAGAAGAAATAGATCGTGATAAAGTAATCGAAAAATTAATTGATATGCTTTATGAACGAAATAATATTGATTTAAAGAGAGGAACTTTTAGAGTAAGAGGAGATACTTTAGAAATTATTCCAATATCTCAACATTCAAAAGGATATCGTATTGAATTTTTCGGTGATGAAGTAGATAGAATAAGTGAATTTGATTTAGTGACAGGAGCTATTTTAACCGATAAAAAATCAATCACAATTTTTCCAGCTAGTCATTTTGTTACTAGTGAAGACAAATTAAAAAAAGCAATTGAAAATATTAAACAGGAGTTAGAAGAACAACTTACAAAATTTAAACAAGAAAATAAACTACTAGAGTATCAGCGTTTAAAAGAAAGAACTAATTATGATATTGAAATGCTTTCAGAAACAGGTTTTTGTAGGGGTGTTGAAAATTATTCAAGGCATCTTGCTTTAAGGGGGCCTGGAGATACCCCAACGACGCTAATTGATTTTTTTAAAAAAGATTTTTTAATGATAATAGATGAATCACATGTAACTATTCCTCAAGTAAAAGCAATGTATAATGGCGATAGAGCGCGAAAAGAAGTCCTTGTTGATTATGGTTTTCGTCTTCCGAGTGCTTTAGATAATAGACCGCTTAAATTTGCTGAATTTGAACAAAAATTAGATAATGTAATTTATGTTTCTGCAACACCTGGAGATTATGAACTTGAAAAATGTCATCACAAAGTTGTTGAACAAATAATTAGACCAACTGGGCTTCTAGATCCTTTAATTGAAGTAAAACCAACAAAAAATCAAATAGATGATTTAGTAAGTAAAATAAACACGCAAATTGCTAAGAACGAAAGAACTTTAATTACTACTTTAACTATTCGCATGGCCGAAGAGCTTACTAGTTATTTGAAAAAATTAGATATTAAAGTAACTTACCTTCATAATGAAATAAAGACTTTAGAAAGACTTAGAATAATTCGTGATTTAAGATTAGGAAAATACGATGTCGTTGTTGGAATTAATTTACTTAGAGAAGGGATAGATGTTCCAGAAGTTAGTTTAATTGCTATCATGGATGCTGATAAACAAGGATTTTTAAGAAGTGAGCGAAGTCTAATCCAAACAATTGGTAGAGCTGCGCGGAATGCTAATGGAACGGTTGTTATGTATGCCGATAGTATAAGTTCAGCTATGAATATGGCAATAAAAGAAACCCAAAGAAGAAGAAAAATTCAAGAAGAATATAATCAAAAACATGGAATTGTTCCCAAAACCATTGTTAAAGAAATTCATGAACTTATTACGAATAATAAAACCATAGAAGAAAACAAACCAGAAAAACTAAGTAAAAGCGAAAAAATGAAATTAATGGTTAATTTGGAAAATGAAATGAAATTAGCTGCTAAAAACTTAGATTTTGAAAGAGCAATGGAACTTAGAGATGCTTTGTTTGAATTAAAAAGCGAATAAAAAAATCCAAAAGGAAATAAAATTTTAAAATTTTTTCAGTAGCGGAGTTTCTTCAGTAACAACTGGTCAATGTTCTTAAAACGATAAAGAGTTTTTACTCTTTTTTATTATGAAAAATAAGTGAAATATGATATAATTTGTTATATAGAAATTTAATATCTTTATTTTTCTTAAATATAATGTGGTAGAAAGGAAAAATTGATTTATGGCTAATAAATTAATAAAAAAACAAAACATTTATAAACTATTAGACTGGTTAATTAGAATGATTGGTTATGCTTTAATTTTAATGTTAATGTCTTTACTTTTTAAACAAACTTTATATATAGATAAAGAATATTTTGGTTTATGGAGCTTTTTAGCAGTAATAATCATTTATTTATTAAATAAGACAGTAAAGCCAATTTTATTTAGATTAACAATCCCAATAACCGGTCTTACTTTAGGACTGTTTTATCCATTTTTAAATTTAATTATTTTAAAAATAGTTAGTTTAATTTTATATCCACATTTTCAAATAAATGGTATCTTATATGCTTTACTTGCTTCTATTTTAATTTCTATTTTAAATATTATAATGGATGGTATTTTAGATAAATTATTAAAACGAAAGGAGAAATAATATGAATTCTACTATTGATTTAGGTTTTATAAGTATTCATTTTTATTCTCTTTTTTTATTCATCGCCATGCTTGTAGGTTCTTTTATTGTAATCAAAGAAGCCCAAAAACAAGAAATAGAAGAAAATTTTATTATAAATTTACTGTTTTATGCCATTATCTTTGGTATAATAGGCGCTAGAATATATTTTGTTATATTTCATTTTGATTATTACAGCCATAATATTTTAGATATTTTTAAGATTTGGGAGGGCGGTTTAGCTATTCATGGAGGTATTATTGCGGCCTTAATTACCATATACATATATTGTCGTAAACAGAAAACCAATTTTTTAAAAATATTAGATATTATTGTTGTCGGGTTAATAATTGCTCAAGCCATTGGCCGCTGGGGGAACTTCTTTAACGGTGAAGCTCATGGACCAGAAACAACTTTAGAACAGCTTAATTCCTTATTTATACCACAGTTTATTATAGATGGTATGTATATTAATGGCACTTACTATATTCCAACATTTTTCTTTGAATCTATTTTGTGTTTACTTGGATTTATTGTTTTAATTTTTTTAAGCAAAAAACAAATTAGAATTGGTATATTAACCGCCTTTTATTTAATTTGGTATGGTTTAATTAGATTTTTTATTGAAGCGCTTCGAACGGATAGTTTAATGTTTTTTTCATTAAAAATCGCACAAATAGTATCAATTATCATGATAATTATTGGTATAATAGTTTTAATAAAAGCTAAAAAGAATAGTTTTTATAATGAGGAGGCGAAAAATGTATAATACAATTATTATAGGTGCTGGGCCTGCTGGTATGGCGGCCGCTTTATATTTAAAACGAAGTGGCCTTAAAGTATTAATTATTGATAAAGATGCTCCAGGGGGACAAATGTTAAAAACTGATAAAATAGAAAATTATTTAGGATTTAGTAGCATAAGTGGAGCTGATTTAGCATTAAATATGTTCAAGCAAATAAAAAATGATGTTAAATATGTATATGGTGAAGTAACATCTATTACTAAAGAAAACAATTTTATAGTTGCTACTGAAAAAGAAAGTTATCAAAGTAAAAATATTGTCATAGCGACTGGTAAAGAAAATAATAAATTAGGTTTACCTGGTGAAGATAAAATAAAAGGGCTTAGTTATTGTGCTGTTTGTGATGGAGCTTTTTATAAAGATAAAATTGTCGGAATTGTCGGAGCTGGAAATTCAGCTTTTACGGAAGCTTTATATTTATCAACATTAGCTAAAAAAGTTTATATAATTAATCGTAGTGAAAATATTAAAGCTGATATGATTTATCAAACTAAAGTCAAAAATAAAGAAAATATTGTTTATCTTAAAAACGCCAGTGTTACCGCACTTAATGATAATGAGGGAATTTTAAATAGCGTTACTTTAAATAATAAAGAAATTTTACCTTTAGATGGTCTTTTTTTAGCAATCGGTGGCCGTCCACAAGTAAAATTTATGGAAAATTTAAAAGAAGAAAAAGGCTATTTAATTGTCAATGAAAAAAGAGAAACTAATATTAAAGGTGTATATGCGGTTGGCGATGTTATAAAAAAAGATTATTATCAAATAGCAACGGCCGTTAATGATGGGATTGTTGCCGCCCTTAGTATAAAGGAGAGTGAAATATAATGAAATTAGCTGTTTTAGGTGGAGGAACTGGCATGAGTACTTTGCTTACGGGGCTTAAAAAAATGCCTTTTGATATTTCTGCTATTGTAACTGTCGCGGATGATGGTAAAAGTACTGGTCGACTTAGAAAAGAATTTAATACGGTTGCGGTTGGTGATATTAGACGAATTTTAGCTAGTTTATCGCAAGACGATGAAGAAATCGCCAAATTATTTAATTATCGCTTTAATACTAGTAGTGATTTAGATGGACATCCTTTAGGCAATTTACTTTTAACTGGCGCTTCACAACTTACAGGTAATATGTCAGACGCTATTGAACTTTTAAATTCTATGTTAAGATTACAAGGAAATGTTTTACCTTTAACTGAAGATAATGTTACTTTAATGGGCCGAATGGAAGACGGCGCTATCGTTAAAGGCGAAGCTGAAATAACTAAAGATAAAAGATTAATTACTGATGTTTTTTATGAAAAAAAACCAGAAGTTAATCCTCATGTATTAAAAGCTATTAAAGAGGCTGATGCAATTATCTTAAGTATGGGAAGTGTTTTTACAAGTATAATTCCTAATTTAATTTGTCCAGAAGTTATTAGGGAAATTGATAAAAGTAAAGCTAAAATAATCTATGTCTGCAATATGATGACACAACCGGGAGAAACTGATGATTTTTCTGTTAGTCATCATATAAAATTATTAAATAAATATTTAGGTAAAAGAAAAATTGATGCTGTAGTTTTAAATACTGGTGTTATTTCCCCAGAAATCGTCCAAAAATACTCTAATAAAGAAGATAAAGATTTAGTACCAATTGATTATAAAAATTTAGAAAAATTAAAAGTAGATTTAATTGAAGGTGATTATGTAATTATAGATAAAAATAGAATCAGGCATAATTCTTTAAGAGTTGCCATTAATATTTTATCTTATTTAATGGATTAGAAGGTGATATATATGTCTTTTACTAGTAAAACAAAAGATGAAATTAGCAAATTAGAATTTACGGATATGGAAAACATTTCCGAACTTTCGGCCATTATTCAAAATAATATTATTGAACAAAATAAAATCGCAATAATTACAGAAAATAGTAGTGTTGCCCGAAAAATATATACCTTGATAAAAAAAATATTTGATATTAATGCTAAAATAACAATTCGTAAAGGTTATAATTATAATAAAAAATTTAATTATATTTTAGAAATAAATAAAAAAATCAATGAAATTTTAAAAACATTAGGTATAAATAAAGATATTCCAAGTTCTTTTATATATGCTGATGATGATTTGATTAGAGCTTATTTACGAGGAGTTTTCTTAATATGTGGAAGCATTAATGATCCGAAAACCTCAAGATATCATTTAGAATTTAATTTAAATAAAGAAACTTATGCTAAATTTATTTCCAAATTACTTAATCATTATGATTTAAATAGTAAAGTTTTGAATAGAGAACATAGATATATGGTTTATATAAAAGAGGCTGAAAAAATAAGTGATTTTTTAAGACTTATGGGGGCTTATAATGCTGTTTTATATTATGAAGATATTAGAATATATCGCGATCATAAAAATATGACTAATAGGCTTAATAACTGCGAACAGGCTAATGTTGAAAAAAGTATGGCTAGTGCTAATAAACAAATTAAAGATATAAAAAAAATTGAAACGCTAGCCACTTTAGATATTTTAAGCGATAAAGAAAAAGAAGCAGCCATTTACCGAAAAAAATACCCTGAAGCCTCACTTTTAGAATTAAGTGAAATAATTTCCTCTGAAACTAATACTAAAATTAGTAAATCAGGATTATATCATCGCTTTCGAAAAATAGCCAGTCTTGCTGATAAATTAAAGCAAAAATAAACTACTGATTTTTTAGTAGTTTTTCTTTGCCTAAATTACCTTTAAATAATTTACATATTTTAAGAGAAATAGTATAATTATGTATAAGGTGAAAGAAATGGAATATTTATTTGAAAAATTAACTGAAAATATTAAAAAGCATGATAAAATAATTCTCATGACCCATCTAAGACCTGATTTAGATGGTATGGGGTCTTGCATTGCTTTATCTAAAATTATTGAAAGTATGAAAAAAGAAGTATATATTGTTTACCCTGAAGAAAGAGTAAATGTTTCTTTAGAAAAAGGGATTAAAGCAATTACTGATAAAAATATCAAAATAAATTTTTTAACAGCTAAAGAATTAGAACCAAAAATAACCGATAATACTTTATTAATAGTTTTAGATACACAAAAACCAGAACTAGTTGAAAATCCCAAGCTTTTAAGTAAAGTAAAAGATATTTTTGTTATTGATCATCATATGAATAGCTCTAGTCATATTGAAAAAGCTATTTTTGAATATATTAATTCAAACAAATCTAGTATTGTTGAAATAATTACTAGTTATTTAAAATATTTAAATAAATGTTTAGATCCTATTATTATTACAATAATGTTAGCTGGTTTAGAAATTGATACTAATGGATATAATTTAAAAACATCTGAAGATACTTTTAAAATAGCGGCTTATTTAACAAAAAAAGGAGCGGATTCAATTGTTAAGCAAGAAATTTTAAAAGGCTCTAGAGAAGATTTTATTAGAAGACACGATTATATTAAAAATAGTTATTATATTAAAGACAAATATTTATTATGTGAAATGACTGGCGCTATATATGATAATGTTGATTTAGCTATAGTTGCTGATGAAATGCTTAGATTCGAAAATGTCGAAGTTTCTTTTACTGTCGGGAAAATAAAAGAAAATGTTGTCGGTGTAAGCGCAAGATCAATGGGAAAAGTTAGTGCGGGTGTTATTATGAGTGCTATTGGTGGTGGCGGTCATGTAACCGATGCGGCAGCTCAAATAAAAAATAAGACAATTGACGAAGTTGTCGAAATGATAAAAAAAGTCGTAGAGGAGTGATAATATGCGCGTTATTTTATTAGAAGATGTTAAAAAACAAGGGAAAAAAGGTGATATTAAAAATGTCAAAGATGGTTATGGGATGTATTTAATAAATAATCATCTAGCTATTAAAGAAACTGAAGGTAGCCTTGATATTTTAAATAAACAAAACAAAGCTAAAGCGCAAAAAGAAGCTGAAAATTTAAAAGAAGCTGAAAATTTAAAAAAACAACTTGAAAAAATAAAATTAACTTTTAAAGTAAAAACTGGCGAAAATGATAAAGTTTTTGGAATTATAAGTACCAAACAAATAGCTAGTAAATTAGAAGAAAAAGGGCTTAAAATTGATAAAAAGAAAATTATTTTAGATACGGCTATAAATACACTAGGAACTACAAATGTCAAAATTTTATTACATAAAAAAGTGACAGCTAGTTTAAAAATAGAATTACAGAAGTAGGTGATACAATGAACGAACGCTCTTTGCCGCATAATTTAGATGCTGAAAAAGCGGTTATTGGTTCAATGTTTTTAAGTAAATATGCTTTAGGAACAATTATAGAGGAATTATCAAAAGATAATTTTTATTTAGATGCTCATCAAAAAATATTTGAAGTAGTTAAATATTTAGCAGAAATAGGTACACCTATTGATATTACAACCGTTACAGCTGAACTAGATAAAAGAAAAATACTTGGTAATGTTGGTGGTGTCGAGTATTTAGCCGAAATTATTAACTTTGTTCCAACCGCCGCTAATGCTAATGAATATATTAAAATAGTTTATAATAATTCCTTACGGCGAAATTTAATTGAAACAGCAACAAAAATAGCTGGCGAAGGATTTTCTAGTTCTGATGATATTGGCGATTTATTAGATAATGCTGAAAAGCAATTATTTGATGTAATTAAAAATCGTAAAGGGTCCGAATTTCGCAGTATTCAAGATGTTTTGTTTAAAGCCCAAGCAGATTTAGAAAAATTGGCTTCGCAAAAAGGTGAAATAACCGGCGTGCCTAGTGGCTTTTACGACATAGATCGTTTAACAAGTGGTTTTCATGAAAACGAATTAATTATAATTGCAGCTAGACCGGCTATGGGAAAAACTGCGTTTGCTTTAAATTTAGCCGTTAATATTGCAGTAAATGCAAAAAAAACAGTAGCTTTATTTAACATGGAAATGGGAGCTGAGCAATTAATTAACAGGATGCTGGCTTCTGTTGGTCAAATAGAAATGAATAAACTAAGAACAGGGAGACTTGAGCATCAAGATTGGAAAAGAATAAATGAATCTATTAGCCGACTAGCCGACACCAAAATGTTTATTGATGATACTCCAGGAATGACAGTTAGTGAAATTAGAGCTAAATGTCGTCGCCTTGCTAATTCTAAAGAAGGCCTTGATATTGTTATTATCGACTATTTACAATTAATTAGTGGTAGTGCCAAATACGCTGGTCAAAGACAACAAGAAGTTTCAGAAATATCAAGATCTTTAAAGACTATGGCTATGGAATTAAATATTCCTGTTATCGCTTTAGCGCAACTTTCGCGTAGTGTCGAAGGAAGAGAAGATAAAAGGCCACTTCTTTCCGATTTAAGAGAATCTGGTTCAATTGAACAAGATGCCGATATCGTTGCTTTTCTTTACCGTGATGACTATTATAATAAAGAAAGTGCGATTGATGAAGCAACTAGTAAAAGTGAATTTATAATTGGTAAACATCGTAATGGCCCAACTGCCACTATTAATTTAATCTTTAAAAGAAATACTAGTTCATTTTTTAATATGGATAGTAAGGAGGAAAGCTAATGCGTAAATTTTCGATAATTATTATGATTTTATTAGCGTTACTAGCTATTCCGGTATTAGGTTTTGGTTATACTAAAGTAACTGAACCAAATACTTATTATAAAGTCTATTTTGAAGGGAAAACATTAGGGGTAATTTCCTCAAATCAAGAGTTAAATGATTATATTAATGAAAATGGGCAAATTTATAAAAATAAATATAAGACTAAAGAAGTATATGCCCCAAACGGTGTTCAAATAAAAAAACTTGTAACTTATGATGGAGCTGTCGATGAAGTAAAAGATGTTTATAAAAAAATAAAAAAACAAGATGATTTTACTATTAAAGGTTATGATATGGCCATAAAAAAAGAAACTACCGATGATAAAGTTGTCACAACGCATATCTATGTTTTAGATAAAAAAATATTTAAAGAAGCTGTTGAAATTTTAATTAATACTTTTGTTGGTGAAGATGAGTATCAGGCTTATTTAGATAATACCCAAGATGAAATTGAAACAACGGGTAAAATTATTAATAATATTTATGTCGATGAAGATATAACTGTTAAAGAAACTAAAATACCAGTGACTGAAAAAATATATACTAATGCTGAGGAACTTGCCAGATTTTTACTTTATGGTAAAGATTATCAAGAAAATACCTATACGGTAAAAGCTGGCGATACCATTGAAAATGTAGCTTTTAATAATAAAATTAACCCATCAGAACTACTACTATCTAATGATGAGTTAACTAGTGAAAATAATTTACTTTATCCAGGACAAAAATTAAAAATAGTTCAATTAAATCCGCAAATTAGTATAGTTGAAGAAAGTTATGTTGTGGAAGATGTTGAAAGCGCTTATAATACCGAAGAGCGTTATGATGATTCTATTTTAATAGGAACTGATAAAGTGATTCAAGAAGGACAAAATGGTATGGATAGAGTATCACAAGATATGCGGGAAGTAAATGGCGAAATTACTTATGTTAATCCACGAAACAAAGAAGTATTAAAATCACCTGTTAGTAAAATTGTGCTTAAAGGTAGTAAATATGTTCCTGATGTGGGAAGTCTTACTAACTGGGGATGGCCAACAGACAGTGGTTGGACTTTAAGTAGTGGTTATTCATATCGTTCAAATCCATTTGGTGGCGGTAGAGAACTGCACACTGGTTTAGATATTTCGGGAACTGGTTATGGTTCAAAAATATATGCGACAAATAATGGCCGAGTTATGATAGCTGAATATCATTATAGTTATGGTAATTATGTTGTTATAAATCATAATAATGGATATATGACTTTATATGCTCATATGTCTAGGATAGGTGTTAAAGTTGGGCAAATAGTTGAAAAAGGCCAAGTTATTGGTTATGTTGGTATGACTGGATCTGCAACTGGCCCTCATGTTCATTATGAAGTTTGGGATGGTTGTAAGTATTGTGATGTTAACCCTTCAGTTTTATATCCAAATGGTTATCGTTAATGCGTGTAAGTGTTCTTGCTAGCGGCAGCAAAGGTAATTGTACATATATTGAAACTGAAGGAACTAAGGCATTAATAGATATCGGAACAAGTGCTTTATATACTGAAAAAGCTTTAAAAAACAAAGGTATAAACCCTAATGACATAAAGCAAATTTTTATAACTCATGCTCATAAAGACCATATTGGTGGGTTAAGAGTATTTTTGAAAAAATACGCTGTAACTGTTTATTTAACTGAAAAAATGTTTGAAGAAATAGATTTTGAGATTGATAATGTTTGTTTCATCAATAAAGAGATTACGGTAAATGATTTAACTGTAACACCAATAAAAACTTCTCATGATACAGCTGATTCCAATGGCTATATTTTAACATCTAATGGTAAATCTTTAGTTTATATTACTGATACTGGTTATATTCATATGAAAAATTATCATCGTTTGAAAAACAAAAATATGTATATTTTTGAAAGCAATCACGATGTAACTATGTTAATGGAAGGAAAATACCCTTATCATATTAAGCAACGAATATTAGGAGATAAGGGTCATTTGTCTAATAAAGATTGTGCTTACTATTTAAGTCAATTTGTTACCGAAAATACTGAGTATATTGTCCTTGCCCATTTAAGCGAAGATAATAATACTCCAGAAATAGCCCAAGAAACTCTTTTTAAAACTTTTGAAAAAAGTGGAAAAGCCATGCCGAAAGTTATTATCGCCAAACAAAAAGAAAGTACGGATTTGATTGAAGTATGATAAAACTTATTTGTGTTGGTAAAATAAAAGAAAAGTTTTATAAAGAGGCTATTAAAGAATACGAAAAAAGGCTTTCTAAATATACAAAACTACAAATAATTGAGATAAATGATGAAAAAGAAGATATTGCTTTAAAAAAAGAAGCTGAAAATATTTTAAAACATATTAACGATAAAGATTTTGTAATAACCTTAGAAATAGAGGGGGAAAATTTATCTTCTTTAGATTTTGCTAAAAAAATAGATAAAACTTTAATGATAAATTCTAATATTACTTTTGTTATCGGCGGTTCTTATGGCCTTGATAATATAGTGAAAAAAAGAAGTAATTATCATTTATCATTTTCCAATTTAACTTTTCCTCATCAATTATTTCGCGTTATGTTTTTAGAACAGCTTTATCGTTCATTTAAAATAAATAATAAAGAAACTTATCATAAATGAAAAGGCAATTTAATATAAAACCCATTTCTACAATTAAGAAATGGGCTTTTGTTTATTAAAAAAATTATTTTTTAATTAAATCATCAAGAGAAACATTTAAAACAACCGAAATACGATAAAAGGCGTCTAAAGAAAAATATTAATTATTTCCACGGTTAGTTTAATATTTGTTATGACAGTTGGTTATGCGGCTTTTAGTACTAATTTAAATATAAATGCTAAAGGAAATATCATTAAGCAAACAGCCGCGCAAAAATTAAGAAAAATTTGCGATACTAAA
>CALVIK010000028.1 GCA_944329545.1 uncultured Bacilli bacterium
ATTTTGATGTTTTAGAACTTTGGTTTTATTATAATGAAAAAATGGCATATTCAAAATTTGGCCTTATGGAAAATGAACGAATTTTTGTTAGTGATAAGACTGCAGAGTATATTGTGATAGAAACTAAAATAAGTAGTTTAAACATTAGTTATGAGCAAGCACAAAATATTTGTGGGGAAGTAGTTCTTTCAAAACAAAAACCAAAAATGAAACAAAAGAAAAGACATTGGTAAAACTATACTGATGTCTTTTTAGAATGTTTATAAAATGTGGCAATTGTCAAAAAAGTGAAAAAAATTAAAAATTTGTACCTAATTATATTTTAACATACAAAAACCCTTGATGCATCAAGGGTTGATTTTCTTATGGCGGAGTAGGAGGGATTTGAACCCTCGCGCCAGTTGCCCGACCTACACCCTTAGCAGGGGCGCCTCTTCAGCCTCTTGAGTACTACTCCAAACGCTTACAGATACATTTTACCGAAAAAAGTTATCCTTGTCAAGCGCTTATAAATTATTATTTTTGATATTTTTTGTATAATTTTTGGTTATTCAAACAGGAAGCATCATTTGGTTTTATCATTTCCTTTTTATTTGTGCAAATTTAGGTATGTATAGTTCATTTTTTCCTCTTTTTTCATATATAAAATTAGAAAGGAGAAGAATATGGAATATAGAGGGATAGATGTTTCTAAGTGGCAAGGAAGCATTGACTGGTCAAGAGTTAAAAATAGTGGGGTCGAGTTTGCGATTATTAGAATCGGTTATGGAATGTATGAAAATCAAAAAGATAGTCAATTTGAAAATAATTATGTTGGTTGCCTTAAAAACAATATTCCAGTAGGTGTTTATCTTTATTCTTATGCTTTAAACGAAAATGATGCGAAAAAAGAAGCTGAAGTTGTTTTAAAATGGTTAAATGGAAGGCAACTTAATTTGCCAGTTTATTATGATATTGAAGATAAGACCCAACAAAATTTGGGTAAAAAAACCTTAACCAATATGTGCATTTCTTTTTGTGAAGAAATTGAAAAAGCTGGTTATTGGGCTGGGGTTTACGCTAATAAATATTGGTTTACTAATTTATTAGATGGTAGTGAATTAGGTAATAGGTTTACTTGCTGGGTTGCTCAGTATAATTCTGTAAATACTTATGCTGGTAAATATGATATGTGGCAATATACTTCTAGCGGTAGCGTTGATGGTATTGATGGTAATGTTGATTTAAATATTTTATATCGGGATATTTTTACTAATACTATTGGCAAAGTACCGGTTTCTGATTTACCTAATTTAAGTGATTATAAAGGTGTTTCTATTGTTGATGCTTTAAAACAAAATGGTGTTGATAGTTCGTTTGAAAATAGAAAAAGATTATATGCTTTAGCTGGTTTTACTGATGAATATGTTGGCAGTGCTATCCAAAATTTAAATTTGTTAAATAAACTTGGGGCCAATGTCGATGTTACTAGTAATTATTATCCAGTCCCTAGATATAATGGTAATTCTATTGTCGATGCTCTTAAATCTATTGATGTCGATAGTTCATTTGAAAACAGAAAAAGAATTGCTGCTAAAAATAAAATAAATAATTACAGAGGAACATCTTATCAAAATAGTAAAATGTTAAAATTATTAAAAAGAGGTCAACTTTTAAAAGTTTGATCTTTTTCTTTGTATAAAATAAAAGCTATGATATAATTATAATAATAGAAAGGGCTATGACAATGAATGATGCTTATAAATATTCTAAAGAAGAAGTATTAAGAACATTAACAACGACAGAAAACGGTCTTAATATTAGCGAAGTTCGTATTAGAAGTAAAAAAGGCAAAAATGAAATAACTAGTAAAAAGCCAATTAGTCTTTTGGAAATTATTTTAAAAGCCTTAAAAGATAGAATGATTATTATTTTATTAATAGCTTCTTTAGTGTCTTTTATCCTTGGACAAACGCTAGAGGGAATTGTCATTTTAATTATCATTGTAATTAATACTGTTATTAGTGTTATTGAAGAAGAAAAAGCTTTAGAAGCTGTTGAAGCCTTAAAAAAAATGAATGCGCGCCATGCTTTAGTTAAAAGAAATAATAAGTGGCAAAAAATTAAAGTGGAAGAATTAGTACTTGGAGATATAGTTTCATTAGAAGCTGGTAATATTGTTCCGGCTGATATTCGTCTTTTAAAAGAAAGTAATTTATCAGTAGATGAATCAGCTTTAACTGGGGAGAGTGTTGCTGTTCAAAAAGACGCAAATATAATTTTAAAAGATAATAAAGTGCTTGGTGACCGTTTTAATATGGTTTTTTCGTCGACTATTATCACTTATGGAAATGCGGAAGGCGTTGTTGTAGCAATTGGAATGGATACAGAAGTTGGTAAAATAGCCTATATGCTTGAAAATACTGATGATTTAGATACACCACTTAAGCGTAAATTAAATGCTGTAGGAACTACTTTAAGTATTTGCGGACTTATTGTTAGTGTGCTTATTTTTGTCATTGGTCTTTTATATGGTAATAATTTTGTCAGTATTTTAATGATTGCCGTTTCTTTAGCAATTTCGGTAATTCCTGAGGGCCTTCCTGCGACCGCCACAATTGTTATGGCTTTAGGTGTTCGCCGGATGGCTAGCAAAAACGCTTTGGTAAAAGAACTTTCGGCGGCTACTACTTTAGGTGGTGCTAGTGTTATTTGTACTGATAAAACAGGAACTTTAACGAAAAATAAAATGACTGTTAAAAATATATTGTTTTATCCAGAAATGAATAATTCAAAAAAACCTTCTTTGGATTATATTTATGCTAGTGTTTTGTGTAATAAAGCTTCTTTAAATTCCGGTGATCCCACAGAAATAGCTTTACTTGAATACGCTAGTAAAGAGTATGATGTTAACGCTTTGCAAAAATCTTACCCAATTATCTTTGAAAAACCATTTGATAGCGAAAGAAAAATGATGAGTAGTGTTCATTATATTGATAATAAATATATTTGTTACACCAAAGGAGCTTTAGAAGAAGTTTTAAAAAGATGTAATAAAATTATAATAGATAATAAAAAAGTTTCTTTAACTACTAAAATAAAAGAGGAAATTTTAGCATCTTCGGAAAAATATTTAAACAACGCTGAAAGATTGCTGGCATATGCCAAAAAAGAAATGAAAAATCTGCCGCAAAGGGAAACTGATGACATTGAATATGATTTAACTTTTATTGGCATTAGTACAATGATAGATCCTCCGAAAATAGGTGTTAAGAAAGCTGTAAATACTTGTCATATGGCCGGGGTAAAAGTTATTATGATAACCGGTGATCATAAAATGACAGCCTTGGCTATAGCGCAAGACTTAGGTATTTATCAAAAAGGGGATAAAATTTTAGATGGGGAAGAGTTAAATAGGTTAGATGATAAGAAGTTAAAAAAAATCATTAAAAAAGTAACGGTTTTTGCTAGAGTTAGTCCTGAAGATAAAATGCGTATTGTCAAGGCCTTAAAAAGTAATAAAGAAATAGTCGCTATGACGGGCGATGGTGTTAATGATGCTCCTGCTTTAAAAAATGCCGATATAGGGATTGCTATGGGAAGTGGAACTGATGTTGCTAAGGAAGCAGCTGATATGATTCTTCTAGATGATAATTTTACGACGACAGTTGCTGCTATCAAAGAAGGGCGAAGAGTTTACCGAAATATTGAAAAAGTTATTCAATTTTTATTAGCAGGAAATATTGCTGAAGTATTAGCAATTTTTGTGGCGATTATTTTTAACTGGTCCGCGCCACTTTTAGCAATTCATATTTTATTTGTTAATTTAGCTACTGATACACTTCCCGCTTTAGCGCTTGGCGTGGATCTTGCGGAAGGCGATATTATGAAAAAAGGCCAAATTAAAGGTGATAGCTTATTTAGTAAAGGGCTAGTGAAAAAAGTGATTGGCTATGGGGCTTATATTGCTTTTATTGCTTTACTCGCGCATTATATTGGTATGCAAAATAACTATGAAGTAGCTTTGACAATGACTTTTCTAGTTCTTTGTTTATCGCAAATTGTTCATTCATTGAACCAGCATTCTAATACTATTTCTATTTTTTCTAAAAAACATCTAAAAAATAAATATCTCTATTTAGCAATGATAATTTCCTTATCTTTTGCTTTAATTGTTTATACTATTCCTACTTTTAGAGATTTATTTTCTTTAACATTATTAAATAGTTTTGAATGGTTTATTGTTATTTTACTTTCATTATCCCCACTTTTAGTTAGTGAAAGTATAAAGTTATTTCAAAAATTGAAAGGGTGATTTGATGGATATCCAAGAAATGCCAAAAGTAGAACTTCATTTACACTTAGATGG
>CALVIK010000029.1 GCA_944329545.1 uncultured Bacilli bacterium
CACACTTTGAGTTAATCCTTTTTCTTTTCGGCACTTTGCAATAAACATTCCAATTTTTTCTTGATTCATAATTTTATCTCCTTTTGCCTACATTATAAAACACTTTGGAGATTTTGAACACCTACTGATTGTAGAGTTTTAAAAATTTAACAAAAAGTGATTATGAGTTATTGTAATTAGTGTCATGGTTTGTTATACTTATTTCAAGGAACGTTTAATAGAGTTGGTGCGACCTTCTAAAAAAGGAGGTAATGTTTATGCCTAAAAGAGAGAGATTTCTTTTTGACATAATATTCCTTCTATTTATCTTAATATTTATTATGTTATCTAAATAGAAAACAGCACCTAACTCATCAGCGATGATTTAGGCGCACCTAAACAATGGGTTGCGTTCAACATTGCCTTATTGAACATTCCTTTTTTATTATATGAGATTTCTCCCATCTATATACATAATAACATATTTTTAACTTTATGACAAATGAAGATTTATATTTTTTTAAATTTTTTCTCATAACTCTTTGAAGTCCATTATAAACCTATCAATTTCTTCTCTTGTAATAGTGTGCGCTTTATCAATAGGAATTCTATCAACAATTTGTCTATAATCGGTTTTTAACTTTTTGTCTATTTTTGTTTCAATTAGACTGGTTATGATTTTTGAGTCTAACTTGAAGAATTCTTCATAAGAAATTTCAAATTTGTCTTCTTTTTTTATATGTATTATTCTTCTTTCACTATTTATATTATAGTTTTTTTACACATCTATAATAGGCCATTAGTTTTCCATTTAGTCTTCACTTTTTATTTTATCAAAATATACATCTTTACTATTTTGATGTTTATCTTTAATAGCTTCTATAAATTTTTCTTTACTGGATTCACTAAACCCTGTAAAAGACTCATCGCCTATAACTGTATAAGGTACACCTGTTATCTCCTCATTTAAAGCGTTGGCAAATTGATTCATTATTTTTTCATTATCGGGATTTTCCCATACTTCATATGTATATAAATTATAATAATCACCATATTCTTCTTTTATTTCATCGAAAAAGGCAAATTCTTCTTTACAGTGTGGACAAGTGCTTCCCCAGAAAAAGTAAATATTAACTTTATTTTTATCATAAGTCACTTGATCTAAATTGATTTCATTAGTATTTTTTTCGGTAATACTTTCTTGGGTGTTTTCGTTACTATCTTCTTTAATTTCTTCATTATTATTTTCATTATTATCTTGATTCAATATTTCTACTTCTTTTAATAAAACATAATTTGTAAACCATTTTTCGAATTCGTCTTTTGATTTATAATATTTCAAATCTTCATCACTTTCAGCATCTAAGTAACTAACTATACTTCCTTTATTAAAAATAGCAAATGAAGGATAATATTTGATGTATTTACTTAAACTTGTGCTTTTAATATCTGAGAAAGCTATTTTGTATATTTCTATATTATTACTTTGTGAAAAATCATAAAGTACTTGTTCAAAATCAGATGAAGTAACGCATGCTGGTTGATAAATAAATAAAGCAAATGATTCTTTACTATCAATTAATTCATTTAACTTTGTATCATCAATATCTACAAATCCACTTTTTTCATAATATTTATCTTCTAAATAAAACTTAAGCTCGGGCTTATTTTTTAATACAAAAATTGTTATAGATATTAATAGTAATATGGGAACAATTATTAAATATTTTTTATCTATCATTTGAAACCTCATGAAGTGAATCAAAGTCTATATCATGATATGGTAATTTCCAAAAGTCATAAGTTACATCTTTATGTTTTTCATTTTTAACAATAACATTATTTTTACCTTCATAATACCAGTAACCACCTACATTGTATATTTTATCTTCATTCCAACCTAAAGCTACCAACATATTCTTAGTCATGCCAGCGTATCCACCGCCACCACACATTAAAAATATATTTTTATCTTTTGGAAATAAATACTCTAATATATCCATGGATTCTTCAAAATTAGGTGTATATTTTCCATCTTTTTCAGTAAATAAAGTTTTACCAGTATATGTATCTCCTACTTCTTCTGGTAAACCAGATACATTTACTAAATAAGGATATGGTACAACTTCAAAACCTTTAACAAATCCAGAAAGATATGAATCTCCTCCGATAGCTTCATAATTACCTGGGTCTTTTAACATTCGCATGTCTCTATATACAGAATCAGGTCTATTTAAATATTCATCTATGTTTTTTTCATTAATGTTTTTATCTATACCAAATTCTCCTCTTAATCCTTCTGAAATTTCTGGCTTAGGTAATGTGCTTAAGGTATTTTTATCATCATTAAAAATAAAGGCACATACAATAATTGTGATAATTATTAATACACTTATAACTAACATTATAATACTTTTCTTTTTCATTCTATCCCTCCTACAATTTAAGTTTACAAAAAATAAAATAAAATTGCAATAACGTATTAGTTGAAAAAGACTCAACCAAAAGTTGAGCTTATTTATTACAACTATCATCTAATTTTAAAGGGATTTCATAAGTAATTGTTTTATGATGTTTATTACTAGCATTTACTCTTAAAAATAAAGTATTATCCTTATATACTTTGCATGTTTTTTCATAATCATCTATTGTAAATGTTACTTCTTTTAAAAAATCTTCTAAAGTTATGTTTTCTTTACCATTATATTTATAAGAACTAATAGTATTTTGAATATTACCGTTTTTTTCATATAAGATGCATTCTATATTCTCATATTTTTCAGTTTCATCTCCACCACAATATTCAATATTAGATATATAAATTGCAGATTTTTGATTATTATATGCGATATTTCCAGAAATAGTAAAATTGGGGCAATTGGCTAATAGAGTTTTAAATTGAAAATCATCTGATTTAAATAAATTAAGTAATATAATAAAAGTAATAGCAATAATGCATATAGTTATAATGATTGGGATAATTTTTTTCTTTTTATTTTTAAATTCTCCATTATATAATTCTTCTAAACTTATATTAAAATCTTCACTAATTTGTTTAATAAGTGTGCTGTCGGGCATATTTTTACCATTTTCCCATTTACTTACTGCTTGATAAGTTACATGATATTTATCGGCAAATTCTTTTTGGGTTAAGTTATGTTTCTTTCTTATTTCTTTAATAAATCTTCCAAATTTTTCTTGATTCATTAAACCACCTACTTACTTATTAAGTATATCATTTTTCAAATATAAAAACTAGAGAAAAATTTTTCTCTAGTTTATGTACTTATTGCACTATTTGATATGGATTACTTTGTGTACCACTTCCACTTAAGGTGGTGGTAGATTTCAAAAAGACTACTGAGCGGGGAGGATTTGTATGTGCTGCATTAGAATTTGCAATTACTGCTGAAAAATCACTAGATGAAAAACCAGTCCAAACTATATTATATGCTGGTTCAGCAACCTTATAATATGCATTTATTGTCCAGTAATATAATGTACTTGCCGTTCCTTTATCTAATAAATAATTACTATTACAATTTCTTTGATTGTTGTTATAATATGTTGCTGATGTACATAATGGATTAGTACTTGCTCTTAATAAATCTGATACATTGGCTAGTCCCACATTCCCTATCCATGTATACATTTTCTCTCCTGCTATATTTTTTCTATACTATCTGCTGAAGAACTACTTAATTGCTCTACTGCTCCTATATTAAATATGTGTGATGTCATTTGCTCTTTGGCTGTGTTATTTATGTTATTAACATAATAATCATCATTTAAATATATTTTTATACTTGAATCTTCCGTTACTGTTCCTTTTACTGCGCCATCTGGTGTTGAAAATTCTCC
>CALVIK010000030.1 GCA_944329545.1 uncultured Bacilli bacterium
GCTAATGGTATAAAAGTAAATGTTAATGGTAGTGGCACAGGAACAGTTATTTCACAAAGTGTTTCGGCTGGAGCTAATGTTGAAGATGTTAGTAGTATTACTGTAACATTAGCTGGAGGCACTTCTAATAAAACTAATAATTCACAGGTAGAAAAAGAATCCGAGGAAGATACAGAAACAGATGATGGTAATTCTAATGGTGGAAGTGGTAGTTCTAGTAGTGGCTCTGGCAGCGGAAGTGGTGACGCAACTGGTGGTCAACCAGGAGGTGGCACTGATGATGGCACTGGCGGTGGCAGTGATCTTGATGACCCAGCGTTAGGTAATTCTGGAGTGACATCTTAATAACAATAAAAATCAAGTTTTATGCTTGATTTTTTAATCGCATAAAACAAATAAATTGAAATTTAGAATAAAATAAAAAAGGAGGCGATTATGGAATATATAGATTTTTTAATTCGCATAGTAATAGCTTTGTTACTTTCTTTAGCTGTAGGTCTTGAAAGGCAGTGGCGAAGACGAGCAATAGGTCTTCGGACGAATGTGTTAGTGTGTTTAGGCGCTTATCTCTTTGTAACTGTTTCTGTTATGCTTGGCAGTGATGATTTAAAATTGGCTGCGCAAGTTGTATCCGGAATAGGTTTTTTAGGGGCCGGGGTTATTTTAAAAGATGGTCTTAATATTAGAGGGCTTAATACGGCTGCTACTTTATGGTGTAGTGCGGCTTTAGGTGTTTTATGTGCTTATGGTTTAATTGTCGAAGCAGTTACGGGAACCGTTTTTATTCTAATTGCTAATATATTACTTAGATATATTACAAGGCGTCTTATGAAAAGTAGTATGGCGCATTTAAAAGACTATGTAATTGAGTTAGTAACTTCTAAAGAAAAAGAGCTTATTTTAAGAACAACATTAATTCAAAGTATTCATGAAGAAGCTATTTCTATTAGCGGAATTGAAACAAAAGAAATGGAAAAGGAAAGAGTAGCTATTTACCTTTATGTTAGCATTGATAGCAAAAATGAACAGTTGCTGAAACACTTAATTACAAGGTTTACAATGGAACCAGAAGTTTTTTATGTTGGTTATAAGTTCGATAACAATAAAAATCATCAATATTATGATGACGATGAAAGTTAAAAAGTGTCAAGAAATGCAAAAAAAATATTTTTTTGTCTTAAAAAGTAAAAGATTAGGAAAAGTCCTTTAACTTTTGAAAAATATATGATAAAATGTTAAATAGCAAAGTAGCAAAATAAGGAGGATAATTATGGGTTTTATAAAAAAGTTTATTGGTGAAGATGAAGATGTTTTTTCAGCACCAGACCAATATTATGATTTAAAAACAGAGGAAGCTTTAACCGAAGAAGGTGGCGCAAAAATGATTTTGCTAGAACCTCGAGCTTATTCAGAGTCACAGCAAATTGCCGATCATTTAAAAAAGCGTAATACGGTTGTTGTTAACTTAAAAAGAGTTACTCCTGAGCAAGCCAAAAGAATAGTGGATTTTTTGAGTGGAACGATATATGCAATAGGTGGAGGTCTTCAAAAAATTGGTGGTGGTATCTTTTTATGCACACCAAATAATGTTAATGTCCAAGGTAAAATAACTGGGGACACCGAAGGTAAAGGCATCCATGATAACGACGATATAAATATTGAGTGGTAAAATTTAGAAATTTGTGCTATAATATAAGGCACTGGGTGAGGTAGATATTATGGAAAAATTTAATCGAGTACTTCGCGGTTATGACCCAGATGAGGTTAATTCTTTCTTAGATCAAGTAATTTCTAAAGTAGAAGGTATAGTTAAAGATTTAGACAGAAAAAAAGCGGAAGTTAAAAGTATGCGGGAAGAAATTGCCGCTTTACGCAGAGAAATTGCTAAAGTTGATAAATTGAAAGAACAACTCGCACAGTATGAAAGAATGGAAAGTACTTTAAATAAAGCAATTATCATGGCGCAAAAAACATCAGACCAGCTTAAAGTTGCCGCTCATCGTGAAAGTGAAATTATGCTTGATGAAGCTAAGCAAAATGCTAGTCGGATTGTTAATGAAGCGTTAATGCGGGCTGAAAAAATTGAAAATGATGCTAATCTTTTAAAACGCAATGTCAATGTTTTTAAAAGAAGACTTAGAAGCATTATTGAAGCGCAACTTGAAACAATTGATGAAATTGATAAAATTGAACTTTAAAGCAGATGATAGAGACGGTATATTAAATACTTTTTTTAAGAGAGTTAGTGTTTGGTGAGAACTAATAAAAGTTTAATATATAAATCACTCTTGATGCGTTTTTTTGAAAGCAGTAGGGAAAAACGGTAACGCGTTATAGTTTTAAGAATAAGTTAAACTTATAAAGTAAGGTGGTACCGCGTAAATTACGCCCTTATATTTATAAGTTTTTTTAGTTAAAAGGAGGAATTTTTCATGGAATACAAAGATACTTTATTAATGCCAAAAACCGAATTTAAAATGCGAGGTAATTTACCGGAAAATGAAAAAATCATGATTGAAAAATGGAATGAAATGGATTTATATCAAAAAATAAAAGAAAAAAACAAAGGTAATAAACCTTTCGTTTTACATGATGGCCCGCCATATGCCAATGGTAATATTCATTTAGGTCATGCTATGCAAAAAATTTTAAAAGATTTTATCAATCGTTATAAAATGATGGAAGGCTTTGATGTAACATTTATTCCGGGTTGGGATACTCATGGTCTGCCGATTGAAACTAAAGTTACAAATAGTGGTATTAATCGTAAAGAAATGAGTAATAGTGAATTTAGAACACTTTGTGAAAAATATGCTTTAGAACAAGTAGCACTTCAAAAGAAAGATTTTCAAAGACTTAGTGTTATTGCTGATTGGGATAACTCTTACATAACTTTAAAGAAAGAATACGAAGCTAGACAAATTGAAGTATTTGCAAAAATGGCGAAACAAGGTTTAATTTTTAAAGGGTTAAAACCGGTTTACTGGTCACCTAGTAGTGAAACTGCTTTAGCTGAAGCCGAAATTGAGTATAAAGATCGTAAAGATCCATCTATTTATGTTGCTTTGGAAATTGCTGATGGTAATGAATTTGCCGAAAAAGGTGATAATTTAGTTATTTGGACAACAACTCCTTGGACTTTACCAGGTAATAGTGCAGTTGCTATTGGGGAAGAATTTGTTTATGCCAAAATAGAAGCTAATGGTAAAAAATATATTGTGGCTAGTGAACTTTTAGAAGATTTAATGCAAGAATTTGCTTTTGCTGATTATAAAATTATCTCAACATTTACGGGGGACTGTTTAGTTGGTATTAGTTATAAGCATCCATTTATGGACCGCATTAGTCCAGTTGTTACTGGCCATCATGTTACTTTAGATGCTGGAACTGGTCTTGTCCATATCGCCCCCGCTTATGGTGAAGATGACTTTGTTATTGGTAATAAATATAATTTACCAATGATTAATGGGGTTAACGATGATGGAACTTTAAATGAAAAGTCCGGAAGATTTGCAGGATTATTTTTTGAAGACGCTAACAAAGAAATTACCAAATGGCTTGATGAAAATGGTTATTTATTAAAATTAAAATTTATTAAACATTCATATCCTCATGATTGGCGAACGAAAAAACCAATTATTTTTAGAGCAACTAACCAGTGGTTCTGTAGTGTTGATAAAATAAAAGATAAAATTTTAAATGAACTTGATAAAAATGTAGAATTTCATACTGAATGGGGTAAAAAAAGACTTTATAATATGATAGATGGTCGTGGTGACTGGTGTATTTCAAGGCAAAGAGCTTGGGGTGTACCTATTCCAATTTTCTATAATGAAGATGGAACGGAAATTATTGATTATGATGTCATGATGCATGTTGCCAAATTGTTTAGAGAACATGGTTCTAATATTTGGTTTGAAAAAGATGCTAAAGAACTTTTACCAAGTGGGTATAAAAATGAACATTCACCAAATGGACAGTTTACTAAAGAAGAAGATATTATGGATGTTTGGTTTGATTCTGGTAGTTCATTTAATGGTGTTTTAGTAGAAAGAGGCTTGTCATATCCGGCTGATATTTATTTAGAAGGTTCAGATCAATATCGTGGGTGGTTTAATTCATCACTTATTTGTAGTGTTGCATCTTATGGTAAAGCTCCTTATAAGAAGTTACTTTCAACAGGTTTTGTTTTAGATGCTGAAGGCCGAAAAATGAGTAAATCTTTAGGCAATGTTGTTGCGCCAATGGATGTTGTTAAACAAAATGGAGCCGATGTTTTAAGGCTATGGGTAGCTAGTGTTGATTTTACTGAAGATGTTCGTTTTGGTGAAGAATTATTTAAAGGCGTTAAAGAAAGTTACCGTAAAATAAGAAATACTTATCGCTTTATGCTTGGTAATTTGTTTGATTTCGATATTAAAAATAAAGTTAGTTATGATAAAATGCCAAGTAGTGATAAATATATGATGATTTGCTTAAACGATTTAGTTCGTGATGTAAAAAAAGCTTACGATGATTATAATTATGATGAAATTTATAAATTAATTAATAATTATATTGCTAGTTTATCTAATTTCTATTTAGATTTTACTAAAGATATTTTGTATATTGAAAAAGCTGATAGTTTAGAAAGAAGAAGCGTGCAGACGGTTTTATATGAAACCTTATATGCTTTAGTTCGTTTAATGGCTCCAATTCTTCCTTATACTAGTGAAGAAGTATATAAACTGATGAATGGTGTTAAAGAAGATAGTGTTCATTTAGAAAGAATGCCAGAAGTTGTTACTTATAAAGATGAAGTAGCTGTTAAAGAAACTTGGAATATTTTCTTTAGTATTAAAAACGATGTTTATAAAGCTTTAGAAGAAGCTAGAGAAGAAAAGATAATTGGAAAATCGTTAGAAGCTAAAGTAAGACTTAATTTGCTTGATGAAGATAAATTAGTTTTAAAACCGATTTTAAGTAATTTAAAACAATTGTTAATTGTATCTGATGTTGTTTTAACTACTGATGAACTTAAAAATTATGATTATTGTAAAGTAGAAGTAACTAAATTTAAAGGTGAAAGATGTGAAAGATGTTGGAACTATTTTGATGAAATGGATTTAACTGATCATATTTGTCCTAGATGTCATGAAGTCGTTAAAAGTATGGAGTAATTTAAGGGATAAGATAAATGTAGATATGAAAAATATTTACATTTTTCTTTTGCTACTTAATGTTATACATGGTACAATAAATATATAATTAGTTAGAAAAAAGTGGTGATATAAATGAAAAATAAATATAACATGACAAAAGAAAATAACATTTTTTTTGCGAAGAGAAAACTAGTTGATAGTATTTATAGAAGTGCTAATCTAGAAGGGATTGTCATTACTTTTGCTGACATATATTCATTCATGAATAATGTAAATACTGGTAATATTTCTGTGGATGATATGCTTAAGTTAAAAGGATTAAAAAATGCTTGGGAGTATGTGATTAATCATATTGATGATGAATTAACAATAGATTTTATAAAAAAGATACATTTTGAGATTTGCAAAGGTCAGAACATAACACCATTAGGTGAATTTAGAGATAAAGATGTGGGAACAACTGGAACATCTTGGAGACCAAAATTACCAGCCGAATGTGATTATGAAAGTGGGTTAAAAGAAATATTATCTATAAAAGGTGAACTTGATAGATGTATAAGCCTTTTTTGTTGGATTCAAAGGAGTCAAATGTTTTTAGATGGTAATAAAAGAGTAGCTAACTTAGTTGCTAATAAAGAAATGATTAAAAATGGTCAAGGAATAATTTCTGTTTCTCCAGAAAAAATAGGTGAATATTTTACAAGGCTTATAAAATATTATGAAACAAATGACATGATTGATATAAAAAAGTGGATTTATGATAATTGTATTGATGGCGTTGATTAAAAAATGGCCATTTTTTTATTGAATTGTTTTAAAATAAGAAATAGATTTTTTATTTGACAGAAAAGGTAATTTTTAGTATAATTTTACTAAAATATGAAAGCTGGATGATGCAAATGAAACAAAGGGGTTTTACTTTAGTCGAGTTACTGGCTGTAGTATTAATTTTAACTGGTTTGATGTTGATAATTATTCCTTTAATGACTATGCAACTGAA
>CALVIK010000031.1 GCA_944329545.1 uncultured Bacilli bacterium
TTATGCCTCCCTCTTTCCAAACATCAGTTAATTTATTTCTATTTAAAATACCTTTTAATCTAGCTTCAATCCACTCATCAGTGTAGCCTCTTTTGCGGTAATAACTTATCGCTCTCTTAATGGCGATTTCAGGATCAAAGACTTCATTTATTCTTTCATCGCCAAGATTAGCTAGCCACATTTTAAACGGCTCTGCTTTAGGACTAGGAACTGATTCAATAAGTCTTAAAATACCTTTGGTATCTAAAGTATCAGTAGGATAATTTCTTCCATTTTTTGTTTTCATTTTTAACTTCCGACACTTTGTCGGAAGTCCACTGCCTTCATTATCTTTTAGTCTTCTTTTTAAAGTTGTCCAATAATCACTTGGATCTTTACTTTCTGTTAAAACACGAATAACATCAACTACACTAAAATAATAATCTTCTTTTTCACTATCCCATATACTTCTAATTTCGTTTCCTTCAAAAAGATTCGTAATTGTTTCTAACTTTTGTTCATTCATTTTTTCTCCCCCTTCAGTATCTAAATTATACCATCACAAACATATGTTTGTCAATATAAAAACAAAAAAACTTGATAAAAATCAAGCTTTATTTGGATCAACTAATATTTTAATTGCATCATCGGTTCCGCTAGTAAGTCTTTCATAAGCTTTTTGAACTTCATTAAGACTAACTACATCGCTTACAAATTTTAAAACATCTATTTCTTTGTTTACCATTAAATTAATACAAGTTTTAAAATCTTTTTTCGTATAAGCAATTGCACCTTTTAAAGTAAGTTCATTCGTAACCGCTATGGTCATTGGAACAGTAATCGCTTTAGTAGCCACGCCAACTAAAACAACAGTACCTCCAGGTTTTACTAAAGTTAAAGCGCTACTTACAGCTTTTTCATTGCCACAGCATTCAATAATTACATCAAAGCCATCTTTAGTATCACTCATTACTTCTTGCATAATATTAGAGCTAGTTGCATCATAATACTTATCAACATCACCCAAATCAATAGCTTTTTTAGCTCTAGCCATATTAGTCTCACTAATAGCGACTAAACTAGCTCCAGCTTTTTTAGCAAACATTGCGGAAACAAGACCAATAATGCCAGCTCCTATAACTAAAACTTTATCACCAATTTTAATATCAGCTAAATTAATTGCGTGAAGTCCCACCGCTGTTGGTTCCACCATTGCTACTTCTTCATCAGAAATATTATCAGGAACCTTTAAAGTCATATCGCTACGCACTCGTATCTTAGGAGCTAAAGCTCCCAGTCTTGTTAGCGATAAACCTAAAGCATCAGCCCAAGTTTGCCGGCAATATTGTAAATTTCCTGTTTGACAAGCTTGACAATTACCACATGGAGAAATAGGTAAAGAGGTTACTCTATCCCCTACTTTAAAATTCGTATTGCCAGCATCAACTACAATTCCGCAAAATTCATGTCCTAAAACAAGGCCTTCCGGTTTTCCTAAAAACCAATTATGAATATCAGAGCCACAAATACCAGCTTTTTTTACCTCAACAATTAATTCGCCATCTTTTTTGATAGGCTCAGGCATTTCACTTACTACAAGTTCTTTCTCACCTTTTAATTTAACACATTTCATAACATCACTTCCTATTTATATTTTAACACCAATTTAAAAAAATACGCTAATTATTTATTAAATTTTACTTTATTATCAATAAAAAATGTCAATAAATATCAAAAAAAGCAAATTCTAAGATTCGCTTTTATATTTAGCTATAAAATGCATTCCATAAATTACCTTTACTTTATCTCCTGGTTTATACATTTTATTATCAGCGGTATTCAACCATCCAATAAAATTATTAGTTTTTTTAGGTTCTTTTAATTTGTAATAACTACCTTCCTTTTTTAAATATTTCTTTTTATAAATATTTTTATCATCACTCGTGGTAACCATCCACATATTTTCCCCATTTTTATTTTGTATAACTTCTTTAGTATTTGTGACATCTAATTTACTAATAATTGTTGGAATATCTAAAACACCTAGATTATATATGTTTTTAGCTTCCGCCATCCGCAAACCTTTAAATAAATGTTCTGGAAAAACATCTTGCCAATCTTCATATTCAAAGAAATCATTTTGCGCTAAAAAAGCGTCGCGTTCTTTTCCCCAGGTTAAATCATCATTAAAAGAATATAGAAAAGATGTAAACTCCAAACCATTATTAGTTAAAAAACCTTCTGTAATGATATTGTAATATCTGGTAGAAGCCACATAATAGTATTTAATATTATCCCTAATGTTTTCTATCTTTTTAACTGTGACAATTTTTTTATGACCTTTTTTATCAAATTTAATTATTTTACTGCCAACATGAAATTCATCTTGATTCATAACATTAACATATTTATTAGCATCAGCGCTAAAAATACCATGTGTACCAAAAGTCTTTAAAACGCTACCGTCACTAAAAGTAATTTTTTGATAGTTGTCTGCTTGTTTACTTTTTTCAATCCATATAGGGTACTCATAAGTAAAACCACCATTTTCATGATCATAGACAACTAATAAATCATTATAATCAATGTTTTCTATTTTTTTCATCTTGCCATTGGCTAATAAAACCTTGGTCCCTTCAACTAAACATTGATTATTTTCTGCTGAAGCAGTTATATTAATATCTCCTGTTACTTTATTAATGATAACTTTCCCCGAACTAGAATCATATGTATAATCAGTTCCCGAAGTTAATGTTTTTCCATTCATCGTTACCGTTATAGAACTAGGTAAAGCCCAGCCCCAAGTATTAGTAAGGGAAAGCGTCGTTTCATATGAAGTATTAATCAAAACCGAACTAGTCCCATCAAAACGAATACCACTAAAATCTGTCGTTACATTATACATCCACTTTAAATTAGTATTTTCACTTCTAGAAGCATAACCATTAGCTGTTGTTGCATTACTTACATCATCGGCACCAATATTTCCTGCTTCATCTTCGCCATACACAACTGCATAATAATTGCCTTCTGTAAGATTAGATACCGTATAACTAGTAATTGAATTTCCTGTCTCATAAGTTGTATAATTACCCGAATTTACATTATAAAGTCTTATATAATAATTAACAATTGGCGAGCCCCCAGTATCAATACGATTCCAACTTACCAAAACTTCTCCTTCAACTGGATTATTTTCACTTATT
>CALVIK010000032.1 GCA_944329545.1 uncultured Bacilli bacterium
ATGAAAATCAAAAAACTGCAAAATTACATAAAATTTGAAAAAATAAAAAGAGGCGAAAATTTCTACTATGATGATGGTGAAGTTTCTTCTAACTATGATTTGAAAAAAAGCAATATAAAATATTCAATTATACAACTTAATAAAAACACTTTAAAAAATGATTATGCAGTCTACTTATTGATGATATACAAAAATAAATCAATACCTTATTTATTAAAAAAAGATTTTTCAAGTAAAAATAAATCAAGAGAGTATTTCAATGAATTATGTGGATTTATAGATAATAATTCAAATGCTACAATAATTAATAAATGTTATAAAGAAATTAATTAAAAAAATTTTTACGAATTTAAAAAAAAGAATAAAAAATGTATTTTTTACTCAAACATCTAAAATCAAGTAAAATAAGGCGAAAATCAATAAAAATGTACAGGAAATGTACGGTTGACAGTTCAGTTAAAATGCAGGTTATTTTGCAGAAAAATTACTATTGACAAAGACATTTGGGTATGTTAATATTGGTATAGATAGGATTTTTCTCAAATGAGAAAAGTTCTTTTTTTGCCTTAATTTGTGCAAATTTGCAAACTTTTTTGCAAAATTTACCAAAAAGTATTGACATTTTGAAAAACGAAATGTATTATAGCTGTTAAATTGAGGTGAATTTTTATATTTTTGTTCTAGTGAACATCAAGATATCAACAATAGTTACATTCAAGAGAATATACTAGGGCATAGTATATTCTTTTTTTGAAGTTATCAGGGGGAAACAAGATGAGAGGAAAATTTAATAAAAAATACTTAAATAATTATAACTTAAAAGAGCTCACTAAAAGCATAACTGAATTAAATGAATTAATTTTCTACTATCGGATTGCTATTAAAAAATATTGGACTAATAGTAAAAGTGGGGATATAAAAATAACATTAAATTCAAATCGTAATATTTGTGATATGACAGGTAATGCGGTAATTAAATTAGAGAATATGAAAAAAGCTGTTGATAGATATGATAGAAAGATTAAATATTTAAAAAAATATGTTCTTACAAACGATGAGTGGAAAGTATATTATTATTCAATTGAAAAAGGCGAAAGTGCTGAAGTTATAATGGATTTAATTAATAAAAGTGAACGAACTTATTATAAAATCAAGAAAAGTGCATTTGTAAAAATTGCGTTAGAATTTAATTTGATTGAATTGAAATTGGTAGACACAGTTAGCGAATTTTGTTAAATTTGACAAATTTAATATTATGTGTATAATAAGTTTTATTCAAAGGGGGGGAATTATATGAAATATAATATAATGGAATATAATGAAAAAATAAAATCGTTAGTGAATAAACCAAGCAAGACGCAAATGGATGAAACTTTAAAAACAATTTTTGATTGGCATGATAAAGCATTAGAACAAAATAAAAATATAACTGATGATATATCTGTTAGTATTACATTACAAACTTTGGATGGAGCTAGAATTTCTAATCTTGCCGATAATAAAGAAATGCCTATTGAATATGGTGATGAGTATTCTATTGATCTCGAGAATTCAGGATTTATAGTATTTTCGGAAAACCCAACCGAGTTTCCGCTTTCTAAATATGTGGATATCAGTAAAATTAAGAAACCGATAATAATTTCAGCATCCGAATTAATTAAATTTTGTAAAATTACCGATATGGATTTAGAGTTTTATAATAATAGGTTTTATTTAAATTTTAGACCATCTTTTCAGGACTATATTGAAATATGTGAATATATGGATACTTTTGAGAAATGTAAAAGAAATTATCAGCAACCTTCTAGTTTAAGAAATATGGATAAAAAAGATTCTTTAATACAATTAATAGATGAAATGAGTTCTATTAATATGTCTTTATTAACTCAAAGAAGACAAAAAATCACTTTATTAAAGCAATATCTAAGTTTACTAGAAGTTCAGCAAGATATATTAGAAAGTAATCAAAGGTTAAATGAATTGTTAGAACAAATCCAAACATTTTTAGCTGATGATGATATTTCTGAAGAACTAGGAACACCACTTACATATACAAAACATAATCAAAAATAGTTATTTAATTATTTGAAAATATATTGTTATTTATTGGCAATATATTTTTTTTGTACGAGTTTATAGGGAACTCGTTATCAAAAAACTAAATTTTTAAATGAAGGAGGTGAAAAATTTAATTAAGCGACAGCCATTTTTTTCAACTGAAAATGGGCAATTATATTGCGGGGGCTGCTTGGAAGTTATGGATTATTTAATTAAAGAGGGCATAAAAGTGGATGCTATTATAACGGATCCACCCTATGAAACAACAGGGCATTCGTGGGATAAAATAATTCCTTTTGATGCCATGTGGGAAAGACTATTAAAATTGATAAAAGATGATGGGGCAATTGTATTATTTGGAAATGAGCCTTTTTCTAGCAATTTAAGAAAAAGTAATGAAAAACTTTATCGCTATGATTGGAAATGGCTTAAGACTCAGGTTACTGGTTTTCAGAGTTCAAAATATCAACCATTAAGATGTTATGAGGATATTATGGTTTTTTCTAAAGCTGGGGTGGTTAATAATGCTAGTAAAAAAATGAAATACTATCCACAGGGATTAATCAAGGTTAATTTAAAAGTTCAAAAGAAACCGATAACTTACTTAAAAGATAAAAGTAAAAAAAATATGGTGGAAAATCAAAAGATAACTCGTGAAAATACCAATTTTCCTAGAAATGTGATTCAATTTCCAAGAGAATCAAATATAGTGCATCCGACTCAAAAGCCAATAAATTTGATGGAATATTTAATTTGTACTTATACCAAAGAAAATGAAGTTGTTTTGGATTTTACTTCTGGCAGTGGCTCGACGTTAATTGCTTGTGAAATTTCTAAAAGAAAATGGATTGGAATTGAAAAGTCAGAGGATTTTTGTAATGTAATAAAAGAAAGAATGAAAAAGGGAATACAAATTAAAATGTTATTAGAATATTAACAAGATAGGAGGCTTTATGTTAAAACAAGAAATAAAAAAAGATCGAGAAGTATTAAGCTATACGATATCTATAAACTCTCAATCAAATTTAGTATATCATATTTTAAAAATAGATGATAGTGTTTAATGGAAACAATATTACAAGATGTTTTAAGATTATTAACGGATGCTATGGGATTTTTGAGATCCTTTGTAATAGGTGGCACCGCTTTTTTTGTTGCAAAAGATTATGCTTTAAAAATGGCGAGTAGTGATGACAATGAAAAGGCGAGTTATGATCGTAAAATTAGAAACACTATAATAGCAGGTGTATGTGCTTTGATTACAACACAAATAGTCACGTGGATTTTAAGTTATTTTAAATAATAGAATGGAGGAAAACATATTACTAAAAGTCAAAAATTCATAAAAAGTCACAATTTAGTTAATCGGTGTTATGAGATGCTGTATTACTTTTATTTTTTTAAAGAGTCAT
>CALVIK010000033.1 GCA_944329545.1 uncultured Bacilli bacterium
AATCCAGTTAGTGCATGTTCTAACGGAAATAAAGAACCGGGAACAGTTTGCTCTTCATCAGTAAGTGATGGCTCTATTGTATCAAGTTGTACAACTATTACTATTACTTATGTAAATTAAAAATTGGTTATTATTAACCATTTTTTTTATACTCTATTTTAGTGTATAAAAAATAAGAAGAATTATCTATTCTCCTTATTTTACAGTCATTTCTATTCTATTACCGCTATTGTAGTTAATACTAAACGTGTATTCTTTACCATCAATTGTAGCTTTGACACCATCTAAACTTCTATTTAATTTTTCAGTAAATTCATAAATATCAGTAATATTAGATGTTGTAGTTATATAAATTATATATTCACCTTTAGGAATATCAGACAAGTCAATATTCGCATCATACCAAGCTCTAGTTTTATCTAAACCATCATCTTCAGGTAAAACAGCGGTATAATCGCCATTAGTAATACTTCCTAAATCTTTAGTATATGTTTCGAATGTTTCTTTATTTTCAAATATTATTTTTCTACTAATATTGTTTCCTGATGATAAATCAGCACCATATGAATATGATAAGCCCTTTAAATGTAAAGTATTATCTTCATTAAATTCAAATTTTGTATATTTATCATATTGATTATAATATGATGAAGCTTCTTTTTCGGCAAGCATCTCATCACGAACAATTAATTCAACTGGGCTACCATCATAACTATAATTACTTCTTATAACAACATTTTTATTGCCAGAATAACTACTATCTTGAGTTTTATATAATTTATTACTAATAATATTTTCTGAATAATAATCTTCAGTAGATGACTTAATAGTCATTGTATAATTACCTTGTGGTAAATCATCCAAATCAATGTTTATTTTAAACCAAGAATAAGTATAATCTTTACCATCTAAACTATAAATAGTTTTTGTCATTTCACTAGTATCAGTAATTCTTGTGGCTTCCTGCTCATAAGTTTGACCAGTATCGATATTCTTTAAGATTAAAGTATATTTAATATCAGTATCTAATGTATTATCGATTCCTTGTATGGTGTTATAACCTTTTAATTGTAAATTACCGTCAACATCCTTTAGATAATCCATGTAGAATAGGCCTTCGCCTTCTTCAACAACCTTTTCAGCTACAGTAACAGTAATTTCTTTAGTTGTTGTTTGTCCGGCTGTATCAGTTACTGAATATTCTACTTTATAATCACCAATTGTATCTGTTTTCACTTCATTTTTCGTCACTTCAATACTGTTAGTTAAATCACCATCTTCATTATCAGTTGCCGTAACACCATCCTTAGGATCAAAATCACTATTTAAATAAATTGTTTTATCTAAAGCATTAATTTCTGGTTTTTCATTATCAATAACAGTAATGGTTATTGTTTTAGTTATTTCTTTACCATCTTCGGTGGTTATTTTATAAGTAACTTCATACTTTCCTTTTTCGTTGGTGTCGACATCACTTTCATAAGTAACCTGTTCAGTTATATCATTGTTATTGCCATCAGTCGCTGTTACACCTTCCATTGGATCAAAATCAGTATATTGAGCGACTTCTCTATCGCTTGCATTAATAATCGGATCATTTTCACCTTCAACAGTAATGGTAACTGTTTTAGTTGCTGAAAAGTTACTACTGTCAGTCACCTTATAAGTAACTTCATATTCACCATTTTCACTAGTATTAACTTCACCATCATAAGTAATTTCACTAGTTAAAGTACCGTCTTCCGTATCAGTGGCACTAACACCATCCATATAATCAAAATCATCATTTAATGCAATTGTTTTATCGCTAGCACTGATAACTGGCTGACTATTAGTAATGTTAAAATCACTTACTTTAACATAACCATATTGATAATTATTACTATCAGTATATATTTTATAAAAGTCCCCTTCCCGATCAATAACATTTACCGGAACATTGTAAACTTCAAAACTAGCATTACTATTACGCATTGTATATATTGGCGTTTTAGTACTAGCGTCTTTATAAACAACAATATTAGCTTTACCAAATTTACTAACAGCTATAGTGTTTGATTTATAGTCTTTCATCCCATTAGTATTTTTATCAGTTATATAAGCATTAGCTGCCGCTTTTTCTCCAGAAAGTGGATCTGATGCGTATTTAACCGCTCTACCGCTTCCTTTGGTACCTTGATGAGAACCAAAATAATATGAAGCCCCAGCCGTCGCATAACTACCTAAATAATTTTTCGCATAATCAATAATAGAATCTTTAATACTAGCATATGATCTAGCACAGTCAAATGGGCATGAATCATAAGCCCCATAACCAAATAAATTATTTTTTTCAAGGGCTAGCTTACTAGTACCACTCGCACTTTCGGTTTTAGCTAAAGAAAACATCGATAAAGCATTAACCCCATACATTTCTTCTACTTCTTTAAAAACTTTACCAGAACCATACATTTTAGAACTTTTATTTGTTATTTGTTTATCTAAATCAGCAGCTGTAGCTTTAGTAACCGTTTTAGCTGGGACATATAAATAATATGGATAATTAGGATTATCTTTATTTAAGGCGTTTTTATAAGTGTTACTGCGATAATCATCAAGCATTGAAGTTAAACTAGTATATAAGTAAATTCCTCCATCGAAACTATAATAATGTGCGCCAACACTTAAATATGTTGGGCTTGGCCCTAAATTAGTAAAATAATCTGATTCTGCTGTGCCGGTATGATAAGCAAACCGGTGCAGTAAATTACCATTACCATAGCGATAATAATATGTATTTAAACTATTACCCGTAGTTTCTTTAAGCCACTCAGGATCACCAGCAACCCAGCCATCTTTATCATTATAAGAAATTTTATACCAAGTATAACCACCTGATGTTTGTTTACTAGTATATGCAAATAAGCAGCCCTTACAAGTAATAGCGCCAATACTAGAATAACCAGTCCCTGGACCTGAACGGAAATTTAAACCACTTGCATTTAATTCGATCATATTAGCTGAATATAAAGAAATTGGCGTAATCGTTCCCGCACTAGCCGTTATCCACCCCTTAAATCCATTAACCATTATTTGTACCATATTTTTACTCTCATTATAATCAATAAAAGCTGTATCTAACATACTAGAAGGATTAATATAAGTATAAGCACTACTATCATTTATATCTTGATAGACATTAAAAGTCCCTGTTGAAGGTTTTAATTTAAAAATTGCATATTTTGAATTAATAACTTTGCCATTTTTATAAACGGTTGCTACACTAGTACTAGTAGAATTTTGTTTATTCATTGCATTTACCGCATCTTGATAATTAGAATATGAACCAACAGTCTTATTACCAGCTGTACCAGAAACCATGACTACTGAATAAGCGCCAGCCGCACTTGCTTTAATCGGTGGTACAAATGGTCCAAGAAAAGCTAAAGTAATTAATGCCGACATTAATAAATACAATCCTTTTTTCATCCAAACCACCTCCTATTTTTCTTAATTTTATTATAGCAAAAATAGTTGTCAAAAACAATAATTGACAAATTTCTTAAATCTATATTTGTCAAAAGATGACAAGTAAATTATTTACTTAATACTTAAACCGTGCTATAATAAAAGGCAAATTTTGAGGTGCTTTATGAAACAAGAAAAAAATTTAATGAAATTATTTAAAGAAAGTTTGAAAAACAAAAGGACTTGGATTCCTAATTTACTAACTACATCAAGACTTGCCGGAACATTTATCATTCCTTCTTTATTTTTTAGTGGGAACTATATAGGAACTCTTTTAGCTGTTGTTTTCTTTTCCGCGACTGATTTTTTTGATGGGAGAATTGCCCGCAAATACAATGGTTTTAGCGAATTTGGAAGATTACTTGACCCTATCGTCGATAAAATATTTGCTATCGGTCTTACTTTAGCCATTTTACCAAAATTTCCTTTAATTCTCATTAATTTAGTGCCAGAAACGGTTATTGCTTTTATTAATTCAAAATCATTTAAAGGAAATGGCAATCCTAAAAGTTCTATTTTAGGAAAATTAAAAACTTTTTTCCTTTTTCCAACTATCGGTTTATGCTATTTAAACTGTGCTTTTAATACAGAGCTTTTAAACATCTTAGCTGTTTTAGCATCGCTTAGTACCTTAGCTGTTCAAACTATAACCGCTTATGACTATCATAAAAAAGCCACTTTAAATAATATAAAAGTGGCCCCTTCAGAAGAAAATGAAGAAAAAGAAAAAAGTGATGAAAAAAGTAAAGAAAAAACTAATGAAAAACATTTAAGTAAAACGCTCACTAAAGAAGAAGAAATTAATTTATTATACGAAATAAAAGATGAATTAACTAAAGTAAAGCCAGAAGAAAAACCTAAAATTAAAACCATAAAAAAAAGTGACTAACCATCACTTTTTAAATGCCAAAAAATACCATATAAGAGAGGAAAATTATAAAAATTAAATATAATATCCAGCCATTTATTTTTTCAAAGGTTGTCGATTTATATTTAACACCAACGGCCATTGTTGCTAATAAACCACCAATTAAGCCACCAATATGAGCCCAAATATCAATACCAGATATAAAGAAACCTAATAATAAGTTAATAACAATTAAAGGAATAATTTGTGATTTGATAACTGTATCCAAATAAACCCTGTAATGATAACCAAAATATAAAAGTGAACCAAGTAACCCAAAAATAGCCCCAGAAGCACCGACGCTAAAGCCTGGACTCATAAATATTGAAAGCATACTTCCAGCAAGCCCGCTTAATAAATAAACTGCCAAAAATTTGCTTTTGCCTAAAAAACTTTCTAACTGCATACCAATAATGTATAAAGCATACATATTGAAAAGTAAATGAATTACTCCTGCGTGCAAAAAAATACCAGTAATTAAACGATAAGGTTCTCCATGTGTTATAAAATAACGATTAACCGCAAAATCATTCATTAAATTAAAGACAAATGACAAGATGAAAACCAAAATATTAATAGCAATCAAAGCATAAGTAACAACTGGTTTTTTTATTCTAAACACATCTTCACTCATTTTCATATCACCTTCGTTTTTTTCATTAATATCTTTAGTTAGTTTCATAAAAAGTTCTAACCCTTTTTCTTTAAAAGTCATGTTTTGTTTAATATCAGGGAAAGAAGCTTCAATAAATTGATATTTATTTAAATCTTCTTCACTTTTTAAATCAGCAAAGCGAATATTATTTTCATTAAATTCATCGATATTAACATTATCCCCTAAATTAACAAAAATACTTAAAGCATTCATTTTAAAAGATAGTGTTTTTTTCTTAATATCTTTCATTAATACTTTTGTTTTAAATAAATCTGTTTTAAATTGTTCATCATTATGAATATAGTCAGACACTATTCTAATTATTTTATAATCTTCATTTAAGTTTTCTAACCAAATTTCGTTTTGAACACCTCTTATCATTATTGGGTTATATCCTCTTAAAGAAATAAAATAATGCAGTAATTTCATTACTAATTCTTCGTTTTCACTTATAATAACTTGATTCATAAAACCTCCTTATTCAAATTTCTTTAATATATTGGTAAAACATACTGGAAGTTCACAATTAAATTCCATATACTTACCGGTTTTGGGATGAACAAAACCTAAAGTTTGCGCGTGTAAACATTGCCCAGTATCGTCAATTACTTTTCTTTTACCATAAACATTATCATTAACAACCGGATGACCAATATAAGCCATATGCACTCTTATTTGATGCGTTCTTCCTGTTTCAAGTTTTAACTCAATTAATGTGGCTTTTTTATATCTTTTTAGCACTTTAAAATGCGTAATAGCTTTTTTACCATCTGCTATAACAGCCATTTTTTTACGATCGCTAGTACTTCTGCCAATAGGGGCATCGATAAGACCAGTATCATTGGGAATAACCCCCCAAACTAAAGCAACATATTTTCGCGTAATCGTTTTTTCTTCTAACTGTTTGGCCAAAGATTCATGTGCTTTATTATTTTTAGCTACCATTAAAAGTCCAGTTGTATATGCATCAATTCGGTGAACGATTCCTGGCCGAACTTCACCATTAACATTGCTTAAATTAGTGTGATATAAAAGGCCATTTACTAAAGTATGTTGATAATTACCCGCCCCAGGATGAACCACTACCCCATTAGCTTTATTAACAACAATAACATCTTCATCCTCGTAAACAATGTCTAAAGTCATTTTTTCTGGGGTAACATCCGTATTAGTATTTTTATGGTTAACCGTTACAACATCACCTGTTTTAACTAAAAAACCAGCTTTAACAACTTTATCATTAACTAACACTTCACCATTTTTAATCATTTTACTTATTTGGTTACGACTTTCATCCATCATATCTGTTAAAAAATTATCTAACCTAATTTCATCATTTTGAACTTTGTACTGCATGCTTATCACCTTTTAAAATATTAATTATCAGTATAATTATTGATATAACAATACATATATCAGCAAAATTAAAAACTGGAAAATTAATGAAGCTGAAATTCAAATAATCGATAACATAACCATAAATAATTCTATCAATTAAATTACCAATTATGCCCCCTAGTAAAATACCATAAGTTATTTGCATAAAGTTACTTAATTTTTGGTCTTTAATAAAGAAAAAATAAATAATGCCAATAACAATAAACGATAAAATAATTAAAAATAAAGTGTTAGAACTAAAAAGACTAAAAGCAGCTCCTGTATTAGTAACTAAAGTAATAGAAAAAATATTATCAATAATACTTATGCCATCACCTATATCTAAATTACTTAAGCAAACCAATTTAATTATTCTATCAATTATTATACATATTATCATTGGTAAAATAATTTTCTTCATTAAAATCACCTGGTGCTATTATATCAAATTTTCTTAAAAATTACTACTAATAATTAAAAACACTACCATAATACATATTTTAAATTTTTCTATGCTTGATTTAATGTTTCAAAAGTATTAAAAAAATAGTAAATTATTTTAAATATTTATTTACTACTCTTTTAATTTCTGCATCTAATCTTGATTTATCAATAAAATCAGCAAAGCCATCAGCTAAATAATGTTTGCTTATTGAAAGTTTTTTCTCATCTAACATAACAATAACTGGTGTTTTAAATTTAGCATTTTTTTGTAATTCTTTTAATATGTTAATGGCATTCTTTTCTTTCATTTCATCATCTAAAATAATTAAATTAAATTTTTGCTTAATCGTTACCCGGCGTACACACTCATCACTGTAAACGGTATAAAGCCCATTAATATCTTCTTCATTAAAATAGCCTTCTATTTGATTTAATTCTGTTAAGTCATCATCAACAACAATAATGTTTTTGGCATTAACACTTTGATTATATTTTGACATTTTATCTTCTAAAACATTATGAGATTTAGTAGCAACAACTTGATCTAAAACAATAGTAATTTTAACATTAGAATCATTCGTTACTAGGAGAGTACCGCCTAATAATTTAATTAGCTTTTTCATTAATTTTAAATCGATATCTAAATCATTGATATGTTTTATTTCTTCATCACTAACATTATCATCTAAACTTAAAATATCATTAACTTCTGTTAAATCAATATCTGAATTAGAGTTTTCAACCGAAATAATAAGACGACAAACATCATATTTAATAATTGTACTAATATCTAAATTAATATAGCCTTTTTCCATATTAGAAGCAAAATTAGAAAGTAAAGCATATATTATTTGTTTTAACCTAATAGAATCACCATATAGTTTTTCTGGAATATTTTGGGCAATATTAACATTAAAATTAATGTTTGAAGAAAGATTTTCCGAAAATTGTAATCTTACTTGATCAATTAATTGATTAAAATTATATTCCTCATTACTAATTTTAATATTTTTAACATCAATTGCGGAAACATCAATAATATTATTTAATTTGTTTTCCGCCTCTTTTGTAACTTCGTAAATTTTATGCATACTTTCTTGCAAGGCTTTAACATTTCTTTCTTCTAAAGATTTTTCACTAATAGTTAATATTTTTTTTAAATATTGTCTAGAGTCACTAGTAATTTTGAACATAAAATTTGAAGAAGCCATATTTGTTTTTTCTAATAATTCTTTATTACGATTAAGTTCTTCAACCATAAGTAAATCAGGATTTTCAATACTAAAATACATAATAAAAGTTATAAGCGCCTCTGAGCAAGTTAAAAGCATTATTTGTGGATTAATTCCTTGAACAACAACGACAACAGTCCCTAAAATTAATAAAGCTAAAACTGGTAGATATTGTTTATTTTTTAAATTGCGGACATTCTTGATTAAAAGTGCGATCATAATAACAAAACATAAAGCAAAATATAAATAGCAAATATTAACAGAAAAGCCTTCTGGGAAAACAGTATTATTGTTAACAACATGGCTAACAGGTAAAAGCGCGATTAAGGCGACAGTTACAATATACAAAATACTGATTACTTTTACAAAAGCATAGTTTATTTTTGCATGATCCTTTAGGCCAATAACATAAACATAAAACAAGAAAGCTGTCGTCCAAGTAGCATAGTAAAGCATCATAGTTTTTGTAACCGCATAGTATAAAAACGAATCCAAAGAAACTTCACACACCGTTAAAATATAACTAACAATTTCACAACCTAAACCAATAAAAGTAAAGACTAATAAAAATGAAAATATTTTATTTTCAATATAATTTACTCTATTTTTAGAAAAATACGAAAACAATAAAATAATTGTTACCAACAAGCAAGCAATGGCAAATGGTATTGAAAATGGTATTGACATTATCACAACGCCTCCTATCTTAAAATAATTATATCACACTCAAGATAAAAATAAAATAAAATTGATAATAAAAAAGACATTATTGCCTTTTTAATTTTTTCACCATTCCTTGTTCTCTTGCCTCTTCACTTTCTAAAATTTTGCTATCATTTGGCGCTAAAAGTTCATAATCTAACTGTTCTAAAGCCCGGTAATTAACCTTACCAATAGGTGTAAATGGCATTTCTTCTATTTCAATATATTCATAAGGCAAAGCATAATCAAACAATTTTTCAGCACATAAAGTTTGTAATTGCTCTTTTAATCTATTATTTAAAGTAAAACCTTCTTTTAACTTGACATTAGCAATTGGCACATGCCTTTCTTCTTTATGTACAAGGCCTACTACACTACAAGCTTCAACCGCAGGATGGGTAATTAAGACATTTTCAACTTTATCAGGGAATATTTTCATGCCGCTGCGATTAATAATTCTTTTAATTCGGCCGTCGATATAAACAATACCGCGCTCAGTTATATGTCCAAGGTCACCAGTATGTACCCAAATTTTACCATCTTTGTGTTTCTTTAACACCTTACCCGTTTCACTAGCTTTATCACCATAATAACCTATCATTCTTGAAGGTGTGTCAAAACATATTTCACCAATTTCGCCATAAGGAAGTTCTTCGTTTGTTTCTGGGTCAAAAATTGATACAATATTAAGTGGCCATGGAATACCAACGCTACCCATTTCATTACATTCGTTTGAACGAGCATAGCAAACTCCAGCAACAGTTTCACTCATGCCATAGCCTTGACTTATCATATAATGACAGCCTCTTTCTCTAATAAAATCACTAATTTGTTTTTGTAAAGACGCTGACATTGAATCGCCACCAGAACCAGCTGTTATTAGTTTTGAATAATCAGCTTTAGCAGCTCTAGCATCAACTAATAATTGTTCCCAATGCACAGGACTTCCACACACATGATGTGGCGAATACTTAGTTAATAATTTTGGGAAATCTTCAGTTGTTAAAGCAGGAACTAAAATAAGTCTCATACCAAAACATAACCCTAAATGTAAAGCGTTCCCAATACCATAACTAATAAATGGTGGTAATATATCCAAGAAATCTTGACCTCTTTGATAATTAACTTCACCTTCCTCATTATTTTTTAAAACGCCATGAATACTATCGTTAGAAAGGACAACACCTTTCGGTTCACCGGTAGTACCACCAGTTCTAACAATAACTGCCGGATAATCTTTTTCATATTTTTTAGGAATAACTAAAGCATCTTTACCATTTTTAATAAATCTATCATAATCCATTAAATTTTGATTACAAGCAAGTTTACCACTTTTTGTTTTTAATTTATATAAAACTGACATAATAAGTGGCATTGAATTAGCCGGAGAAATTGTTACAATCTTTTTAGCAGTTGTTTCTGGTAAAATATCCTTAACATTTTCGTAGCACATATCTAAAGCTAAAAACACTTTGGAATTAGTTTCATTAATATATTTTTTCATATCTTCAGGATTAGTTCTTGGATCAACACTATTAACGACAACGCCTAATTTATTAGCGGCGTATAAAATATAAACCGCTTCTGGACAATTTGGTAAACTCATTGTTATATAATCACCTGGTTTAACCCCACATTTGATTAAAGCTTCCGCACATTTATCAATTTTTTCAAACATTTGATTATAAGTTATTTTTTTACCAAAATAATCTAAAGCCGTTGAATGCAAATTACCTCTATTACACTCATGTAAATATTCATATAAAGTATGCTCAATAGGACTATTATCTTTTTCTTTTTCTTTATAAAATTGCATCCAAGGTTTATCAATTGATGGATAACCAGTGAGTTTTGTGCTTTTTTCCTTATCTAAGCTACTATTTATAGTTGTTTTTAATACCTTTAAATTTTCCATTTATACCTCCCTGTATGGTAGATTTTTTGCACTACCTACTTGCATTATAACACTTTTTTTTAAAAAATCATAAAAAAAGTGCTTTTTTTGGCACTTTTTTTACATTTTTAAGGCTTTTTTAATTTTTTCGGTATTTTTAAAGTTTAATTTTACTAGTTCATTTAAAGCTTCAAACCCACTTTGTTTCACGATTTTAATTGCTGCTTCATCAACTAATTCTCCAGCACCTTTTGGTAAATCAAAACCAACACTTTTACTCATTTTATTAAATTCTTTAATAAAAACATAACGGCTAATTAAACTAGCACAAGCAACAGAGAGACATTTATCTTCCGCTTTTGTTAAAAAAGTTATATTTTTTTGAACATTGGCCGTTTTTGCTAAATATTTAAAATAAGCACTGGGATAGGTAAACTGATCAACAACAATATAATCAGCTTTATTTTCGTATTTTTCATTTAAATCAAGTAAAACTTTATTGTGTAAAATAGCTTTCATCGCATTCATATTAACTTCATCACTATATTTCCCATTATAATCACGATTATTTAAAATACGCGTTGAATAAGGTATTTTTTTAATAATTTCTGGCACTACTCTTAATATTTCAGCATCAGTCATTTTTTTAGAATCTTTAACTCCTAAGTTTTCTAAAAAAGAAATATTTTCTTTAGCAACATAAGTACTACTAACAACAATTGGTCCGAAATAATCTCCAGTACCTACTTCATCAGAGCCAATTGTATTAGCGTAATAAACAAAATTATTACTTGGTTTTTCTTTTTTCTTTTCACCAGCTTTTTTAATTTCTATTTGCTTACCTGGATTTAATCTTTTTTCCGTTTCTTTCCAAATATTAGCGTCAATATCCGCACTTATACCTTGAAAAACTGCTTTACCAGATTCATATAAAGTAACAACAGTATCAGCTTCATCAGCTTGAAAAACAGCATAAGGTGGCGTTTTCGGTCTTTTTTTATCTTCAAAATATTTTTGCATTTTTTCTTTCGTATTTTCACTTACTTTAAGCGTTATTGTTTGAACTTTTGGTTTTGCCATTTCAATCACCTATTATTTATTTTACCATAAAATAAAAAATACTTCCACTACCTTTATTTTTTAAAAAAATTATAATATAATGTTATTGGAGGTATGAAATGAATATTGTCGATGTTTTAATTATTATATTTTTAGTTTTAGGGGCTTTTACTGGTTTTAAGCAAGGATTTACTAAAAGCTTAGTTAATTGTATAGGTTATATTGTTATAATTATTTTAGCTTTTATTTTAAAAAATCCCCTTAGTGAATTTTTAATGAGTTTCTTGCCATTTTTTGATTTTTTTGGACTTATTAAGGGTCTTACAGTATTCAATATTGCTTTATATGAAATAATAGCGTTTGTTTTAGTATTTAGCATTTTACTAATTCTTTTAAAAATACTTTTACTGGCAACTACAATATTTGAAAAAATACTTTCATTTACTATTATTTTAGGAATTCCATCTAAAATATTAGGAATGATTATTGGTATCATTAAAAACTTTGTTATTACTTTTGGTATTTTATATATTATTAATTTGACTGGTGTAGCTAGTGAAGATATGCATAAGTCAGTTTTCAATGAACCAATTTTAAATAGTACCCCAATACTTTCAAATATTGCCGGCGAAAGTATAAAAGTTGCTAAAGAATTTGCGGATATAAAAGATAAATACGAAAGCACTAATAGTAACAATCAATTTAATTTGGAAACGCTAGATTTGTTCTTAAAATATAATATTGTTACTCCACAGGCAGCTCAAAAATTAATTGATAATGGTAAATTAAAAATTAAAGGGGCCGATAAAATTATTAATAAATACGAAAGGAATGAAAAAAATGATTGAAGGAAATGAAAATAACTTTGAAAATTTAATTAAAGATGGTGATGTTTTAGTCGACTTTTTTGCGACTTGGTGCGGGCCATGTAAAATGCTTGCCCCAGAACTTGAAGAAATTCAAGACAAGATAAAAATTATCAAAATAGATGTTGATAAAAATCCTAATTTATGTAAAAAATATGGGATAATGAGTGTACCAACTTTAATTTATTTTAAAACTAAAGATAATTATATAGTAAGTAATGGCTATATGCCAAAAGAAAATATTTTAAGTTGGCTCGGTAAATAACTTGACTAAGGTCTATTTTATCAGTATAATTTAAATTGTTAAAAAAAATTTAGAAAAGAGGTATGAATTATGGAATTAAAAGGTTCTAAAACTGAAGCAAATTTATTAACAGCTTTTGCTGGTGAAAGCCAAGCTAGAAACAAATATACTTATTTTGCATCAACTGCAAAATCTGAAGGTTATCAGCAAATAGGCGCTATTTTTGAAGAAACTGCTAATAACGAAAAAGAACACGCAAAAATGTGGTTAAAACTATTATTCGAAGGTGAAATAAAAGATAGCTTAAATGTTAATACAATGGAAGCTTTAAAATTAGCAGCTGAAGGTGAAAATTACGAATGGACAGATATGTACGCTAATTTCGCTAAAGAAGCAAAAGAAGAAGGTTTTGATCACATTGCTTATCTTTTTGAGCAAGTTGCTAAAATTGAAAAAGAACATGAAACGAGATATTTAAAATTATTAGAATCTGTTAAAGAAGGCAATGTCTTTAAAAAAGAGGCTCCTAAAATGTGGATTTGCCGTAATTGTGGACATATTCATTATGGCGAGGAAGCTCCAGAAATTTGCCCAGTATGTGCTCATCCTAAAGCTTATTTTGAACTTAAATGTGAAAATTATTAGTCATTTGACTAATTTTTTTTGACAAAAAATTCTAATTTTATTTTTAAAAAAATTGTTAATAATATTACTGTAGCCTAAAAAAATATAGGAGATGATTTAGTGTTTTTTAAAAATTTTCAAAAAACCTTCATCACCCTTCTTCTGACATTTTTTATTATACCAATAAATGTCTTAGCTTATTCCGATTATATTATGGCCGGTGGAGAAAATATTGGTATTAAATTAAATTCTAAAGGTATTTTAATTGTTGGTGTCTATAAAGTCAATAACGAATATCCTGCTAGTGAAGCAGGTCTTAAAACTGGCGATATGATTACTGAAATTAATGATACAAAAGTAAATACTATTGAAGAAATGGCTGAAAAAATAAACGAAAAAAAAGAAGAAACTATTAAAATCAGCTATTTACGAAATGGTAAAGAAAAAGAAGCTAATTTAAAACTTTATAAAGATGAAAATGATGTTTACAAAACTGGCTTATATGTTAAAGATAGTGTTTCTGGTATTGGAACTTTAACTTTTATCGATCCTAATACCAAAACATTTGGGGCTTTAGGTCATGAAATTCAAGATCAATCTACCGGTGAAGTCTTAGAAATTAAAGACGGAGAAATCTATAATTCCACAGTAACAGGTATTAAACCAAGTTCTGATGGTGTGCCTGGTGAAAAAGAAGCCGAATATGATGTCAACAAAGTAACTGGGGAAGTAGACGAAAATACAACGCAAGGTATTTTTGGTACTTATACTAATGAACTACCAAATAAAGATACTTATAAAGTAGCTACTCCAAAAGATATTAAAACTGGTAAAGCTAAAATTTTAACTGTATTAGATGGAAATACTATTAATGAATACGAAATTAATATAACGGAAATTAACACTAAAGAACAAAAAAACAAAAATTTTGTTTGTGAAATAACTGATGAAAAATTATTAAAACAAACTAATAGAATGATTCAGGGCATGAGTGGCTGCCCTATTATTCAAGGAGATTATATTGTGGGTGCAG
>CALVIK010000034.1 GCA_944329545.1 uncultured Bacilli bacterium
AGTGTTCTGAATTCAATATAGCTCATTATGATAAATGGAAAGAATACATTGCTGGTATAGATACTATGAAAACGGTTACTAAAAATGATAAACTTAAGGTATTAAAGGCATTTCTTAACTTTGGAGAGAAGCGATATGGCTATAACTTTCATCAGGTGCTATTAAATATGGAACGATTCAAGAATCCTGATGAACTTGTTAAAGAAAAGGCTTATTATGATATTGCTGAGTTTGATAAATTTCTAGCTTCTGAAGATGAAGAAAGATATAGGATACTTTGGGAAACTTTGTATTATTGTGGATTAAGAATTGGAGAAGCTAGAGGCTTACAATGGAAAGATATCAATTGGGATAATAAAACTTTATGGATTAATAAACAAGTTCAAAGTTTAGATAATTACTCTTCTTCTTACTATGTATGTAATTTAAAAACTGCTTCAAGTAATAGAATATTAACTATGTGTAATGCTTTATATGAAGATCTTAAAAAGTATTATGATGAGATTTCTAAATTTAAAAACTTTAGTGAGGATTTCTTTATATTTGGTAATGATAAAGGTCTTACACCTCTCACTTATAAACAAGCCCAACGAAGAAAAGGAGAAATAGCAAATAAAGCTGGTGTTAAGGAAATAAGGCTACATGATTTTAGACACAGCTGTGCTTCTTTCTTAGTTAATAATGGTGCTCCCGTTACTATGGTTTCTAAATATCTTGGGCATTCTAATTCAAGTGAAACTTTAAACACTTATTCCCACTTATTTAATACAACATCTTCTGAAGTAATTAATACGATCAATAGAGCTAGAAATACTGTTGAAAACTAACTATTTTTTGTTAATATGGCTCTACAAATGGCTCCAGAATATAAAATCATTGTTTTTAACAAAATGAAAAGACTTAGTTTTCCCTTATTTTACTAAGCCTTTTTTAATTTCACTATAAATATTTGTCCACACCCAACTTGGCATTAATTCCTAATTTTAGTTGTTAAAATTGGAAATTCATTTAAGCCAAATATATTAATCGACTCTGATTTAAAATCAAATTTTTCTCCCTGTGCTTCCATACACCCCTTATTAATCATCAGCCTTGTAATATTATATAAGGGCATTTGAATTCTCGAAAAATCCTTAAATTTTCCTGTTTGTAAAGATTTAATACTTATTGCATCATAGTCAGTATTTTCTTCCATTTGAAAAGCAATTTCTAAAGTATCATTAAAAGAATAATCAACACAATAAGTATCATCTCTATCTTTAAAATAATAAATAATGTATTTTCCTGATATAGTTTGAATATCATTTAATCCTAACTTTTCATTAGTATATAAATAAGAATCACGTAATTTTAGAAATATTTTTTCTATTATATCATTATCATATTTTGAATGTAATCTGTGAATATTTGATATTTTTCTTTTTTCTATTTTAATTACTGCTAACATAATTAAATCCATATTTAGATTACTATTCGAAAATATATTGTTTTTAAATGGCGTTAAATCCTTTTCAAACAAGCATTTTTCTAACAATTCTTTACTATTTTGAAAAGTTACAAATGGATTAAAAATAATAAATTTTCCACTTACTCTAAATGATGGTTCTAAGATTTTACCATCTTTATATTTATCCCTATTATTCCATATTGTAGTATAAAATTTCATCAAGCCATTAATATAAGAATGTACTGTATCTATAGTTTCTACATCTTTATAATAATTATAATTGTTTTTTGATTTAATTTTATCAGTTAAATAAGTAATATTATCTAAAAAAGTAAATACTATTTCTGATAAAACTTCATTAGAACAATACTTTGGATGCAACCAATAGATATTATAAAAATCATTTATACATTGTTTAATCCATTTTTCTAAAACATTAGAAATATTTTCATTTAACGTAGAAAACTCGGCAAACATATAATTTCCATTTCTTATATCAAAATTTTTTATTAAAGTATCATTACTTCCTTTATATATTTTATATATTCCTAAAACAAATCCATCATTCGTTTTGTTATAAGCAATTCCAAACTTCCATACATATGGAAATAAAGTCTCTTTTATAACTTTTAGTTCATGATCAAATCGATAATTTAATTTATCTATGGCATCTTGCATAAGATGATAGTATTTATTTGGACCATTAACATACGATGTAACAAGTGAATCTCTGCCTTTTTTAATAATTATCGTTCTTAATTTAGCATATTCTATCAATTCATCAATAAATTTAGTCTCATCATATAAATCATTATTATCAAACTTAATTCTTTTTGTATCTTGATTTTTAAAATCAATTTCTTTAAGATATTCGTTTGATATAAGCTTATAATACAACTTTTTATTTTTAATATCGCTCATAAACAAAACTACAGGATTAAAAGATTTATTATATTTAACTACATTTAACACTTTAGTATCGCAATCATAAAAATATGGTTTAGATTCACTATACTCTTCAGGGAGTGTCTTACTTTGAACCTCGATCAAGAGTCTATCGTGATTATTTTTATCAAGTATACTAATTCTTCCATCTAAATCTGGAATCTTATCTTCTTCTGTAGTTCTTACCTTAATTCTATTATTTTTTTCTAACAATTCTTTTATAAGTCCTATTGACTTACTTTCTTTAAAAGTATTATCCGAAATTACACCCATATTTACATTCTGTTCTAAATCAAATACAAATTCATTCATAAAGTTTACCTCACTTAATCAACTATTATACCACATGATTTAAATTATTCTTAAAGTAATTAAGCAATTGAATTACAAAGTGGCTCCAGAATGGCTCCAGTCCTTATTTTGGACTATTTTTTGATAAAAAGAAAAACTCGCGTTTTCCCTTATATTACTTGGGTTTGCGAGACTATTTTCCACAACATTGTTTATATTTTTTACCACTGCCACATGGACATGGATCATTTCTACCAACTTTTACACTAACTCTTTTTGGTTGAGCTTTTAATTTTTCTTTACCATCATTGGCGTGTCCTTGTAATGTTTGTTTTCTTTCGATATTTTGTTTTACTT